>DATDNK010000403.1:0-9671 GCA_036518275.1 Candidatus Acidiferrum sp.
CTTCTTCGCCTGAAACAATGTGTTCTTCGACGCCGCCTCTGTAATCTCCAGCATCCCGGCAATCTCGGCGTGACGAAAGCCTTCCACCTCATACAGCAGGAAAACATCGCGCTGATGCCGCGTCAGCTTCGCGAGCGCGCGTTCCAAAGCCATCCGCAGCGATGGATGCGCTCCCGGTGCACGCGGCTCCATCCGCGGCGTTTCCTCCGAATCGTCGTCGGTGGTCACTTCTTTCTTGCGCAGTCGGCTGCGCCGCGCGTCGTAGCAGGTGTTGATCAGGATGCGATAGGTCCACGTCGCAAAACTCGATTGCCCGCGAAAGGTCGCAATGCTCCGTTGCAATTTCAGAAACGTTTCCTGCACCGCGTCTTCCGCCTCCACCGTGCTACCCAGCACGTTGCGCGCAAGGTTTTTCATTCGCGCGCCGTGCAGCGCGTACAACCGCTCGTAAGCGCGCAAGTCACCCGCCTGGCACGCCGCTGCCAGTGCGGCATCTTCACTCACCGATCCCGCTCCTGCCTGGGCCGGGCTTCCGGTCAGGTGCTCGGAAGGTACCACTCGCTTCTCCCACCTGCCGATTGCGGCAGGTTCGCGCAGCGCGGAAGCGATTCTAGCCTTCCAGGGCAGCGCAAGTCCCATCGTTCCCATTCCTGGCTCCTGTGGAATAGACGACGGGTCACCTTCAAATGTCAGGGCAGCACCTAAACCTACCCGGGCCTATCTAACTCCTTTATTGTCTTATAGTTGCCAGGGTCGGAGTTCTGGTGGCCGAATATTCTTCGTCTTTCTGTCTAATCTCGATTTGAGGTTTTTTCTTATTTGCGTTCTCTGTGCTTCTGCCTTCTACGCTCTCTGAGTTAAGTCCTCTCGCTCCCCTTGCTTACCGAGGGGAATGGGTGTACCTTATCCTCGGTAACCGAGTAGTAGCTGCCCTCTTTGTGAGGGCGCGGGAGTGTGCATGAGCAAGCCATCCGATCTTGTCCAGGGCACGCTGGACCTCTTACTTTTGAAAATTCTCGCGCTCGAGCCGCTGAACGGCTTCGCGATCAGCCAGCGCTTGAAACAAATCTCCGGCGACGTTCTACAGGTCAGCGACGGCTCTCTCTATCCGGCGCTGCACAAGCTGGAACAAGAAGGCTGGATCACCGCCGAGTGGAAGCCTAGCGAAAACAATCGGCGCGCCAAGTTCTATTCGCTCACGCGCCTCGGGCGGCGGCAGTTGGAAAAGGAAGCGGGCAACTGGAACCGCCTGTCTGCGGCGATCTCGCATGTTGTAAAACTGAAAGAAGCATGAGCGCCGGAACGTGAAAACAGGTTTGCTTCCGATGGATGAAACTTTCGCAGGCTGAGAACAGCTTTGGTTGTCATCCCCGAGCGGAGCGAGGGATCTGCTTTTTCTGCTGGAAACATCGCGAGCGGCAAGGAGCACATCATGCGCCTCGAACATTGGCTCTACACGATTCCCCTAAGGCTGCGTTCGTTCTTTCACCGCAAACGCGTCGAGCTAGAGCTCGACGAAGAGCTTCAGTACCACCTAGACCGCAAAACCGAAGAATTCCTCGCGCAAGGCATGACGCCGGAGGACGCGCGCCGCACCGCCATCCGCGCGATGGACGGATTGGAATTGCGCAAAGAACAATGCCGCGACGTTCGCGGCGTGAATCTGGTTGAGACGCTGATCCAGGATATTCGTTACGCCGTGCGTGTTCTGAGGCGCACGCCGGTCACGACAGCGGTAGCCATCTTCTCGCTGGCTCTCGGAATTGGCGCCAACACGGCAATCTTCAGCCTGATTGACAGCGTCATGCTACGAATGCTGCCCGTGCAAAACCCGCAAGAGCTGGTCCAGGTGCGTAGAGAAAACCCGCGGTACCCGAACAACGAACCTTCTGGAGTGTTCACGAACCCGCTGTGGGAAGAGATGAGGGATCATCAAGACCTTTTTTCGGGCATGTTCGCATGGGAGTCGACGCCCTTCGACCTTGCGCAGGGTGGCGCGGTCCAGCGGGCAAACGGGATGTTTGTAAGCGGCGATTACTTCAAAACCCTTGGCGTTCGACCAGCGGCAGGCCGCTTGTTCGTGAAATCCGATGACCAGCGAGGATGCGCCGGCGCGGCAGTTCTCAGCTATGAATTCTGGGAGGAACATTTTGGCGGAGCTTCTAGCGCCATCGGCGACATGATTTCTCTCGACGGCCATAAATTTGAAATCATCGGAGTGAGCCAGCCTGGGTTTTACGGAACGCACATCGAAATCAAATTCGACGTCGCGATCCCTATTTGCGCGGCAGCGCAGTTTGACGGCGCGAGATCGCGCCTGGACGCAAGATCGTGGTGGTGGTTGAACGTGATTGGCCGGGTGAAGCCGGGCGTGACTCCGCAGCAGTTGAGGGCTCGACTCGGAGTGCTCTCCCCTCAAGTATTTTCGGCGGTGGTGCCGCCAAATTGGGAACCCAAAGACCAAGAGTCCTTCCGCAAAGAGACACTTGTCGCCACACCCGCTGGTACCGGAGTCTCCTATTTGTTGCGCCAAAAATTTGGCCAGCCTCTCGATATTCTGATGGGGGTGGTGGGTTTGGTGCTGCTCATTGCTTGCGCCAACATCGCCAGCTTGATGCTGGCTCGCGCGGCCGCACGCCACAAGGAAATCGCGGTGAGAAAGGCGCTGGGTGCTTCAAGAGCGCGGCTGATCCGGCAGTTGCTGACAGAATGTGTCCTGCTTTCGGCAACAGGCGCGCTATTCGGGATGCTTCTTGCGCGCTGGGGCAGTGCACTGCTCGTGCGCCTCATCTCGACAAGAAGCAATCCCCTACCACTTTTCCTGGATCTCTCATTGGACTGGCGCGTATTGAGCTTTACGGCGGCTGCGGCCGTTTTGACAGGGCTGATGTTCGGCGTCTTGCCGGCGTTTCGTTCGACGAGCGTTTCACTAACCTCCGCGATGAAGGGCAGCCAGGCTGCTGACGTGGGGAGCCACGCCAGGTTTCGGCCGGGGAAATGGATTGTCGCTTCGCAAGTGGCGCTTTCGCTCGTTTTGCTGGTGGCCAGCGGTTTATTCCTGAAGAGCTTCGCGAAGCTGGTCACTATGGATATCGGCTTCGACCGGAACAACGTATTGCTGGTGCAAGCAAATCTGCATACGGCGAATGTTCCTACCGAACGGCAGCCCGCGATGTTCGACGATATCGAACGCAGGCTGCGCGCGCTTCCTGGGGTTGTATCGGCTAGCCGGTCCATTCTGACTCCGGTCAGCAATTTAACGTGGAACGATGTCCTGCAAGTAGACACTCCAAATCCGCCGACCGGGGACGACGCCCTCGTAAACTTCAACTTCATCTCGCCTGGCTATTTTGAGACCCTGCGGACTACTCTTCTAGCGGGAAGAGATTTCCACGCCTCGGACACAAAAACATCAGCGAAGGTCGCCATCATCAATGAAGCCGTGGCACGAAAGTTTTTTCCCAATTCCAATCCACTTGGAAAATTCTTCCGAATTCAGCCGGAGCCGGGCCAGACAGCTCTACCGATTGAGGTCGTTGGGCTGGTAAAGGATGCGAAATACGATTCGCTGCGCGAAGACAATTCCGTCACAGCCTATTTCCCCATTACGCAGATTCCCGAACATGCAGAAGCACAGACCTTCGAGCTGCGGACTGCGATGCATCCTTCTGCCCTTATTTCGTCGGTGCAGGACGCTGTGGCTCAAGTAAGCAAAGCGATCCCGCTGGGGTTTGGGACGCTGGAGCAGCAGGTGGACGACTCCCTGGTGCAGGAGCGGTCGCTGGCGACGCTGTCTACGTTTTTTGGGGCGCTCGCTCTGTTGCTGGCAATGATTGGGCTGTATGGTGCGCTGAGTTATTTGGTCACGCTGCGGCAAGTGGAGTTTGGCATTCGCATGGCCCTTGGGGCGCCGCAGACTTCCATTTTAGGCTTGGTGATGCGCGATGTAACCTTGGTCCTTGGTGGTGGCGTGGCAGCGGGCGTTGCTCTTTCGTTGGCAACCGTGGGCTTGCTGCAGAAGCTGCTGTTCGGGCTTGCGGGGCGAGACAGCGTGACGATGCTTGCTGCCGTCGGAGCCTTGTCCGCTGTTGCCTTCTGTGCGGGGTACTTGCCGGCTCGCCGCGCCATGCGCGTCGACCCGATGGTTGCCCTCCGCTACGAGTAGCCCATCTGCAACCTCGTCGATGAGTGGCTTCGGTCGAGCGTTCTTGCAATTTCCCGGGCGCCTAATCACAATTCCGCAGAGGACTTTTCCATTAATGAAGCGAACAGCTACACGCCCGGCGCTTGGGACCCTCTTCTTCTTGTGTGGCTCCTATGGCGTCGTCTTGGCGCTTTTCTCGCCAGCAACTTTTGGACAGTCGTGTTCCTTCAAGCCTCTTGAACAAGGACACGTTTGTACTAAGCCGGGCGCTCGATGCAGTCCGCCTACCGTCGGTGGCGGAGAAGTGGGCAAGTGCACAACCGAGGGCATGAGGGCGGAAGCCCTTGCCTGCGAATGCCAGGGCTCGCCAATTCCCAGCTACAACCTAACCCTGACCCTGCTGACGCCCGCCACCTTGAGTAAAGGCGCCGCAACTTCCACCGTCACGGTCGTTCCCTTTAACGGCTTTACCGGCAAGGTGGACTTCACCTGCACTGTTTCGGGGCTGGCGCAACCCGCGCCATCCTGCGTGAACCCCGCTTCAGTGACCGTGTCTGGCGGCGCTGCTACCTCCCTGTTGACGGTTTCTGCGAACTCATCCACCGGCGAGAGTTCATTTACGGTTACCGTCAGCGCGGTGGATGCGCATGGACGGCCGCCGGACAACGGAGCACAGTCTTCGACCGTGTTGATTTCACACTCGGGCTTGATCATCGGGACCAGTTTCGGAAGCGCGAAAATGGCCCTTATAGCTTTTTTGGTTTTCGTTGCGCTCTGGGTGTTCGTGTACTTGTGGCGTAACAGGCGACCAGCCTCGCGGTGAACGCGCAACCTTTATTGCATGCGAGGCCCCGCGTAGCGGCCATTCAGCCGCCCCACGCGCAACCCGCGAAAAAAATCGCGGGGGCAAGGCTAGGTCAAACGAAATCTTCGACACGGCCTGCCGCATCAGTGCCGTTCGGAGAAGAATGGAGAGGGCAGAAAAGAATAAGGCGGGCGCATCGGCTGTAACTGCGGCCGAAGACGCCCGCGTTATGGTTAGTGGTTATGTTTCGTGTTTATGGAAAGATGAGGGCGGGTTCAGCTCTTCCTGTTAATGGTCGCGGGCTTGGCCAAGTGGAACGTGAGCGAAGTTTCGGGGCGAAGCTTGATGTCGCGCTTCGCCGTCAGGAGCGCCACGGTGGTTCCCGCGGCTGCGCCGACGGGTCCGCCGATGGCTGCGCCCGTGCCCCCACCGGCCAAAGCGCCAATCAAGACGCCTCCGCCGGCCCCACCGCCAATCCACAGCAGGTGGTGCTTCATGTGGCTACGGCCAACTTCTCGCGAGGAGAAGGTGTGAACGGGGTAGTTCTGCCCGTCCACGTTGACCGATTGGAGCGCGAGTTGCAACTGGGCGCGGCCCTTGATGCGGCCCGCCTCCTTGGCTTCAACGATGACGCCCTCAGCGCGAGCGCCCTTGGGGATCACGGTTTTGCCGTCGACCACCACCGGCTGAGAGACCGTGGTCCGGAAGTGATGCCCCGGTTTCTCGCTGGTCGTCACGGTCTGATCCAGAGTCACATGAATGCTGGTGTGCTCTGGGACCGTGACTGCGTCTGACCCCCACATCGCGGCCGCTCCGACTGCGGGAGCTACCGCGAGGAGAAGCGTACAGCCTATTGCAAGGTAGTGCCGTTTGGTTAGAAACATTAGCACCTCCCAGCCAAGTTAGAGGCACTTCGGGGGTCCTTGGGCTGCAAATGTAAGTGCAAGAAAATAAAGTGGATAGAATGTCTCTCAGGGTCTTATAAGGGCAATAGTTTCAAGGCGCATGAAATTATGGAGTACTGTAAGTACTAAAAACGAAGAAGCAAAGACTACGGGTTTTGCGTGGCAATTGGAAAACACGGAGTCTCTCACGCGACAATCCTCGTGGGTCTCCCTTGGTTTCCTTCGCTCATTGTGTTTTCCTAGAGAGGACGCCATGAGCTTTCGGAGAGCATACCTGGTTGGCGCGCTGCTATTTGCTTGGGCAGCGGCTCCCTCTTTTGGCCAGCAGCCCACGATCCGGTTTGTGCGGAACCCTGATCCTGCTCCGAACTTCAAGCTTGACACCCTGGAAGGGAAGCCTCTCGGCCTTGCAGATTACAAAGGCAGAGTAATTCTCCTGAATTTCTGGGCCACCTGGTGCGGACCATGCCGCGCGGAAGTTCCCGACCTCGTGGAGCTGCAGAACAAATATAAGGAGCAGCTCCAGATCATCGGCTTGGTCGTGGACGACGACGATCAGGAAGCCATCCAGAAATTTATTGAGAGGTATGGCATCAACTATCCGGTCGCGATTGCCAGCGACGAGTTGCGGGCGGACTATGGCGGGATTCCCGCGCTGCCCACTTCTTTCCTGCTGAATGCGGAAGGGCGCGTGGTGCAAAAGCATGAAGGCTTGCGCGATCCCGTCCTCTATGAAGTGGAGATTCGCTCGTTGCTCGGCTTGCCTATTGGCAATGTGAAAGTGGAAACGTTCGAGGACACGGGACAGATTTTCTTGAAACATGCCGACCGCGCCACGCAGCTTCCCGGCGTGGATCTTTCCACGCTGACGCCGGAGCAAAGAACCGTCGCATTGCACAAATTCAATGCCGAGAGTTGCACTTGCGGCTGCCAGTACACGCTGGCGCAGTGCCGCATCTGGGACCGCAATTGCGGCGTGAGCAAAGCTGCCACCGGCAAAATCATCGACGCCCTTCTCGCGCCTCCTCACGCGGATCATCCATCGACGACTGCGAAGCCTGCATCGTCCAAGACTCCTGCTGTTGCTGTGCCGCCCGCCGCGGCATCTTCTTCTCCAGCAACGCCGTCAGCGCCAGAAAAACCGTAAGCGCCGCCGATTGCGAAGACTATCTGACTCCGGAAGGCGTTTGCGCCGGGGAAAAAGAGAAAAACCGCCTACCAAAGTCAGGCAAAGGCAGCAGCAAAATGGGCTGATGACTTGCCGGAAAGCGAATTGGGTATTACACTCGCGCGACTTGGCAGAGGAAGAGTTTACGCGATCATACAGAATTGCCTTGAGGAGGGAATCATGAACCGACGAATCAGTTTTGCAGCAATAGCGCTAGCAGCGGGGGCGGTTTTGACGGCGAGCGGAACATCATCGCAGGTGACGATTCAACCGACGCGAAAAGTGATCAAGCTGGCTGGAGGACCGGTCTCGGCGCCATTTAGCGATGCAATTCTATCCGGCAATACGCTGTACCTGGCGGGACGGATTGGGATTGATCCGAAGACGGGAAAAGTTCCGGAGAAGGTGGAGGACGAGATCAAGTTGCTTCTTGATGGAGAGAAGGAAGTGTTGGCGCAGGCCGGCATGACCATGGATGACTTGGTGTACGTGCAGATTGCGTGCTCGGACTTGTCGTTGTTCCAGAAGTTCAATCCGATTTACGCGAGCTACTTTACGACGAAGGACTACCCGGCGCGGGAGTTCATCGGCGCTGGTTCTTTGCTACTCGGGGGACACTTCGAGTTACAGGCCATCGCGGTGAAGCGTTGAAGAGGTCCGGGAGTTCACGGTTCAAAAAGGTGAAAAAATAACGCGAAGCACGCCTACCTGGAAATGAGCTACATCCATCCCCAGAGATGTGGCCGCCATAAACCGATTTGGGCTAAGTGCCAATATATAATCACGCATTTGTAGACGATATACCGACATCTGCCCATATATAAGCACTAGATAAAGGCACGTGCACTCCCGTAATTCATAGTAATCCTTTCATTTACAATAACTTAAAGAGAATATAAGAGTTTACATCGAATGGAGGCATTCATGCATCTACTACCTGTGCACGGGGAAGAGTTCATGCTACGAATTACGACACAGAAGAGGCGAGGGAAGACGGTCCTCAGCATCGAGGGGCGACTGGCGGGACCGCTGGTCGCGACTCTGGAGCAGTGCTGGCGGGAACTCCGCGGCGCTTCGCCAAATGAAAAAGTACACATCAATCTTTGTGAGGTGAGCTTTATCGATTCCGCGGGGAGAGTGTTGTTGAAGGAAATCCACCGGCAGGGTGGAGAACTAATCGCCGAAGGCTGCCTGAACCAAGCGATCGTGGATGAGATCGTCAAGACCGAGAAGGAAATGAAGAGGCACAGCCGGAAAGAGCGCTCGAAGGGCTCACAGATCGTTTTTTACATCGCTCTTATGAGCTTGCTGATAAACACAGCCACTGTCCGCGCGCAGTCCACGCCGAAAACACAGGCGCTGCCTGCGGCGGCGCCAAGCGAAATGTTGCGGCTGACGCTGGATCAGGCGGTGGCGCTTGCGCTCAAGCAGAACCCAACGGCACAGATTGCGATTTTGACGGCAGCGCAGAGCGAGCAAGACAAAAACATTGCGCGTGCGGAATTGCTACCCCAAGCGAGTGCGCGCATTTCCGATGAAGCCCAAAAGGTGAACCTGCTGGCGCAGTTCGGCGGAAAGACGCCGTTCCCCGGATTTCCGAAGACTCTGGGACCTTATCAGATATTCTCGGCGGGACCGAGCGTAAGCGCCCCGGTTTTCGACCTGACGCTGTGGAACAGGTACCAGGCGGCGCGGAACACAGCAAACGCGAGCAAGGCGAACAGCCTGTCGACGCGGGAGCAGGTGATCCTGCTGACGGTTTCGCAGTACATCGGGACGCTGCGTGCCGTGGCGAACGTGCAGGCTTCGCAATCGCGCGTGGATCTGGCGCAAGCGCTTTATGACCAGGCTGCGGATTTGCAGAAAGAAGGAGTGGGCACGGGAATCGACACGCTACGGGCCAATGTGGAGCTGCAAAACGAAAAGCAGCGGCTTCTTGAGGCGGAAAACGACCGGGACACTGCGCTTTACGGATTGAGCCGGCTGCTCAATCTCGATCCGAGGCAGAAGATCGAACTGGCAGATTCACTGAGTTTTTTTGACACCCCGCAACCGGAAGTGGAGTCCAGCATCGAAGGGGCTCTCGCCAACCGCCAGGAGTGGAAGGCGTTGTCTTCACAGATCAGAGCCGCCGAAGACCAGAAGAAAGCGGCTCGGGATTCTCGGCTGCCGTCTGTACGTTTCGATGGAGAGTTCTCCTATGTAGGTACGTCCGGGAATACCACGCTGCCAACCTATACGTATCTAGGGAGCGTGAATCTGCCGCTTTTCACGGGAGGAAGGATTCGCGCCGAAGTGGTGAGCGCCGACTTGGAAATTCGGAAGCTCGAGGAACAGCGCGCGGACTTGCGGAACCAGATTGCACTGGATGTGAAGACGGCGCTGCTGAATCTGGACTCGGCGCGCAACGAAGTGCAGGTGGCGAATCTGGGCGTGCAGCTTTCGAAGGAAGAAGTGGATCAGGCGCGGGACCGCTTCAAAGCGGGCGTGGCCAACAACATCGAAGTGATTCAGGCGCAGGATTCGCTGTCGCGCGCGAATGACAATCAGATTGCGGCGCTGTACCGATTCAATCAAGCGCGGGCAGATCTAGCACGGTCCATCGGGCAGATGGAAAAAGTTTACGCCAAGTAAGACGGGGGGACCATG
>DATDNK010000404.1:0-4391 GCA_036518275.1 Candidatus Acidiferrum sp.
CAGGCCACGGTCGCGGGCGGGCGCGTTTTTGTAGGAAGTTTTGAACGAAGAGTCTACTCGCTCAGTGCGGAGACCGGTTGCATTTTCTGGGCATTTGACACCGATGCTCCCGTGCGGACAGCAATCAGCTTGGGCGAAAACGGCAGCGGCTGGGCGGCGTACTTCGGCGATCAACACGCCAACGTCTATGCGGTGGACGCTGCAACGGGAAAGCTTTTGTGGAAGACGCACGTGAAAGAATTTCCCGGAGCAGTGATTACCGGAGCGCCGGCGCTGGCCGCGGGAAAACTGTATGTTCCCACTTCTTCAATGGAAGAGGTGTTCGCCGGGAATCCGCAATACGAATGCTGCAAGTTTCGAGGCAGCGTCTCGGCGCTCGATGCCGCGACGGGCAAAGTTCTTTGGAAGAGGTATACGGTGACGGAAGAGCCGAAGCCGGTGCGCAAAAGTAAAATCGGCGTTCAATTGTGGGGACCCTCGGGAGCGGGAGTGTGGTCCTCACCAACGGTGGATCTGAAGAGCCACGCCATCTATGTGACCACGGGCGATAGTTATTCCGACCCTGCGGCGCCGACTTCGGATTCTTTTCTGGCGTTCGATCTGGAAACAGGAAAACTGAAATGGTCGCAGCAAATGACCAAAGGGGATGCGTTCAACGTAAATTGCGGGGCGCCGGAAGCAATGCGCGTGAACTGCCCCGAAGCGAACGGGCCAGATTTTGATTTTGGCTCTTCGCCGATTCTGGTAGAGCTGGGCAATGGACACCGCGCTCTGATTGCAGGTCAGAAGTCGGGAATCGTCTACGCTTTGGATCCGGACAAGCAGGGTGAACTGCTGTGGCAGCGTCGCGTGGGCCGCGGTGGAGCGGCTGGCGGCGTCCAATGGGGTTCGGCTGCGGACGCAAAGAACGTGTACGTTGCCGTGTCGGACGTCACCATGCACCCTGTGCCTGCAGGCACAGCGGGAGCGCGCGATACAGCTTTCGGATTCGCGGCGCAATTGGATCCGAAAATAGGTGGCGGGCTCTTTGCTCTGAAACTCGAGAACGGCGACATCGCCTGGCACACTCCGCATCCGGGATGTGGAGAGGCTCCCGGGTGCAGTCCGGCGCAATCTGCGGCAGTGACCGCAATTCCCGGCGTGATTTTTTCTGGCGGACTGGATGGGCACTTGCGAGCGTACTCCGCGCAGGACGGGCACATCGTGTGGGACGTGGACACGGCGTCGGATTTCAAGACCGTGAACGGAGTAAAAGCGCACGGAGGCGCGCTCGATGGCCCGGGAGCGGTCATCGTTGGAGGAACCCTTTACGTGAACTCGGGATACGCTTTCCTTGGAGGGGCTCCCGGAAACGTGCTGCTGGCGTTTTCGGTAGATGGCAAATAACAAGTGTGGTGACCAACCCAGCCTCAAGCATGCGCGCTGCGCAAGAAATAAGAAAATCTGAAGAGAGAATTTGCTCGCATGCACCGGACGCTATACGATAATTGAACGCCCAGCACAATCCTTCGAGTCACATTTTGGGAGGAATCGTGAGCTTTTGCAGAAAACTTGCAAGGCTGTCGCTGATTTGTTTGCTGCCGGCGTCGCTAGCCGCTCAATCCAAGGGGATTCCTGAATGGTGCAAGCCTCTGCCGCGGCCGGAATACAAGGCGCTGTTGCGCATGCCGGTCAATGATCCGTGGTTTGAAGTGTACCGAGTGGCGCCGGGGACGTTCGCGATTTACGAACCGCATCAAGAAGAAGAAACGATTTCCTACCTGATCGTAGGGACCAAGCAGGCGGTTCTCTTCGACACGGGCATGGGCATCAGCAGCATTCGCAAAGTGACCGCGCAATTGACCTCCCGGCCCGTCGTAGTGCTCAACTCCCACACGCATAACGACCATGTCGGCGGCAACTGGGAATTCACTTTTGTCTACGGGATGGACACGGACTTCACGCGCAAGAATGCCCGGGGATCTCGCGAAGACGCGCAGGCGGAAATTGCGCCGGGCCAAGTTTGCGGCGATCTGCCCAAGGCGTTTAATCCTAAAACTTATGCAACGAAGCCTTGGAAGATTTCGCGGTTCGTTCACGACGGCTTCAAAATCAATTTGGGCGCGCGGACCGTGGAAATCATTGCCACCCCCGGCCATACCCCGGATGCGATTGCGCTGTTTGACCGTGCGAACGGTCTGCTCTTTACGGGGGACACGTATTATCCCGCGCCCATTTGGCTGTACCGGCCGGAAACCGACCTGGATGCTTACGTTGCCTCGGCGAAGCGTCTTGCCGCGCTTGCCCCGCAAGTGAAAATGGTGCTTGGTGCGCACAACATCCCCCTGGCGGATCCGAACGTTCTGCCGGAGCTCGTTGACGCGATTCAGGCAGTGCGTTCCGGTAAAGGCGACGTCAAGGCAGAGGGGGCGGGCAAGGCCATGCACACTTTTCAGGGGTTCAAGTTTCTTCTCGCCGAGCCCAAGAAAGGGCTAGATTAGTAGTGAAGAACATTTCGTATGCGGTTCGCGAGTTACAAGTCGGCTTTCTGTGTCCTTGCGTTTTCCTTCTTTCTGGTTCCTGGCGCTTACACTCGGCAGGCCAAACACGAAAAACACGACAAGCATGGAAAAGACGAAACCGTTTGGAACTATGACGGTGGGGTCTTCTTTGAAACCGATGGTTCATTTCCCAATGGGGTCTGCTTTCGCGTCAATGGCCGGATGATCTCCGGCGATTTTTTCGACGATCTCAGGCGCATCGATACTGACCAGGGGACGACTTTCCAGCGCGGCACGGAAACCGTGTCAAAGTTCCCGAACTCCGTTACTGTTCTCCTTGCCATTCGGGACTTCTGTCCCGCCGAAGTTCAGGAAATGGGCACACGTCCTTACCTGACGCAAAAGATGGTCGACGACCTCCGGCTCTCGATCTACTGGAAGCACGGCGTGGATTTGAAGCCGGTGAAGGGCGTCAAAGAGATTGACGCACGTGTGGACCGCATGCAGCCCTATGCGGCGTCGCTGGCTGCGGAGTTGCCTCCCCGCTACGAATGGTCCTATGAATTGACGGTGCCTAGTGCCGGCACGTCGCTTTTGGACAGTCTCGCTTTTGTTTTTCGCACTCCGGATGGACGCATTGCGGCGCGCGTCGCCGCGCGGCTATGAAATTGGAAATCGAAATTAGAAAACTGAAAATAGGAAAGAGATCAGATCAATAGGGCTCGAAGATGGGATCACGTGCCTTAGCCTTATTTTCCAATTTCTATTTTCCAGCTTCCGAATCTGTCAGCCCATGGAACTGACTTTTTGCGGCTCGATTTTGTAAATGACGCGGACTTCGCCGGGCTGGCGGAACGGGTAAACAGGCTTGCCAAGGTATTTTTGCGAGAGTTTGTTGATGTGGTCGTCCGCGCCCTTCTCGGTGATTTCTACAACGCGCCCGCGGACTTCGATGTAGCGGTAGGGGTTCGCGGGATCCTGCAGCGCAATGGACACGCGGGGATCGCGGCGCATGTTTCTATCCTTGACGCGGCCTTTGGCGGAATTGACTCGAACGTGCTTGCCGTCAAAATCTACCCAGACGGGCGTGACTTGCGGGCTGCCATCCTTCATCAGCGTGCTGAGATTGCCGAAGGCCTGCTTTTCAAACAAGTCGGCGTATTGTTGCGGAATCACCTCGCCCATTGTTTCCCTCCTAGAGGTCCATTCAGAATTTACTACAACCGTATTTCAGGAACGCGGCCTTTTGTGTTCAGCGGAACTCCGGTTAGCTTCTGTATTTCGTTGGTCGTCCAACCGGGTGCGACTTCGCGAAGGACGAGGCCTTGGGCCGTAACGTCAATCACCGCGAGATCCGTAACGATGGTGTCCACACATTCTAGGCCGGTCAATGGATAGGTGCACTTCTTGACGATTTTGGGTGCGCCCTCTTTGGTGACATGCTCCATGCAGACGATCAGTTTTTTTGCGCCGGCAGCGATGTCCATCGCACCACCGATGCCGCCGGAGCCTTTGGCACCGGGAATTTTCCAATTCGCGAGGTCGCCCTTTTCGGAAACCTGGAAGCCGCCCAGCACTGCGACATCAACATGGCCGCCGCGGGTCATTAAGTGTGCATCAGCCTGGTGGAAAATCGATGCTCCGGGAATTAGTGTCACGGGAACCTTCATTGCGTCCACCAGGTCATAGTCTTCTTCGCCGGTTCTTGCACGGCGTCCCATACCGAGGATTCCATTTTCACTGTGGAAGTAAACTGTGATTTCCTTAGGCAGATAATTGGCGATGAGATTGGGAATGCCCCAGCCGAGATTGACGTAAGCGCCGTCGGGCAATTCGAGCGCCGCGCGCTGGGCGATTTGTTCTCGGGACAAGCGCGGTCTATCTAAAAGTATTTTTTCCTGAGTGCTCTCA
>DATDNK010000405.1:0-14650 GCA_036518275.1 Candidatus Acidiferrum sp.
TCTTATCCTCCAGCGACTGAAGCGCTCTCCGCAAAGTGTTCCGGGCAACCCCGTATCGCGCACACAGCTCTCGCTCCGTCGGAAGTCGCTCGCCTTTCTGCCAGTATTTGGATCGAACTTCTTTCTCTAAAATCACTCGCAATTTCCCGGAATCCCCTCTTTTCCTCCGAGGTCGCGGTCGCTGAACGAGCGCTCTTTTGACTGTCGATGGACCCATAAAACTTCGTTCCTTTCTACGAATCGTTGCAGCCGTATCTTGGCATGTCACCGGCAGGTCGTCCAGCGCAAATTGGTATAGAAAAGGTTCACTTAGCCCCCGTGCCTCTTCCCGAATCTTGACACTTCCCTTGCCAACCTCATTCTTCCCCCATTCCTCCATGGAACGGCGATCCTGGCTTTCCAAGGGAATAATCTCTTTTCTTTTTCTCTTGACTCGCAGAAGCAATGCGAGGATATTGGCGCTCAATTGGTTCATAAATGGTGCGGTTGGTTCACATTGGTTTATTGTTTCTGGTTCTTCTGCGTTCCGGCCGCAAAGGCATCTTCGAGGGTCCTAGCTGACGGGACGCCGGTTCCGCGACGGATTCGATGCGCGGTTCTTCGTTTGGGAGAACAACAGGGGGGAGTCAATGAGATCTCATTTCATTCGTCTGGTTCTTGGGGTGTTGGCAATTTGTCTCATCTTCAGTGTGCCGCTCCGCGCGCAGGTCGCCGGCGCAACCATTACCGGCACGATCGCGGATGCCACAGGCGGAGTTATCGCGAATGCCCAGGTCTCTGCCAAGAATGTGGCCACTGCCGTCGTGACCTCGACAAAAAGCAATACCGATGGCTTGTATACCGTAACCAATCTCATTCCGGGGGAGTACCAGGTCACGGTCGCTGCTTCCGGCTTCACTACAAAAGTTCTCGCTGTCACGCTCACCGTTGGCGCGCAACGCGCCTTGGACGTCACGATGGCCGTGGGGCAGTCGCAGCAAACCGTACAGGTCACGGAGGAAGCCCCCACAATCCAGCTTGCCACTTCCACGATTAGTGGCGTCGTCGAAGGCTCGGAAGTCCGCGAGTTGCCGCTGAACGGCCGCGACTGGGCCTCGCTCGCGACCCTTCAGCCTGGCGTTGCTACGGTGCGCACTCAAGAAGCTGTCACTCAGGTCGGCTCCCATGCCCGCGGGTTGGGAATGCAGATGACTATTGACGGCAACCGGCCCACGCAGAACACCTATCGCCTGAACGGCGTGATCATCAATGACTATTCAAACGCCGGGCCCGGTAGCGTGCTGGGCCAGAACCTCGGGGTCGACGCCATTCAGGAGTTCTCCGTCCTGACGAACAACTACACCGCCGAATATGGCTTCACTTCTGGTGGCGTCATCAACGCCATCACCCGCTCCGGCACCAACGATTTTCACGGCAGCGCCTATGAATTTATTCGCAACAGCGCTCTGGATGCCGCAAATTTCTTTGAAAACGCGGGCGGCCTTAAGAAAGCGGCCTTCCGCCGCAACCAGTTTGGCGGCTCGGCTGGCGGCCCAATCTGGAAAGACAAAGTCTTCATCTTCGGCGACTACGAAGGCTTGCGCCAAAGCAAAGGGATCCCACACATCGCAAATGTTCTTTCACCCGAGGCGCGCAGCGGGAAGCTCGGCGATCCAAATACCGGTGCTCCCCTGGCACCGATCACGGTAGACTCCAGCATCGCGAAATTCCTTGTCTTCTATCCAGCTGTTAACGACGGCTTGATAAGCCCAGGCAACGGAGCCACGTGTAACCAGGTAACTGTTATCTGCAACACTGGCAGGTTTGCATTTTCTGGCGCGCAAGTAGTCCCGGAGAATTACTACACCGCTCGCACCGATGTGAAGTTTTCAGAAAAGGATAGCTTGAACGGGAGCTATTATTTCGACCATTCCACCTTTACTCAGCCCGATGGTCTAAACCAAGTGTTGGACCAATTTGCTTTGGGCCGCCAAGGTTTCTCCGTTGAAGAAACTCACTTGTTCGGCGCTGGTTTGGTCAACACAGTCCGCGGCGGTTACAATCGCAGTTTTGCCAATGGCCAATTAACTCCAAGTGCAATCAATCCCGCAGCGGCAGATACCTCTTTCGGAATGGTCTCTGGCCTCTTCGCGCCCAGGATTACCGTCTCCGGCCTTACCACCTTCCGCGGCGGCTTGCGCGGACAGTCGGTTCAGAACTACATGCTTCAGAGCTATCAGTTCTACGACGATGCTGTGCGCACATTCAGAAGGCACAACCTGAAGTTCGGTGGTGCGATCATTCTCTATCATCTGGACTTGTTCGCGCCGTTCATCGAGGATGGCACCGCGACTTTCAGTGATATATCACACTTTCTACAGAACAGGGTTCACATTGCAGGCAGCCCCCCAGACGTAGCCGCGATTAAGACCCATCACAACCGGACTTCGATTTTTGCGGGATACGTTCAGGACGACTGGAAGTTCCGCCCCAGTCTGACTCTCAATCTGGGTCTGCGCTACGAGATGGAAACGATTCCTAGCGAAACCAGCGGTCTGATCGCCAACCTGCCGGCCATCACCAGTGATCCCAGCGCCTGTGTTTCTCCCAGCAGTTGTCCCGGCATGAACAAGTTTTACTTTCCTCACAATCCGACCAACAAGAATTTCGAGCCGCGCATTGGATTCGCGTGGGATCCTTTCCACAGCGGAAAGACTTCCGTGCGCGGTGGCTTCGGTATTTTCGATGCCTTGCCGCTTCCTTATCAATTGGTCATCAACAATGCCCAGACTTCGCCCTTTCACAACGTAATTACCGTGGTGAACCCTCCGCAAGGTTCTTTCCCGAAGATACCTTTCCCTTCATCTTTTGTCGCTTCGGCCCAAACCTGGAACTATGTGGATACCAACATCAAGCGCAACTACATTTACCAATACAACCTTAGCGTGCAACGGCAGGTAACCGGTTCACTGGCATTGACTGTCGCCTATGCCGGGTCGCGGGGCATTCATAATCCTTTCCAACTCGACGACATCAATACCGTCTTTCCCACAAAGACTTCTGCGGGCTGGCTATTTCCGGTAGTTCCGAACACGGGTACCATACCCACGGACCCTGTTGTTTGCTCGCAGCCCCTGGCAAATCCACCCACGGGCGTCTGCGGCAATGCCTCCACGGGCTCCATCGTTCCTGGCCGGTTGATTAATCCCAACGTCGCCGCTATCCAGACTACGTTGTGGCAGAGCATGTCTTATTACAACGCTCTTCAAGTACAACTTGAAAAGCGCATGAGCCATGGCTTGCAGATTCTCAGTTCCTTTACGTGGGGCAGGACCATGGACACATCGTCCGGCAGCTTCGCGGGTGACAATTTCTCCGCAGATTTGAGCCCCACTATTCCCTGGTGGGACTTGAGAATTGTTCGTGGACTATCTGACTTCAATGTTTCCCGGAACTTGACGGTCAACGCGTTGTGGGACATTCCCGCGCCACATGCCTTCTCTGGAGCAACCGGTTGGATCGCCCGAGGCTGGCAACTCGGCGGCATCATCCAAGCTAGCTCCGGAGTTCCTCTGTGGCCGCTCGATGGCGTTGAGGGCGATCCTATGGGCCAGCTCAACTCCGAACCCATCGCCATTCCGGACCGTGTATCAGGATGTTCCTTGACATTTCCTTCTTCCGGAAGGCACGGCGTGCTCCAATACATCAATCCGTCTTGCTTCGTCAACACTCAAGCGCCCACATCTCTTGCCGGCCAATGCCAAACCAGCGGTTTCGTTCCGCAGAACTTGAATGCGAATCCGCCGGTCCAGCGCAACCCTGGAATTCCGGGCACTTGCATCAACCTTCTTGGCAATTTGGGCCGCAACACCATCATTGGCCCGGGGTTGGTGAACGTGGACTTTTCCATGGTCAAGAACACCAAGATTCCGCGAATCTCGGAAAACTTTGCCGTCCAGTTCCGCGCGGAGTTCTTCAACGTCTTTAATCACACGAATTTTGCGCCGCCCGTCGATAATCTCGAAGCGCTCGATCCATCAGGAAACCCCGTGCCCGGCTTCGGACAGATCGACGCTACCCAGGTTCCCAACCGCGAAATCCAGTTCGCGCTGAAGTTTACCTGGTAGCCTGCTCCTCTTGCAGTGCGGTGATCCGGATCCCTTGCGGTCCGGGTCACCTGCAAAATCCTGGCCGCCTTCGAAAAACCGGGTAAACAGCTTGGCCAGTTTGGCTGAGTACTTGAAATTTTCTGCCCTCTCGGAAAATGCGCTATTCGTCGCTGAATTGTTGAACTGGTGCGTGCAGAAGCATCTCCTGAACCCGTCGCAGAGATAGCTTAGGAATCGCTCATTGTTCCGAGGGCGCGACCGTCTGTGCACTTGGCTTGACGATGCGGTCGTAAATCCATAGTAGAAGAACAGTGAGGACACCGACCGCCGTAATCACCCACCAGACGTTTTCCGCTCGCCCAGATTCGCTCTGGTGAACGAGATATCCGCCCAAAGCCCCGGCGATAAAATACCCAATGCCGATGGGAAGAAACGCATAGCCCATATAGAGACCTTGCTGGCCGGAAGGCGCAAGGCGTGAGACATATTCGTAATAACGCGAGACCTGCGTAATTTCGCCAACGGCTACAAAGACGAGCGTGACAATGAACGCCGCCATTGAAGAGTGGATTGCCGGAATGATCCAAGCAAGCCCGGTGATCAGGATTCCCAAATTCATTGCGCTGAGGGCCGGAAGCTTTCGCGTGAGAAATGTAATCGCGATCTGGAAGCAAATCACGATAGTCGGGTCGACGGAAAGAAGTAAGTCCGTGCTTGCATTCGGGTCAATATGTTTCCGAATGAACAGGGGCACGGAAATGTACTGTTGCCAGAACACCACAAAGAAACCCGAAAAAATGATCAGGAAAGCAACGAAACGGAAGTTGCGAAGCACCACAAACATGTTCTTAATCGCGATCAGAACACTTGCCACCTTTTGCTCGCCGGGTCGCACCGGTTCACGATAGAAAAAAAACGTCATCCAAAACATTAAGAAAACACTCAGGGAAGCAAGACGGAACACGTTCTCAATGCCCCAACCAAGCTGTTTCCGCACCAGGAATGCCATGGCTGGTCCAACCGCGCCTCCAATGTTCACCAGCGTGTAGTAAATGGAATATCCAATGGAACGCACATTCTCAGAGGAAGCTCGAGCGGTTGTTCCAGCAACGCACGGCTTCACAACCCCAGGGCCAAGTGCTGGAATCATCAGAATGCCAAGCACCAGCCACTTGTCAGTCAGAGCCAGCCGCAAAGACTGCATCCACGGCGCGGTGAGTGAGCCCAGAAGGAAGTATCCGATCGCCATGATCAGGTATGCAAACATCAGCGCTCGACGGAAACCGAAGCGGTCGGCCAGCGTGCCGCCCAGGATTGGTAGAAACCAGACAACGAGACCGAACGTGCCCACGAGCCAGCCCGTGAGTTCACTCGAGAATCGAAGCTGCTCATTCAAGTAAATCGCGAGGACCGCTGTGGTCCCATAGTATGCGACCCTCTCGAAAATCTCTGTGAAATTGGCGACCCAGAACGGCCGCTCGAAGCCCTCTCGAATTTCCTGAAGCCTTTGGCCAAAGCTCATTTTGTCTCCTGTGGACGCGCGCCGGGATAATAGACGAGGAAGCCAACGAAATAAAGGTAAAGGGAGGATAAGCTGAGACCAGCAGACGACAGGACCCGCTCGCCTGCGATCCGTTAGCTGTTTAGGCTTATCAATTCATTGTGGTATTCCGTAGCAAGCGCACAACTTATGTCCTGGCCGGGATTAGGTACTCTTTGCGTTTTGAACATGGAATGCTTTTCCAGTATAAAATCAGTGCGAAGATTAGAGCGTTATGCCCGACCAGCCCCCATCGGACCGCTTCAAAACGGAGATGCCGCAAATCCCCGGCGTCACAGTGCCCCTCCCACGGGCGGTTACTTCCAGCAGAACTTCCATCAAACTCGTCATCGGACTTGTCGCGGTGCTAGTCGTCGCTTTCCTGGGAACGCGCTGGGCGCTCCGCCCGCGGCACGCAGAGTCCAAGTCCGCCGAGCCGCAGCCGCAGATCGAAGTTCCATCGCCGGCGCCCGACCCGAGCACCTTGGTGCCGCACGCCACCGACGCGTCACCTGGCATCGCCGGCGTCGACGAAATGACCAAGCCCTGGTCCTCGAAGGCGTTTTTTATTCGCAATACCGTCAGTGGCGAAAACACTCCCGCACTGCTCATCCGTCTGCCGGCCGGTTCCGCGTCGCAACCTAGCGGCTACTGGGCGTTCTCTGTGAATGCGCCCTATGGAGACTGTCGGCTGGAGTTCGTCACCGATTTGGCCAAGCTAAAAACCGACTATGGTTTCCCCGCTGCCAAGCATCCCATGGTCGGCAATCCTTGCAGCCGCACACTTTTCGATCCCCTCAAAATGATCACCCTTCCGGGAAATTTTTTCGTGCGTGGAGCGATCGTACAGGGTTCGGACTTGCGTCCGCCTCTGGGCATCGAGCTTCAGGTTCGTGGCAAAGACATCCTCGCCATCCGCACCGAGTAGCTTTTCTTCAGGTCTTGGGTTTTCGTTTTGCGCTTTGATATCTTGAAATTTCCCAATCTGGAGTTCCCTAATTTCCGGCCATGCACCGCCGCACTTCCTCGTCCATTTTCCCGGTGAGCATCAGCGCCACCATCTTTTGATCCGCCCACCACGACCACAGTGGGTGCTCGAAAGTGGCCGGCCGGTTGTGCTCCACAAAAAAGTGGGAGGTCCACGCCAGCGCATAAGAAACAACCAGGGCCAGCGTAATCCACCACCAGTGCCGGAGTGCCACCGCCGCTGCCAGCAGGGCCCATCCAGCCAGCGTCCCTGCCAAGTGAATCGCCCGCGTGCCCGGCTGGCTGTGGGCGCGCACATACTCCGGCCAAAAGTCTGCAAACTTAGGTTCGATTGTCATGGCGGGGAGATTACCACAATTCGGTTTCAGAACCTTGCCGGCGAAAATCCTCTAGATGCGTGCGCGCACTCCCGCGTTCGAAAATCATGCGACGCAGCCTTTGTGCACTAAGTTCGAAGACACGCTCTGCCGTCGTGCAGCAGGAGATTCTGAAAAGTGTGCGGGTGTCACTGCCCTTTAATAATCTCAGTCTCCGCATACTTGAATCTAAATTAGATAAATCCTCCAGAAGTATCGAAGTTCCTTTGCCGCCTCCGCCAATATGGTCTGTAAGTTATAGAAAAAACTAAACATTGCCGCCACTAAGCAGTGGCGCGTGAACTGCATTCTCTCCGCAAAGCCAAGGGCACGGAATTATGCGTTTGGGGACGCAATCGCGTCCCGACATTCCGTGCGCAGGCAATGGGACGTTTGAGCTTGTTTTCGAATGGAGGGGTGCAAATGAATTGTGAAAGAGCTGTGGCTACAGGCTGGTGTCGATTCATGACATCCAGGTTCAGCACGAACTATGGGAAAGCAAGAAGTGTAGGGACTGCCTTTTTCGCCTTGTTGTTGGCATTGGTTCTCGTGCCGACTCTCGCGAACGCGCAAAGGCTTGACGGGACGTTGCGCGTTTCGGTCTCCGATTCGACGGGCGCGGGGATTCCCGATGCCAAGGTGACGGTTACCAATGAAGCCACGAGTGTTTCGACAACGTCGACGGCGTCGAGTGCTGGCACGTACGTCTTCCCGAACCTGCTAGTCGGCGCGTATACCGTCACGGTAGAGAAAACCGGATTTAAGAAGACCGTGAACAAAGGTGTGCAAGTGGAATCCAACCAAGTTGCCGAAGTCGCAACGACCCTCGAGGTGGGCGACGTCTCCGCAGTTGTGGAGGTCTCCGCGGGAGCCGAGTTGGTCAAAACCGAGTCCTCGGAACTCGGAGCTACGTTCAGCAATCAGGTGGTGAACGACCTTCCGGTGAACACACTGGGCGGCGACGTAAAAGAATTCGCGGTTTTCGCCCCAGGAACCACGACTCAGCAGGGCGGCGTTCTTGGCTCAGGTGGATCAATTGGCGGAACACGTCCGCGCTTCAACGGTTTTTCGATTGACGGTGTGGATGATAACCGCGTGGATGTGAACGGTCCGACGCAGCCGGTTATTCAAGAATCGGTCGCAGAATTCACGCTTCTGACGAATCAGTTCAGCGCAGAGTACGGACATTCTGCCGGTGGGCAGTTCAACATTGTCACCAAGTCTGGCACCAATAACTGGCACGGCGCCGGCTGGGGGTACAACCGAAACCGCGATTTCAACGCGGCGACAAACCAGGAGATCGCTGCTGCCGCTGGCCTAAGTACCCCGCCTCCGGATGTTAAGAATCGCTTTGACTACAACCGCTTCGGCGCAAGTGCTGGAGGCCCGATCTTAAAGGACAAATTCTTTATCTACGGCGCTTACGAATTTCAGAATGAAGGCTTGGGATCGCAGGGCGCAACGGTACTCACGCCGACAGCAACCGGCATGTCGCAGCTCCTAGCACTCAATCCCGACTCAGCCGTGGTGGCCATTTTGAACCAATTTCCCACTGCTTCTCAGCAGGATATGACCTGCGGAACCACTAAGGACCAGCCGTGTACCGTACCCGTGAGCTTCAATGGGAGCGCGCAGTCGATTCCGGTGGGTACGTTCGCTGGAGTTGCTCCAAGTTGGTTCAGAGAGCACGATTTTACGATCAACGGAGATCTGAACCTGGGCAAGCACCAAGTGCGCGGACGTGTTCTTTATGACCGGCAACGCTTGCCGCAGGTGAACCCCATCCAGCCGCAGAGCCAGTTTACCGGCTTGCAGACGGATGACGCGCGGAAATACATTTTCACGGACGCCTGGACAGTCAGCAGCCGGGTGATTAACGACTTCCGGCTTTCCTTTTCGAGATTAAACGGGCCAAACGATGTGGTGCCCAGCCAGTTTGCGAATTTCCCGAACGTGGAAATCGATCCATTCGGCAGCAACCTCGGACCGTTTAGTCTCGCTCCGCAAGGGTACGTGCAGAATATCTATCAGGCGGTAGACAATGTAAGTTACATTCGGGGGAAGCACACATTCAAGGTAGGAGTCGAGGGGCGGAACTACATCACCGAAACAACCTCTTTGCCGCGGGCGCGTGGTGAATGGGACTATGCATCGTTGAATACATTGATCAATGACTTCGTACCCGACGGCGGGAATGGCGCGCTGCGAGGCGCCGGGACCGGAACCTCGGCTAACAACAACCCCGCAGTCTACTGGTTCGTGCAAGACGATTGGAAGGTCATGCCGCGGCTCACGTTGAACCTCGGACTGAGGTATGAATGGTCCGGCGTGCCGCGCGACGAAGGTAAGCAAGCGCTCAACGCGATTGCGAATGATCCGGCGGTTGGCTTGATCTTCCGCAAGCCGAAATCCGATATGAACAATTTCGGTCCTCACGTCGGATTCGCCTGGGATCCGACAGGCCGCGGCAAATGGTCCATCCGCGGAGGTGGGCAGATCGCCTACGACGTAATTCCCCTCAACTTCGCGATCAACAGCCTGCCTCCCGAATTGCAGACGGAACAGAACGCGACGCTAACCTGCAAGCAATCGGGAGCTCCGGCATGGTGCACGTCCGGTCCCGGAGGTACGCCGGGTCCTGGCTTCCTTGCGGGCGGCGGCTTGCTTCAGGTGAACGTGCCTCCGTCAACGACCGCCGACGCACGGGCAGCCACGCAGGCATTGATCCTGGACATGGTGGACCCGAAGGTGATCACGTGGTCGCTCGGCGTCCAGCACGAACTGTTCAGGGATACGAGCGTCGAAGTACGCTACGTGGGCACGCGAAGCCTCGAGTTGCCCGTGCAGCAGCGCTTAAATTCCGCTTCGGCGTTTGATCCCAGCGTTCCTGGCGGGGGCATCGCGCCTCTCCCGACTTACTTTAGCCCGTCGGACGTTCCTGCGACCGTCGCAGCGCCAGCGAGCACACGTGCAGATTTCGCTAATTTCCTGGCGAACGGCTTGTTCCAGCCGCTGGCGACAGAAGGGTTTTTCGGCAACCTCACCACAAATCCCCCTATAGGAGCGGGGATTTATCATGCCGGTTCGGTGGATTTCATGCACCGGTTCGCGAAAGGATTGTACTTCCGGACGAATTACACGTTCTCCAAGAATATCGACAATTCCACGAACGAGTTGTTCAGCAGCCGCGTGAACCCCAGGCGAGCGCAAGACGGCTTTAACTTTGCCGCGGAGCGTGGCCGTTCGGCGTTGGACTTGCCTCATAAGTTCGCCGTCACCTGGGTCTACGACTTCCCGAACGTTCATTCTGAGAACCGCTTCGTCCGCGGGTTAGCCCACGGCTGGGAGTGGAGCGGGACCTACCTGGCACAATCGGGCCAGCCTGTGACTCCGCTCTCGAACGTAGACGCCAACGCGAACGGTGATGGCGCGGGCGACCGCACGATCATTAACCCCGCGGGCGTCGGCCTGACCGCCACAACTGTAACGCCCGTATGTAATTTCGGCCCTGGGGGGGCGACCTCAACTGGCGATTGCGACCCGAACCACGCTGACGATAAGAATGTGGGAGGTGACCCGACGCCAGCAGCTGCTTTCACAGTTGGCTATCTGGCGAACAACCCCAAGGCTAGATTTGTCCAGGCTGGGCTAGGTGCTCGCACGAATGCTGGCCGGAACACCGTCAACACGCCCGGGCTCAATATCTGGAACATGTCGTTGTTCAAAACTATGAAATTCACGGAGCGGGCATCTCTGCAGTTCCGCTTCCAGACCTTCGACATTTTTAACCACCAGAATTACAGCATCGGCTTGCCGACCAATAATGGCTCGATCGACCAGAACACGAATACCAATCCCTTGAACACGAGCTACATTTTCGTAACCTCTCCACAATTCTTGAATAAGTTCATCTTCAATGGCGGCAGCCGCAACCTGGAGTTAGGACTGCGTTTCTCCTGGTAGCGACACGCATTCCAAACAACCGGCCGCGAGGGAGCTTTTCGAAGCTCCCTCGTTTTTTTTTGTACCTCACGAACAGTCTTGACAAGCTGCGGCGGTGCAGAGGAAGCTCTTTCCCGCCATGCAAAAACAAAATTCGAAGATAGCCAGTCGGCCTTCCCGCCGCGAATTTTTGCAAAGCGGCGCAGCTCTTCCCTTAGCGGGAATTCCGATGCTAGCCAAGGCGGCTCCTCATCCCGCCAACGAAGCTGACGCCCTCCCCGAAGCGTTTTCCGCGCTCAAGCCGCTTGGCTCGCGCGTCCATCCCATTACCGCTGACGAGTATCGCGGAAGGCTTGAGCACGCACAGAAGTTGATGGCAGAACTCGACCCGAAGTACGACGCACTGTTCGTCGCGCCAGGGACTTCTCTCTATTACTTCACCGGCATTCGCTGGGGAATGAGCGAGCGGCTGCTCGCGCTGGTGCTTCCGCGCACGGGCGCACCCATTATCGTCGTGCCGGCGTTTGAAGAAGGGCGGATGCGCGAAAAGCTGCAATTCCCCGCGGAAGTTCACATCTGGCAGGAAGATCAGAGCCCCACGAAAATCGCGGCGGCGGCGCTGGCAGATCGCGGCATTCGAACCGGGCGCATCGGCGTAGAAGAGACGGCGGCATTCACGTTTTATGACCATTTGCGTGCAGCCGCGCCGGGGCTCGAGTACGTTTCGTCTGACGCTGTGACCATCGCATGCCGCGGGCGAAAATCGGCGCACGAACTGGAGCTGATGCGGCTGGCTTGCGAGGCGACCTTCGATGTTTTTCGCGCGGTCTTCGCGTCCGTCAAGGAAGGTATGTCGCAGGAGGACATCGGCAAGCTCGTGGAAGGCGGCTTTTCGAAAATGAATCTGCACGGCGGTGCGCTCGTCTTGTTGGGAGCTTCCGCGGCGCTGCCGCACGGCACCATCAAGCCGCAAAAACTCAAAGAGGGCGACGTCATTCTCATTGATGGCGGCTGTGCCGTTGAGGGTTACCAATCCGACGTGACGCGCACTGGAATCCTGGGCAAGCCTTCCGAAAAAGCTGCGCGCGTCTTTGAAATCGTTCGCAAAGCGCAAGATGCCGCACTCGATGCGGCGCGAGCGGGCCGGCTATCCGGTACCGTGGATGACGCCGCTCGCAAAGTCATCACCGATGCCGGATTTGGGCCGGACTACAAGGCTTTCACGCATCGACTGGGCCACGGAATTGGTTTGGATGGTCACGAGCATCCTTATCTCGTGCGCGGAAGCAAGACCGTGCTTGAGCCGGGTATGACCTTTTCGAATGAACCGGGAATTTACCTCGTCAGCGAGTTCGGACTGCGCTGCGAAGACGACATGGTGATTACGCCCGATGGCCCGGCGCAATTGCTGACGCCGGGCTTCGCCGTATCCCTCGAAAAACCGTTTGGCTAACGCCCCGCGCGAAATTCATCGCAAAAATCCACGATCCGTTGCTCGGCCCAGAAGCGTTCCGCCCCGGAGTGTTTCGAAATGAAGCCGCAATGTCCGCCATGTTGTGGGGCGTGAAAGCGAATTGCCGGGTTGTCGGCCACCTTCGCCGCGAGGAACAAAGAGTACGGCACAAAGGGGTCATCCCGGGCGGTGATGAGAAGGAATGGCACGCGGATCTGCGCGGTGACGCGTTTGGCGCTAACGCTCTCGTAGTAGTCCTGAGCATCTCGATAGCCGAAACGAGGAGCGATGATGAAATCATCAAATCGCCGAACAGTACGAATCGCGGGCAATCCGTCAGTCGAGTAGAGCCGCGGAAACAGTTTCTGCTTGCGCGAATAATGGGCCATCAAACCGGAGACGAAGTGGCGCTGATAAAAATAGTTGTCCCGGCGTTCGAGCGCGTCGGCGCAAACGGCGAGATCTATGGCGGGACAAACGGCGCAGACCGCGCGCAGAGCCCGAGGAACGGCAGCCGCGAATTCGCCGGCCATTTTGGCGACGAGATTTCCTCCCATCGAGTAGCCCGCAAAAAAGACTTGCTCGAATCCATCGCCGTTAGAAAGTTCTTCAAAAACAGCTCGATAGTCGCCGCTCATCCCGGAGTTGTATAGCGTGGGAGTTATCGCCTCCGTTCCGCCGCAATTGCGCTGATTTAGGCGCACCACGTGATACCCGCGATGGAACGCCTTCTCGCCGATGCCATGCATGTAATTCGAATCGCTGGAACCCTCAAGACCATGTACGAGTACGAGAACCGGTGCGTCTTTTCTCTTCCCGGGCTGCCAGTGGCAATGCCCAAGCAGAAAAGAATCCTTATCCACTTGAAAACGTCGTTCTCCGGCACGCGGAATGTCGAAGCGGCGGGGCACGAACGCCGCGGCAATCGTCATAGCGTGTCCATTTTTCAGCAGCGGATGCGCCTCGAACTCCGGGATCATCTCTTCCATCTCAGAAAATCGCTCGCATCGAGAATAGCAGACCCGGAGCGTCTTAACTTGACCGAGAGTGCTGCTGCACCTAGAATGGAAGATTCACCGTGATGCTTTTTGTCGATTTGATGAGTTCTTCTATCAGCCCAGCGGGCGCCCGCTGGGCTGCGTTGCTTTATGGCTCCTATTTTAGGGCCGCCAATTTCTTAACGTGAGGCTGGAATGAACGACGGTCCGATTACTGACGCTCTTACCTTTGACGACGTGCTGCTCTTGCCGGGCCGCTCGGCAGTGCTGCCAACCGAAGTGGACACGACCACAAATTTTTCGCGCAAAGTGAAATTGAACGTGCCGCTGGCATCGGCGGCGATGGATACCGTCACCGAATCGCGGCTGGCCATCGCCATCGCGCGCCAGGGCGGTATCGGCATCGTGCATCGCAGCATGCCCGCCGAAAGGCAGGCCGAGGAAGTGGACCGCGTGAAGCGTTCGGAAAGCGGAATGATCGTGGACCCGGTGACCATTTCTCCCGACATCACCATCCGGCAGGCGCTGGAAATCATGAACAAGTACAAGATTTCCGGGCTTCCGGTAACGCGTGGCTCGCGCCTCACGGGAATTTTGACCAACCGTGATCTGCGATTCGAGAAAAATCATTCGCAATTGGTCAGCTCGGTGATGACCAAGGAGAATCTGGTGACCGTGCCCGTGGGCACCACCCTCGACGAGGCCGAACGCATCCTGCAAAAGCACCGCATCGAAAAACTGCTGGTCGTCGATCAGGACTTCAACCTCAAAGGGCTGATCACCGTAAAGGACATCCAAAAAAAACTGGAATATCCGCGAGCGGCAAAAGACGAGCATGGACGCCTGCGCGTAGGCGCGGCGGTGGGGGCCACGGGAGATTTTCTGGAACGCGCGGTGGAATTGTCCAAAGCAAAAGTGGACGTGCTCGCGATTGACACCGCGCATGGGCATTCCTTTCGCGTGATGGACGCGATCAAGGCCATTCGCCACCGCCTGCCGGAAATCCAGCTTGTAGCGGGAAACGTGGCAACTTACGAAGGAACGAAAGAGCTGATTTCGCTTGGAGTAGATGGCCTGAAAGTTGGCATCGGGCCGGGATCGATTTGCACAACGCGTGTGGTGACGGGCGCGGGCGTGCCTCAATTGACTGCCATCATGGAGGCTGCGCGGGCCGCGCAAGGAACGGAGGTGCCGCTCATCGCCGACGGCGGAATCAAATATTCGGGCGACATTTCGAAGGCGCTCGCCGCGGGTGCGTCGTGCGTGATGATTGGAAGCCTGTTCGC
>DATDNK010000406.1:0-6732 GCA_036518275.1 Candidatus Acidiferrum sp.
GCTTGCTGCGCCACTTGTTCGATCGTCAAATTTTGCAGTTCAGGCGCCAGCAAGTGGTGATACCACGCCGTAGTCACGTAGGTCGGCAGGAAAAACTCCGAGCGGTTGTCCGCACCCCAGTTCGAGAAGGCCACCGCTGACACCAGCGCGATGCCGCTCAAATAAATCTGATGCCGCTCCTGAAGGACGCCCGCCAGTTCCGCCGATCTCGTCGTTCCATAACTTTCCCCGATCAGGAACTTCGGCGAAGCCCAGCGGTCATTCCTGGTGATGTATTGGTAGATGAAATCGGCGAACCAGTTGGCATCCGCGATGATCCCGTGGAATTGATTGGGCGCCTCACCGGGCGCCGGCCGGCTGAACCCCGTCGAGATGGCATCAATAAAAACGAGATCGGTGGCATCGAGGAACGAATCTTCATTGTCCACCACCGTGTACGGCGCGGGCATCCCGTGCCCGTCCGGCGCTAGCACCACGCGCCTTGGCCCCATGCCCATATGTGTGAAGAGCGACGCCGAGCCCGGACCACCGTTGTAAACAAAGCTGATCGGCCTCTTGGCGATGTCCGTCACGCCGTCTTTCGTATAGGCCACATAGAACATCGCTGCTTTCGGCGTTCCGTCATCGGCTTTGATGTTGTACGTCGCGGCCGTTGCGGTGTACTTGATTTCCTGCCCGCCGATGCGCGCGGAATGATGTGTAACCGAGGATTTTTCTTCCGTGATCGGCGGGTGCTGCGCTTGCTTGCTCTGCGCGCCTTCGGGTTGCGTAGCGGGTTGTTCAGGCGGTCGCTGCGTGCGCTGCCGTTGCTGCGGAGGTTGCTGCGCCGGGGGAATGGTCATTTGTTGTGATGGCGATTCCGCAGGCCGCTGCGGATCGCTTTGGCTCCGTGCTACTGGCGCTGCGAGTAACAGACAAATTCCTAGGAGCACACGCGGGTCGCTTCTCATTTCACACCTCTCCGTCTTCAATTAAGGAATTTCTCGGGCAGTCAGGGGTCTGGCAGATGCACCGAAAGGTTCCGCCCACTCCGCGAAACCGTCAGATTGGACGGATGAGAACTTTGCGCAGTTTCACTTCTGCGTTGGGGAAAATGGTTCGACGCTTGTGACGCTGGCTACTCATAGCGCAGTGCCACGATGGGATCCACGCGCATGGCCCGCCTCGCCGGGAGGTATGCGGCAACCACCGCCACGAGAATCAGAAAAACAGCCACGCCCAGGAACGTAACTGGATCATGCGTCCCCACGCCAAACAGAAGGCTCGTCAAAAAGCGCGCAACTCCAAAGGCTCCTGCCAGCCCAATCGCCACCCCAACAGCCGTGAGCTTGATCGTCTGCGCCAGAACCATGCTGCGGACGTCGCTAGCCTGAGCTCCCAGCGCCATCCGCACGCCAATTTCTTGCGTCCTCTGACTCACCGTGTAGCTCATCACTCCATAGATCCCCACGGCGGCAAGCGCAACCGCCAGCATCGCGAAGATCCCTACCAACATGGCGGAAAACCGTCTCGGCGAAATGGAGCCCGCGAGCAGCTCATCCAAGGTCATCACGCGAGTTACCGGCAGGTCGGGAGCTGCTCTGTGAATCACGTCCGTGACTGCCGCAGCTAGCGTCAAGGGATCCGTTGCAGTCCGCACGACCACATACGGCGTCCAACCGCCTACAAAATAAAAGTCAAACGTCGGCTCGGCATCCAGGCCAAACTGATGGACGTCTCCCACGATGCCAATAATGGTACTCCAGCACGGCTTCGGGTCGAGCGAGCAGAGATTGATGCGCTTCCCGATGGCATCGCCTTTGGGCCAGAAACGGTGCGCCGCGGTTTCGTTGATCACGCTCCTAGGCACTTTCCAATCGTCTTCGGTAAACAATCGGCCCTCGCGCAAGGGGATTCCCAATGCGGAAAAATAGCTCAGACTCACGGTCCGGTACAGCGCGATCGGCCGCACACCTGCATTCGGGATGGGCTCGCCTTCGATCACGAATCTCGATGCTTGGCGAAATTCGTTGCTCAAAGGCAGATCGTCGATGCCTGCGGCTTCCTTGACGCCCGGCAGCGCGCGAATCTTTGCAGCGATTTGCTCGAATTGTAAGGACTGCTTTTGCTGAATCCGAATCCAGTCTTCCTGCGAAAACTTGTTGGTCTCTGTAAAAGGCAGCCCCGCCTGTTGCACTTCCAACGTCAGGATATGGTCTACGCGAAAGCCGGGATTCACCTCCAGCAAGTGTTGGAAGCTCCGCAGAAGCAGTCCGGCTCCGATCAGCGGCACGAGCGCCATCGCGATTTCCGAGATCACCAGGATATTGTGAGTCCGATTACGTCCTGACCCGCTTGTTCCTTTGCTTCCCTGCTTGAGAGTTCCCGCGAGATTCGCCCGCAGCGTGCGCAGCGCAGGGAACACGCCGCAAGCCATTCCGGCCGCCACGCAAACCACGGCCGTGAATACCAGCACCTTGCCGTTGAGGCCGCTCTCTCGCAACACACCCAAGTCCGCGGGAACAAACGTCATCAGCGTGCGCAGGCCAGCAACCGCCATGAGTAACCCAAGCACCCCGCCTGCCAAAGACAGGAGCATGCTTTCCGTTAGCAACTGGCGCGATAACTGCCACGCGCTAGCCCCCAAAGCTGTTCGCACCGCTACCTCCCGTTCCCGCCCGGCATTGCGCACCAGCAGCAGATTCACGATATTCGCGCAGGCAATCAGCAGTACAAGGCCCACGGCTCCGGAAAGAACCAGCAGGATGCCTCTCAGCTTTACGGCGGACGCATCTTCCATCGGTTCGACGAGCACACCGAAGAATTTGTGCGAATCGGGATACTTGATGGTTTCCTGCTCGTTCAGTCTCTTCATTTCGTCTTGAGCTTGCGTCAGCGTAACGCCGGACTTGAGCCGCGCGACGCCAATGAACGCGTGATGAACGTGCTCGGTCAGGTCATCCTGATACTGGCCAATGGGCATCCAAAGGTCCGGCCAGCGCAGCAGCGGAAAACCAGCAGGCAGCACGCCCACAACCCTATACCTCTGGTTGTCCAGAGTGATTGCTCGTCCTATCACTCCGGGATCGCCCCCAAAGCGGCTCTGCCAGAGACGGTGGCTCAAAATCACCACAGGTTCACTGCCGGCTCGATCCTCGTCCGGAGTGAAATAGTTGCCCGCCGCGAGGCGTATCCCAAGCAGGGGAAACAGTCCCGCGCTGGCGTAGCTTCCGAGCACGCGCTGCGGCTCACCCTCGCCAGTCAAATTGAATCCCTGGGACATTTGAGCGTATCCGCCCATTTCGGAAAAACTGGCATTTTGTAGGCGCCAGTCGGCGTAGTCTCCCGGCGATAAAGGGGCGCGCGGAGCCTGTGGCGGATAGGTATTCCAGATTTGGACTAAGTTTTCGGGATGCGGATAAGGAAGGGGACGCAACAGCACATTTTCCACCACGCTGAAGATGGCGGTATTCGCTCCGATGCCCAGCGCCAGAGTCAACACCGCGACCGCAGCAAAGCCCGGGTTCTTGGAGAGCGTGCGGGCTGAGTACCGGATGTCTTTTAGCAGGCTCTCTATGGGGTTGCTCCTTCAGGCCAGAAACTACTGTGCCTCTAAAAGTCCCTCCCAGTCAGTGTAGTGCCGCGGCAAGTGTCTTAACCAACAACGGCTCCTGCTCGGAAAATACGGTTCGCAAATCCAGAACCAGGCGGTCCTCTTCCACGCGCGCAATGACGGAAATCCCGGCTGGCGCGCGGCGCAACCGCTGCTCCAGTTTCGCAGCGGAGTAGCGCACGCTAGCAATGCGAATCACTTTGCTGGGCAGGGATTGTGTCGGCGTCGAGCCGCCTCCAGCGAGCGAAGCGCCATCCACAACTTCAATCTCCACCTCATCCAAGGGCAGCTCTGGCCGAAGTTCGCGAATGAAATTCTCTGCGCGCTGTTTCAGCTCCTGCGGCGTCGCACGAATCATGCGCATCACCGGGATTTCTTCCCACGCCGCGCGCAGGTACGCGCCCAGCGTGGCTTCGAGCGCGGCAATCGTGAGCTTGTCCACGCGCAACGCGCGAAACAGCGGATGCCGCCGCACACGCGCAATCAAATCTTTTTTTCCAGCAATGATGCCTGCCTGCGGCCCGCCGAGAAGCTTGTCTCCGCTGAACGTCACGATGCCCACGCCGGCTTCGACGCTCTGCCGCACAGTCGGCTCGCTGATGCCGTGCTCCGCCAAATCGACGAGGCAGCCAGAACCGAGATCTTCCACCAGCGGGATTCCCGTGCGCTGGCTCAGCGCCACAAGTTCTTCGAGAGAAGGTTTGTCCGTGAAGCCAGTCACTTTGAAATTCGAAGGATGGACGCGTAACAGCAAGCGGGTCTTTTCCCCGATGGCATTCTCATAGTCCCCCAGCCGCGTGCGATTCGTCGTTCCCACTTCGCGCAGCAGCGCGCCGCTCTGCTCCATGATTTCCGGAATGCGAAAGCCGTCGCCAATTTCAATCAGCTCTCCGCGCGAAACAATCACCTCGCCACCGCGCGCAAATGCCGCCAGCGTCAGCAGCACGGCCGCCGCGCAATTGTTTACCACGATGGCCGCTTCCGCCCCTGTGAGGCGCGTCAAGAGTTCGGACGTGTGCACGTCGCGTTTGCCGCGCGCGCCCGCTTCCAGGTCGTATTCCAGATTGGAATACTGCGTTGCCGCAAGCCGGAATTCCTCCGCCACGCCTTCCGGCAGCGGCGCCCGTCCCAGGTTCGTGTGGAGGATCACGCCCGTGGCGTTGATGACCGGCAGAAGCGACCGCGCTAGGATCCGTTCCACCAGCGAAGTGATGCGTTCTTCCAGTGAGGCAGGGTCGCAAGCGACCGGAGAAATCTCGGCAAGGATGGCAGTGGCCACTTGCCCCGTAATACGCGCCCGCAGATCATCTAGCACCGTGCGCGCAACCTCCACCACGAGGTTGCGATCCGCGCGCTTCGAGAGCTCCGACAGCCGCGGCTGCGCCAGTAATTCGTCAACGGAGGGAATCTGCCGTAGCAATTCCGACTGTTCCGGCGAAATCGCGCGTTTGGTGCGAGCGGGCATGCGAACATTTCAGCACAGAGCCGCCCGCGCGGCAATCCTGGGCTTCGGGCCAGGGTAGCTCCCACCAGCGAACCCCGTTCTGCGACGTATCGCATTCGAAGCACGTTTTCGGCCCATTGGTTGACGGGTTTGCTCAGTCCGCCTAGCATGGAGGTCCGGGAGATTTCCCCAAGACATGGCCACCATTGACGAAGATCTGGCCCAGATCGAAAAAGACATTCGCCAGCTCAAAGTGGAGTACGACCAGTATTTCGGGGGCGGCCGGAAGAAGCCGCCTACCGAAATCGAATGGCGCATCGATCTTCTGGTGAAGCGCTACAACGAGCGCGGCGGGGATATGAAGTCCCACCAGCGCTTCCGCTTCAACAACCTCACCCAGACTTACGCCAAATACAAGGACATCTTCCGCAAGAAGATGAAGCAGAAGGAAGAAGGCACCATCCAGCGCCATTTCGGCTCTGCGGCGAAACAGATTGAAGCCGCCCGCGCCAAGGACCATGCCAAAGAAGAAGCCGTCGCTGCTGCGGCCGGAAATGCCAAGGCCTTTCGCATGGTCTGCTCGCAACCCGAAAACGAGGCGGACAAAGTCGAGAAGCTGTATGAGGCTTTTTTGCAGGCCAAGCAACTGGCCGGTGAACACACCGGAAGGCTGTCGCGCTCCAGCTTCAATCAATTCGTCCTGAAGAAAACCAAAGAATTGCAAAAGCAGAAAAACTGCAAAGACGTGGAATACGTCGTTGAAACCGTAGAAGGCCAGGTTAAACTCAAAGCCCTCGTAAAGGCCTGATCACTCTGAGCTGTAAACTTTAAGCTGTAGACTGTCAGCTCTTCCTTTTCCACATAGCTGCACTTTCCGAATCCGCGCCGGACGCTTACACTGTTGTGCTTTTCTATTTCTGGAGGAGTTCATGGCGGTGGAGCGCGCGCTGATCAGTGTCTATGACAAAACCGGAATTGTGGGCTTTGCGAAGCGGCTCGCGGCGCTGAAAATCGAAATCCTCTCAACAGGCGGCACCGCCAAGCTGCTTCGTGAAAATGGAGTCGCGGTGCGCGACGTTTCCGACTTCACCGGCTGGCCCGAAATGCTCGGCGGGCGCGTGAAGACGCTGCATCCCAAAGTGCATGGCGGTCTGCTTTTCCGCCGCAAACATGCTGACGACCAGAAGCAAGCCAAGGAACACGGCATTGCGCCCATCGATCTCGTCGTCGTGAATCTGTATCCCTTCGAAGCGACCGCCGCGAAGTCCGGGCTCACCGCCGAAGAGCTCATCGAAAACATCGATATTGGCGGCCCGACGATGCTGCGCTCAGCCGCCAAGAATTTCGAGAGTGTGACGGCCGTATGCGATCCCGCGGATTTCGAGCCTGTGGCCAAGGAAATCGAAGCCGGGGGCGACACTTCGCTCGCGACGCGACTCGAGCTGGCGCGCAAAGTTTTTGCAACTACTTCGCGCTACGACGGCATGATCACTATGGAATTGGAACGCCTCGCGACCAACGGTCACGTAACGCTGCAAACGAAACCCCTGCTGCCGGAGCGCGTGCACCCGGCGCTGCGCCGGCAGCACGAATTGCGCTACGGCGAAAATCCTCACCAAGCTGCCGCGCTGTACGTGCCTTCGGGCCGCGCACCGGAGGGCTTGGCAGCGGCGAAGCAACTCCAGGGCAAAGAGCT
>DATDNK010000407.1:0-2369 GCA_036518275.1 Candidatus Acidiferrum sp.
ACAAAACTGCTTCGCGCGACGCATCAGAAATTTTTCTGTTACTCTGGGCGCGATGGGGACGAAGCAGAAACCGTGTCTGCGGGGCGTGCTGTTTGACTGGGATGGGACGCTGATTGATTCCTACCATGCCGATACTTCCGCTTATTTGGCCATGTTCAAGGAGATGGGCATCAGGTGGGGGATCCAGGAATTGGAGAGGCATTACTCCCCGAACTGGTATCAGGTGTATCGCGCGGCGAAGTTGCCACGCAAATTGTGGAGCGAAGCGGACCGTGCATGGCGCGTGCACTATGCAAAGCACAAACCGCAATTGATTTCCGGTGTGAGGCGCGTGCTGGCGGAGGTCGCCCGGAAGCACGACCTGGGTCTCGTTACAAGCGGAGATCGCGACCGCGTGGTGCGCCAGTTGCGCGAGTTCCGTTTGACGCGACTGTTTTTGGCGCAGGTTTGCAGCGGAGATACGCGAAGGAAAAAGCCGCATCCGGAGCCGTTGAAGCTTGCCCTGCAGCAAATGGAGCTTGAGGCGGCGTGTTGCGTGTATGTTGGCGATGCGCCACAGGACGTGGAGATGGCTCGGCGCGCCGGCGTGCGGGCGATCGGTGTACTGGGCCCCTTTCCGACGGAGAAACGATTACGCGCAGCCCGGCCTGAGTGTCTGATTGATTCGTTGGAAGAGTTGCCGGACATTTTGGATCGACTGCGGAACGGATGGGAGTGAGTTTCAAGGCGAAAAGCAGATCCCTCGCTGCGCTCGGGATGACACTCAGCGAACAGTTTCAGCAAAGAGTCAGGGATTTGTGGGGGCCGAGGAGTTGTCCGCTGGCGCGGCAGGCTGAGGGGTGAGCGGAAGCGGCTTGAAGTCAGTCCACTTGATAACGACGCGGACGGGGACTTGCTGGCCCTTCAAATCCGCAGTGTCGTCAGAACGGGAATAGTTCGGGAACCAGTATTTCCCTTCGATATTCTCGCGATAAGTTTCGAACAGGCTGAAAGGCAAGTCCTTGATAACGTGCATAGGGCCGAGGTCGGTCATCCACTGGCCGTAGGTTTTCACCACTTCGAGGTACTGCGAATCCACCCAAACGACGCCATCGAAATAGGCCTTTTGGCGTTCGAGCGTTTTGGGCTTCACTTGAAAGATGTAGCAGTTGACCTCATCGACTTGCTCTTTGCCCAGATACTTCAAGTTGTAGTTCACAAGCTGCGCGGTGGTCAGCGGAAACGCAGGGATGCGTGCGAGGCCTTCCAAGTCTTCGGACCGAAGAAAGAAATGCTGCATGGTGGATTGCGGGCGCTGCACGACTCGCTCGTAGACTTTTCCGTCGGCGTCGCGCTCAGGCTGCATCACCAAGACGTATTCGCCGGAAGGCTTTCCATCCGGGCCGAACTCCTCGACGCGAATGGTTTTCGTATAGGTGAAATGCGAGCGCATGGCGAGATACTGATCTTCCTTCCGGGAAAAGCGCTGGATGATTTCGGATTCGGGAAGCGAGGGCGGCGCCGGAGGCTCGGGCTCGTTGCCGATGCGGACGACGTGGTGGTCGGGCGGAGGGGCCATGGGACCTTGCGGCACATCTTGAGCCAGAAGAGGTGAGGCAGTAAGAGTCAGCGCAAAAACAAGCCCGAGAAGCAGCGGAAAATCGCGAAGGCGGCGGGGATGTGGTCTGGCTTGGGTCATAACCATTTGGATGCGCACAAAGCACCTTGCGGCGGCCTGGGCGGTGAAACGGCCTGATGTAGTGCTTCTTTCTCAGTGTAGCGCAAGCGGCGGGAAGTCCACCAATCGCACAATTTCGTCCGTGCGGTGAGGAAGAAAAAGCACGCCTCTGCTACAATTTTTTTGGCTTGTGAGCGAGACTAGGTTAGCCAAACGCTATTTCGTGTCCGGCATGGTCCAGGGTGTGGGCTTCCGCTTCTTTACGCAGCGCGCCGCGGAGAAGCTGGGAGTCTGCGGCTTCGTGCGAAATCTTTGGGACGGGCGCGTGGAAGTGTTTGCCATAGGAACGCCCGACCAGCACAAAGAATTGCGGAAGCTGCTGGAACGCGGGCCGTTCGGTTCCGACGTTGCGGACGTGCGAGAAGAGCCCGCGGCGGCGGAGGCGCAGCAAGAAGGCGGATTTGTGATTAATCCGAGTGCGTGAACGGTCCCATGCGGCACGGCTTAAAAAGACGCGATGGAATTCAAACAACGAGGAGAACGCGTGAATGAATGATCTGAAGAAATTGATCCGCGAAGTGCCGGATTACCCCAAACCGGGAATCTTGTTTTATGACATCACCACACTGCTGAAAGACAAGCAGGGATTCCATACGCTGGTGGACCGCTTGTGCGAACACTACCATGGCCACACGATTGACGTCGTGGCGGG
>DATDNK010000408.1:0-4411 GCA_036518275.1 Candidatus Acidiferrum sp.
TCCCGATAAATTATTTCTGCTTGACATGGCACCCGACTTTCTCTAAGTTTGCTGGATTATAGTAAGGTTTCCGGGGCACAGCAACCACGAAGATTCCATTCTCGAAAGTTTCTTTGTGGCAAGGGGTGAGGTCATGAAAAGCAAGGCATTCTTCTTGGGATTTTTCTCGTCGTGTGGCTGCCGCCTTTTGTCTGCAAGCGCTTTGATTCTGGCAGCCCTTTTGGCTGCTCCGTTTGCGGTCGCCCAGAGCACCGGCGGCCGCATCCGCGGCACCGTAACCGATCCGAGCGGCGGCGCGGTGGTCGGCGCCACGGTCACACTGATCAATGAGGCGACCCACGCCACGCGCGACGTGCAAACGGGAACCAACGGTGAATACATCTTCCTCGAAGTGGCCGTCGGCACTTACGAAATCGACGCCACCAGCCAGGGCTTCAAGAAATTTGTCCGCAAAGGAATTCCTCTCGACCTCAACGAGGCCGTCACCGTTGACATAGCTCTGCAAGTGGGTGGTTCCACCGATGTAGTGGAGGTCACGGGCGCCCCGCCCCTCGTAGACACTACTTCTACCCAGCTCGGCGCCGTAGTCGACGAGCGGGCCGTGAGCCAATTGCCTTTAGCGCAGCGCGACACCTATCAACTGCTACAACTCCAGCCGGGCGTACAGTCCCAGGTCGGTTTGGACACTGTATATGGAAGCGACCGCGCGGGAGTGGTTAGCGTAAACGGCGGGCGGGGCCGCGACAACAATTTCACAGTCAACGGAGGAGACGGCAACGACCAGTTTGCAGGATTGCCCGCAATCCAACCGTCTCCGGATGCCATTGCCGAGTTCCGCGTTCTAACCAATACATTCGATGCGGAGTATGGACGCAATTCCGGCGCGGTTGTGAATGTAGTCACCAAGTCCGGCAAAAACGAATTCTTCGGAAGCGCCTACGAGTTTTTCCGCAACAGAAACCTCAATGCCAGGGGCTTTTTCGATACCCAGAAGCTTGACTACCTCCAAAACCAGTTCGGTCTCACTTTTGGCGGTCCCGTGAAGAAGGACAAAACCTTCTTCTTTCTTACCTACGAGGGCGATCGCATTCGACGTGGAACTTCGGGTGATACGGTCACTGTTCCGACCGACCCGGAGCGGCTAGGCGATTTTTCCGCCGACCCCACGTTTGCGGGTACGCTCTCGAACGCCAACATCCTGAATAACCGCCCTGGTTGCCTCACTGCGTTGGGGCGAAACTCCCCTATAGCGGATGGAACAGCTTATTCCACGGTCTTCCCCACCAATGTGATTCCAACGGCTTGCATGGACCAGACGGCCCTTGATCTTCAGAACCAATTCGTCCCGCACGCCAACATTGGCACCAGCTTGTTCCAAGGCGTTCCACTTGGGCACGAGCGCAGTAATCAATTCACCGCCAAAATCGACCATTACCTCACCAAGGATCAGCACCTAACGGGCTACTACTATCTGACCAATCACTATCTGGCAAAGCCTTTTGCCAGATTTCAGTCGGGCGGCGCAAACCTGCCGGGATTCGGCGATTTGACCGATGAACGGATTCAGCAGCTGAATATCAGCCATTCCTGGACGATTGGCTCCACTGCGGTCAACGAAGCTAGGATTACGTTTTTCCGTGAAGGCCAGGGAACTTTCTTGCATCCGCAACACACCGCACTGGTGCAGGATTCCTGCAAGACCGTCCCGGCGAGCAATTGTTTTGCGGATCCCAATAACCCGGACCTTGGCATCCATCCCGGACTCGGCGCCAACCGCGAGGGAGTTCCGTTTATCAACATTTCGGGTGGCTACAACATTGGCAACAACTTCGAAGGCGAACTTCCGCAAACCGGCGATACCTTTCAGTGGTCAGACAACTTCAGCAAGACCATTGGTCGGCATGACTTCAAGTTCGGCGGTGATATCCGGTATATGAAATTCGATCAAACCCTCTACTTTGACATCAGCGGACAGTACTTCTATTTTGGCGGCGGGCCGAATGATCCTTGCCTGGGAACGATCGATCCCACGTCTGGTGTTTGTACCGCTGTAAATCTCTTCCCGAACTACCTGCTGGGGCTTCCGGATGAGTATGGGCAGGGTTCGGCACAGGCGGAGCTCGTTCGCAGCAAGGCTGTTTACCTATTTGCTCAGGATAGTTGGAAGTTTAAACCCAACGTCACTCTAAATTATGGCCTGCGCTGGGAACTCACTACCCCATTAGCGGACATCGGCAAAAAGGTTCAGACTTTCCGTCCCGGGCAGGTTTCTACCGTCTACCCCTGTACCCTTCCGAAAACTAGTCCGCTCTTCGATCCGGCCAATGGCATCACGGATTGCAACAGCGCGGGCGTCACACCAGTGGGATTGGTGGTCCCCGGCGACGCCGGCATACCCAATGGTCTTTCCAACACTTATTACAAATCGTTCGCGCCGCGCATTGGTCTTGCCTGGAGTCCCGCAGCCAAAGATGGTTTTCTTAGCAAGGTTTTTGGTGGCCCCGGAAAGACCAGTGTTCGCGCAGGCTACGGCATTTTCTACAACCCTGTTGAACAACTCGTGCTTGAGCAGTTCAGCGCCGAGCCGCCCTTCGGCGGAAGCACCTTTATTTTTAACACGCAGTTCAATCTACCGTTCCTCGGCCAGGATGGCGCCACCACGTTCCCCAACCCTTTCAACGGCATTCTCAGTCCGCCGCGCGGGCAAGCTCAAGATTGGGAACGCTTCCGTCCAATTCTCCTTTTTGGCCAGGCGGCTAAGAATCCGAGGACACAATACGCTGAACAGTACAACTTGACGGTTCAACGCGAACTCGCCAAGGACCTTGTCATGAACATAGCGTACGTGGGCCGTCAAGGACATCGGCTCCTTGCTTCCCAAGATTTGAACCCTGGCAATCCCCTAACGTGTTTGGATTTGATTAACTTGGGCCAAGGGTGCGGGCCGTTTCTAGCTGACAGCTCTTACTCTTTTACGCTCCCAGCGGGCCAGACATTTCACCTCCCCTACAGACCCGGTGGCCCGAACGGCACCAACATCCCCTGTCCGATTGCGTATCCGCCAGCTACCAATTATCCGGCGGCTTGCATAGTCACAGGCGCAGCAGGCGGCACCCCCATCACTCTTGTTGGGATTCGTCCCTACTCCTCGCCGCTTTGCAATCCGTTGACCGGGGGCGGATGCCCTAACGACCCCGGCGGCGGAGTTCCAGTCTTCTCGGACATATTCACGCAGAACACCATCGCCAATTCCTCGTACCACGGTTTTCAGTCGAGCCTCGAGAAGCGCTTCTCGCACGGCTTGCAACTGACTGCCGCCTACACCTTCGGTAAGTCTCTCGACTACGCCTCAACTTTTGAAAATCTCATTGATCCCATTAATCCGAAGCGCAACCGCGCGCGTTCCCTTTATGATGCACGCCATCGCTTCGTGTTGAGCTACTACTGGGAATTGCCAGTGCCCAAATACGATGGATTCGCAGGCAAAGCGTTCAACGGCTGGGCGCTTTCCGGTATCACCACCTTCCAGAGCGGTTTCCCTATTCGTATCACGGAGCAGGACGACATCGAGTTGCAGTCAAGCTTCGATTTCGAAACGCCCGGCCAGCCCGACGTCGCTGCGCCATTCCGCGTCATCAATCCACGCAAGTTGACCTGTGCGGCGGGCACTGGCACCGATCCGGCCACCTGCACTCTGATTAATGCCGGCTTCAATCCGGATGCGTTCACGGAAAATACCGTGCTTCCGGGAACCATCGGGAATGCGCCCCGCACGGTGTGCTGTGGCCCTGGTATTAACAACTGGGAGATAGCCTTCCTGAAGGTCACACCTTTGAACGAACGGTTTAAGCTGGAATTCCGCGGTGAACTGTTTAACGCGTTCAATCACGCGCAGTTTTTCCAGCCGGACGGCAATATCACCGATGGCTCGGATTTCGGCCGCGTGAAGCGGGCCCGCGATCCCCGATTGATTCAGTTTGCTCTGAAGCTTTCGTTCTAGGCAGCCCGGGACTCGGTAATTTCCGCTGTCGTGGCTCACACGGGCCGCACCATCGCGCGCATGAGATAATGGATTCACCGCCTCAAACTGACCGCAGGGAACAGACCTGCCATCCACGGAGCTGTCATGCACGAAGCACTACAAAAAGAACTTGCTACCTACGAAAAGCGCACGCCAAAATCCGCCGCTGCGCATAAGCGCGCGCTCGAGCGCATTCCCCTGGGCGTTGCCAGCAACTATCGCCATTACGAGCCTTATCCGATCTTCGTAAAAGACGGCAAAGGCAGCCGCATTCACGATCTCGACGGCAATGAATACATCGATCACAACCTGTGCTTCGGCGCACTCATGGCGGGCCATTGCCATCCCGCCGTGGTCAAGGCCGTCGAAAACGAACTGCACCGCGGCACA
>DATDNK010000409.1:0-13340 GCA_036518275.1 Candidatus Acidiferrum sp.
GCTTGCTGCGAGCGTGTGGACCAGTGATTCAAAGAAGGGCCAAACGATCGCGCAGCAGCTTCGTGCGGGCGCCGTGATGGTGAACGACGCCATCAGCTATTTTGGAATCGCGGAAGCGCCTCACGGCGGCTGCGGCAGCAGCGGCTGGGGCCGCACGCATGGCCGCGCTGGAATACTGGAAATAGTGCAGCCGAAATATATCGACGTTGACCAACTGCCCCGAAGGCAAAAACCCTGGTGGTATCGTTATGGCGGTGAATTAGAGCGCGCCGCAGACGCCTTCCTGCGATTTGAATTCTCCGGCATGGGCGCAAAGTTGCGGAATGTCCGCGGCGCTCTGAAGACTTTTTTCCGTGACCACGGCCTGTAGAAAGGACTCCATGGCAGAAGAAACGGCAGCCACTCCGAAAATCAAGACACGCAAGCCGAAGCAGCGTGCCTGCGACGAAAAGGATGAGAAAGGCAAACTCTGCGCCGGGCACTTAAAGCGTTGGTACGACTATCCGAAGGAAGTGGCCGCGATCATTGGTCCTAAAGCGGAGATTTATCGCTGCGAATTTTGCAAAACGCTGTATCGCCCGGATCCCGCGCAGCAGCCGCAAAGCTACACTTTGCGAAATTAGGACAATAAGAGCGCTGTTCGGAGCATCTAAAGGCCACCATGCCGCAAAACGAATGGATCTACGACTGGAATACGGTGACTCCGCCGCAGATTCCTCCCGGCACGCGCGTGCTTTTGGATGATGAGACGCTCCGCGACGGCCTGCAGAATCCTTCCGTTTTCGACCCGAGCATCGAAGACAAGATTGAAATCCTCCACCTGATGGAGTCGCTGGGCATCGATTCCGTCAACATCGGCTTGCCGGGTGCCGGACCTCGCGCGGCGGCACACACCGAAGCGCTGGCGCGCGAAATTGCCACGAACCGAATGAAGATCAAGCCGAACTGCGCCGCGAGAACTCACGAAAACGATATTCGGCCCATCGTGGAAATTTCACAACGCGTGGGAATCGCCATTGAAGCTGCCACGTTTCTTGGTTCCAGTCCCATCCGGCGGCTGGTCGAAGACTGGACGGTGGATCATCTTCAGCGCACCACGGAAAATGCGGTGAAGTTCGCAGTGCGGCATGGCCTGCCGTCCATGTACGTTACAGAAGATACGATTCGAACGGATCCCGAGACCGTGAAGCGCCTTTATTCCACAGCGATTCGCAACGGCGCGCGCGCCGTGGTGCTGTGCGACACGGTGGGACACGCTACGCCCAACGGCGCTTTCCATTTGGTGAAATTTGTTGTCGAGGAAGTTGTGGAACCTTCGGGGGAACAAATTCGCGTAGATTGGCACGGCCACAACGATCGCGGGCTGGCCATCGCCAATTCGTTCGCCGCCGTTGGCGCGGGCGCAAATCAAGTGCACGCTGCCGCCAACGCATTGGGTGAGCGCGTTGGCAACACGCCTATGGAACTGATGCTCGTAAATCTGCGGCTGGCGGGCTTGATCGACCGCGACCTTTCGAGTCTCAAGTATTACTGCGAAAAAGTGGCCCGCGCCACTAAGACCTCAATTCCGCCAAACTATCCGGTAATTGGGCACGATGCGTTTCGCACCGCAACGGGCGTGCATGCCGCCGCAATCATCAAAGCCATTCAGAAACACGATCACCGTTTGGCCGACGCGGTTTACAGCGGCGTGCCCGCGCATCTCTTTGGTCTCGAGCAGGTGATAGAAATCGGTCCAATGAGCGGCAAATCGAACGTTGTTTACTGGCTCGCGCGACACCAGATTCCCGCCGAAGACGTCCTCGTGAGCCGGATCCTGGACGCTGCCAAGCAATCCGCTCGCGTGCTGACGGATGCGGAGATCCACGCGCTTTGCACGGAGTCCGCACCCCGTTGAAAGAAAGGCGGCCAAGCAAGACGACGATGAAACGCGCCGTCGTTTGCGTTATTCTTCTCGTCATGCCGGTTCGCTCCGCCGCTCCGTCGCACGCGCATCGCCAGGCCACAGCTTTCCGGCTTACAGAGAACGCGCACGCTCGAGCGTCCCTTGACTGGTTAAGCCACAATCTCTCCTGGGTGAATGACATACAGGCCAAACTGACGGAAATCCCCGCGCCACCGTTTCAGGAAGGAGCGCGGGCCGCTGCCGTGAGCGAAGTGCTGTCGGAAACGGGTCTTTCCGTACATACCGACAAGATTGGCAACGTCATCGGGGAGTTCCGCGGCATGAATGAAAGTGAAATGGTTCTGCTTTCGGCGCACTTGGATACCGTTTTTCCTGCCGGGACGAATGTAAAGGTGCACCGCGAGGGCAGCCGCATGATGGCCCCGGGAGTTTCCGATAACGGGACAGGCATCGCGGCGCTTGTAGCGATTGCACGGGCGCTGCAAACGGCTCATGTCAAACCGGAGCGCACAATTTTATTCGCAGGAAACGTGGGCGAGGAAGGGGAGGGGAATTTGCGCGGCATGCGCGAATTAGTCGAGACCTACCGATCGAAACTGAAAGCGGTGATTGTCCTGGACGGCTCTGGCACGGACCACGTCACCACACGTGCGTTGGCCTCGCGCCGCCTCGAAGCAACGGTCACCGGTCCGGGCGGACACAGTTGGTCGGATTTCGGCATGCCCAATCCCATCAATGCGTTGATTCGCGGCTCGGTGCGCTTTATCAACACCAAGTTGCCTTCCGGTCCGCGTACTACATTCAACATCGGGCAGATTGAAGGCGGGACGTCGGTTAACTCCGTGCCCTATGAGGCGAAAATCAAAGTGGACATTCGCTCGGAGGACGAGGCGGAATTGGCGCGGCTGGAGGCCGCGCTTCGCGAAGCGATTGCTGCGGGTGTACGGGATGAAATGCAGCCTCCTCGCGACCGTTCGAAGGGGAATCTCGAGTGGAAGGTGGAATTGCTCGGGAGCCGGCCGGGCGGGGAACTTCCTGCCAATTCGCCGCTACTCGGGGCTCTTCGGGCGGCCGACGAAATAGTGGGAAACCAGTCGCGCTTGGAGCGCTCTTCCACAGATGCGAACATCCCGCTTTCGGTGGGAATTGACGCCATTTCTATTGGCGCGGGCGGAATGGGGGGCGGTGCGCATTCGCTGCAAGAGTGGTATGACGCGACTGGCCGAGAACTGGGTCTGAAACGCGCGTTATTGACTGTTCTAGGCATTTCCGGGATTGCAGAGGAGAGATCTCGATGAAAATTGCAGGTATTCGTCTGCGGTTGAGCCTGGTTTGTTTTGCGATGGTTGCGATGTTGTGCGCCGCGACGCCGCTGCAGAAGTCCATGGCTCAGGAGAAGCCGAAGCACACGGTTTTCTACACCCATGGCCGGATTTACACGAACGATCCGGCAAGTCCCTGGGCGGAAGCCATGGCAGTGGCTGACGAAAAAATCACTTGCATTGGAAAGATGGCTCACGTTTTGCTCGACTGCGGTGGAAGCCAGGAGGGAGCGGAAACTGTTCATCTTAACGATCACTTTGTGATGCCTGGCTTTAATGACGCCCACGTGCACCTGGGCAGCGCGGGTGCGGACGCGCTGGCGGTCGAATTACGCGGCGTGACTTCGCCGGAGGAAATGCAAAAGCGCGTCGCCGAAGCCGTTGCGCACCATAAAGAAGGCGAATGGATCACCGGCAGCGGATGGGACCACACGCTCTGGCCGGACAAGAGGTTCCCCAATCGCCAGCAGCTCGACGCCGTCGCGCCGAAGAATCCCGTAATCCTCACGCACATTTCCGGCCACGTGGCGGTGGCCAATTCGCTGGCGCTGAAAAAAGCGGAAATCGACAAGGACACCCCCAATCCTCCGGGTGGCGAGATCGAACACGACGGTCTTGGCGAACCGACGGGAATGTTGAAGGAAGCCGCCGCGATGAATTTGGTGCGAGTGCGGATTCCTGATCCCTCGATGGAAGTGCGCCGGCGTGGGATTGAAATCGTGCTTGCTACCGTCGCGCGCAACGGCGTCACCTCCCTTCAAGACAATTCCGCCTGGGAAGACTTTCAGGTTTACCAGCAGTTAAAAGAAGAGGGCAAGCTCACGGCGCGCATCACGGAGTGGCTGCACTTCAATGACTCGCTCAATGATTTGCAGGACAGGCGCGCGCAAGGCGGCACAAAGGATCCGTGGTTGAAAACCGGCGCACTGAAAGCCGTCACCGACGGCGCTTTGGGTTCGCGTACAGCCGCAATGCTTGAGCCTTATAGCGATGATGCGTCTACCACCGGCATCTTTACTTACGACCCTGATAAGTTGCGCGCGATGGCCATTGAGCGCGACAAAGCAGGCTTCCAGCTGAACTTTCACGCTATTGGAGACCGCGCCAATCGGATTTGCCTGGATGTTTTTGAGGCTGTTGTGAAAGCTAACGGGCGCCGAGACCGCCGCGACCGCATCGAGCACGCGCAGGTGGTTGCTCCGATGGACTTCCAGCGCTTCGCCGAACTCAAAGTGATTGCTTCCATGCAGCCGTCGCATCAAACCACGGACATGCGCTGGGCCGAAGATCGTATCGGCCCTGAACGCATCAAGGGTGCGTATGCGTGGAACACGATGCTCAAGAACGGCGTTCGCCTGGCGTTTGGCACCGATTACCCGGTTGAGGTCATCAGCCCGTTCCGCGGTTTGTATGCTTGTGTGACGCGGGAACGCCCGGAGGGTGGGCCGAGAAACGGCTGGGAGCCACAAGAGAGAATCTCGCTTGCCGATTGCATCCGAGCCTACACGAGCGGCTCCGCCTATGCTCAATTTGAGGAAGGGAAGAAGGGCGAATTAAAGGCTGGCGAGTACGCGGACTTCATCGTTCTCTCTGATGACCTCACAAAAATCCCGCCGTCGCAATTCACCAAAGTCCGCGTCCTGCGCACGGTAGTCGGCGGCAAGACGGTTTATCAAGCCAACTAAACCGGGCTGCATACTAACCTGCTTTGTCTAACACCCTTCGGAACATACCTCTTCAGGTAAACACCGGATTCTCAATTCAGGTAAACACCGGATTGCTTTTAGGGCAAGTCATGGCCAAGTATCACCCCACACTGTGAGCCGGTGTTGCTGGGTGGTCAAGGTTGCCTGAAGTGGAAAACGGCAAGGTGTGTTCCGCTCTGCGTGCATCAACCTGCAGACCTCCAGTTAAACCACGGAGGTGGCGGTATGCCGTTCAAGCGAGTAGTTCTGTCGATTGCTGTTCTCTCCTGTCTCTTGATTCTGATAGCGTCGCCAGCTTATTCCCAAGGGTCGAACTCAGGAAGTGTCGCGGGTCTGGTTACCGATGTTTCCGGTGGCGCGGTGGCAGGCGCAACCATCACGCTCACGGACAAATCTACCAACACGGCCCGGACGACTACCTCCAATGAGGCAGGGCGCTACCTATTCGCAATTGTTCCTCCAGGTAGCTACGAAATCACTGCGAACAAGACCGGTTTTAGCTTGTCGAAAGTTAGCCAAATCAATGTTGTTGTCGGGACGCCCCTGAGCATCGACTTCAAGTTGGAAGTGGGCTCCATGTCGCAAACGGTGGAAGTCAGCACCACGGGCGCGGAGCTTCAAACTTTGAACTCGACCATTGGAACGAGTATTGTCGGAGAAACTCTGCTGATGCTGCCCAACATTGGGCGCGAAACCGCGGCGCTGGCTACACTTCAGCCGGCGGTCACGCCGAATGGCTATACTGCCGGCGTGGTAAACGACCAGAACACCTACCAACTCGACGGCGGAAGCATTTCCGACGACATGGCGGGATCTAACAATATCTATACACCGAGCTTCGCGAATAGCAATCCGGTGACCACGGGCGGAGCGGCCACAGGCGTTATTCCTACGCCGGTCGAGAGCATCGAAGAATTTCGCGTCAACACGAGCAACCAAACCGCGGACTTCAACGGTTCGGCAGGCAGCCAGGTGCAGATGGTAACCAAGCGCGGAACGAATCAATATCACGGCGCGCTTTACGAGTACTACTTCAATAACGTCGTCGGCGGGGCAAACAGTTGGGACAACAACCGCCTGAAAATACCTATCCCGCAAGCACACCGTAACCGTTTCGGCGGCGCTGTTGGGGGACCTTTGACACCTTCGTTCTGGGGCGGCAAGACTTATATCTTTGTGAATTACGAGGGTCTTCGCTACCCTTTTAGCACGACTCTGGATAAATTAGTTCCTTCGGCCACGCTCCGGGCTGGAGTGATTTTGATTCAGAACGGTTCGAATCAACCCTCCGCATTCAACTTGAATCCCTACCCAGTTACAGTGACGGACCCGTTTACGCACGTAACGACGACCTACGCTGCAGGAAACGCTTCTGGCTCGCCTATGTGCGGCCCGGTAGCATCACCGGTCCCTTGCGATCCGCGCGGCATCGGCATTAATGCGTATGTTTCTCAGATTTGGAACAACATGCTCCCGTTGCCCAATGATCCGTTCGGGGCGGCCAGCAACGGGGCTGTAGGCGATGGGCTCAACATCCAGGGGTATCGCAGCTCCGTTGGCTTGCCGGTGACCTCGAACTTCGGCGTCGCTCGCCTCGATCACGACTTCGGCAAGAAATGGCACTTCATGGGCAGCTACCGCTATTACCATTTCTCGAATGAGACCACCAACCAGGTCGATTCAGGTGGTGTTCTTCCCGGCGACAAACTGGGCCAGTACAAATCCCAGATCCTTAGACCCTTGGTGCCTTTTTATTATGTAGGCGGTCTTACCACTAATTTCACACCCTTTCTAACAAACGACTTCCACTACAGCTACACAAGAAATTTCTGGCTGTGGAACTCCGCCCTGGCGCCACCTCAGCCTTTCACCGGCGGCCTGGCGGCGCTGCCGGCACCGCTAGAGATTGGCGGCGAAACCTCCAATTCGTTCATTCCTTACAACGTGGACACCCAGGATGTGCGCGAGCGCTATTGGGACGGCCAGGACAACACGGTCCGTGACGACATGAGCCTCATTCACGGCAATCACCTGTTGCAGTTTGGCGGGATGTACCAGCGCATCTGGGACGCTCATCGGCGCGACGACAATGGCGTCTCCACTTTTACCGACCTCACTTACGTGAGCGGCGGTAGCGCAGCGCTGGCGATGTCCCTACCGGTGGGTTCCAATTGGGCGCCCCCTACTTGCTCAAGCGCGACGCAGACGAACTGCCTGCCCAGCAATCAGCTGAACGGCACCTGGTTGCCGCTCTACGAGGAGGCCCTTGGCATTATTAACCTTCCTCAAATCATCGCTTCTCGTTCCGGGCCAAACCTGGCCCTGAATGGCAATGCCAGCACCACTTCTTTCCCACCCGTTACATCGCATAGCATTGTTCCTACTTATAACGTCTACTTCAGCGATTCCTGGCACATGAAGCCCTCCTTCACCTTCAGCTACGGTCTCGCCTGGACGCTGGAGATGCCACCCTACGAGACAACCCACCTGGACACCACGCTCGTTGACGCAAGCGGGCAGCAAGTCTCCACGGCAAACTTCTTGCGAAACCGCGAACAGGCGGCGTTGAATGGGCAAGTCTATCTTCCAGAGATCGGATATGAACTGGTCAGCAACACCGGCAGCAAGTATGCCTATAACCCGTATTACGGCGGCTTTAGCCCCCATTTTGCAGGAGCCTGGAGACCGTCCTTTACTAATGGCCTCCTTGGCCGGGTCCTTGGCGGGGGCCACACCGTGATCCGCGGCGGATGGAGCCGCATTTACGGCCGGCTGAATGGAGTGGATTTGGTTCTCGTGCCTCTGCTTGGCGCGGGGTCTTTGCAGCCCATCACCTGTCCAGGCCCGGGCATGGACGGCACCTGCCATGGGTCAGGCAACGTTGATCCGACAAATGCCTTCCGTATCGGTACAGATGGGCCGGTGGCTCCTCTTCCGGCTCCGTCATCTACCCTCAGCCAGCCAAACTTCAGTGGCATTACTTCGGCCAAGGCGGGCGACACCTCGGAGCTTGATCCAAACTTCAAGCCGTCGCGCTCCGACGAATTCTCCCTGAGCGTGCAAAGAGAAATGTCGTCGAAGATTATCTTGGAAGTAGGCTACGTCGGCCGGATTCTCAAAAACGAGTATCAGGCGATTGACCTGAGCTCGGTGCCGTTCATGACGACCCTCGGGGGCGAGTCTTTTGGCACCGCATTCGCAAATCTTTACACAGAGCTTTGCGGTCCGGCTCCTGGCGGTGTGTGTCCTAAGAACTCCGTTTCTCCGGTGACGACGCAGCCGTTCTTTGAGGATGCTTTCGCCATGCCGGCCAATGCCCCTGGCGCCGTTCTTCTAAACGGCAACTGGGTATCGAGCTTCTGCACCACCAATGGCGCCACAAGCTGCACAGCCGCCGTCGTGGCGAGTCAAGGCAGCAACATCAAGAACGGGCTGCTCTATCCCATGTGGTCTGTGTTGCCCATGACCTTTGGCAACGCCACCCCGCTCAACGCAAAGGGTATACCTCTAGCTCTCTCGAGCGTTTATAGCCAGAATCAACTGAACAGCATCTTCATGGAAACGAGCATGGGCTGGGGGAACTACAACGGCGCCATCGTTTCTCTCACCGCCCGTAACTGGCACGGCATAACGGCTCGCTCCAATTTCACCTGGAGCCGTTCGCTCGGAACGGGCGACACCACGCAAGCCACAAGTTCGACCAGCGTGCCCAACCCGTTTAACCTGCACTTCGGTTACGGGCCTCAATCGTTTGACTACCGGTTCCTCTACAACCTCTCGTTGCTCTATCAGCCGCCCTTTTTCAAGGGGCAGCACGGGCTGCTTGGGCACGTGCTTGGCGGATGGTCCCTTGCTCCACTCTTTACTGCCAATAGCGGCGCTCCGCTTCTGGTGCGAAATAATACTGCCAACTGCCAGTCCGCGTGGGGTGAAGTCTCCTGCGTCACTACGCTTGGTACCACGGGCGAGAATGCCATCTTGATGGCTCCCTATAACGGAGGCAATTCCGCTCACTACGGCGTAAACACTGCGAACATCTCATCGTGCTCCGGATCGACGGTAGGAAACGCTGGGAATGGCACAGGAACTGGCATCAACCTCTTCGCCGATCCTTGCGCCGTTTACAATTCGTTCCGGTACGCTCTTCCCACAGACACGAACTCCGGCGGCGGAGGCGTTCTCCGCAATCTGCCTGGCTGGGATCTGGACATGACCGTCACTAAGGACATCACCTTCCGCGAGCGCTTCGGCATGATGCTCATCTTTCAGTCCACCAACGTGCTAAACCACGTGATAATGGGAGTGCCAAACCTTTCGTTAGGGAATCCGCGCACTTTTGGAGTAATCACCTCGTCCGCGGCTGCTTACAATCCGAGACAAATGGAATTCGGCCTTCGCCTGCATTTCTAGCTTCTCTCGTTTTAGCAGCACCCTAACCAAAAAACGGGGAAGGCCTCAAAGCCTTCCCCGTTTTTCTTTTTGAAGGTCGTCCCGATTTTTCGGCAACTCCATTGAGCGAGCCAAGGACGAGCTGCAAGCCAGGAGCTGCAAATCAACGAACTAAAACTGCGAACCGCAAACCAATTACCGCCCGTTGGAGTAGTACTTGACGTCGACGGGGTCATACATGGTCGCGGTTGCGGTGTGGGCCTTTTCGTAAGCGTCGATGGCCGCGCCGTGTTGCATTGAGGTGCCGATGTCGTCGAGGCCCTTCAGCAAAACTTCCTTGCGCGATGGTGCGATTTCGAATTTGAACATCAGGCCGTGCTTGTCCGCGATGGTCTGGTTCGGCAGGTTCACCGTCAGCGAATAGCCTTCTTCTTTTTCGGTGCGCTGAAAGAGCTCGTCCACGTGATCTTCCGGCAGCGTGGCGGGCAAGATGCCGTTCTTGAAGCAGTTGTTATAGAAAATGTCCGCATAGCTCGGCGCAATGATGACGCGGAAGCCATAATCCTTCACGCCCCAGGGTGCGTGTTCGCGGCTCGAGCCGCAACCAAAATTCGCTCGCGCCAGCAAAACCGACGCGCCTTTGTAGCGGGGAAAATTCAGCACGAATTCGGGATTCGGTTTTTCGCCGGGCAGGTAGCGCCAATCGTAGAAAAGAATGCGGCCAAAGCCTTCGCGCGTCAGCGCCTTCAGGAATTGCTTCGGCACCATCTGGTCGGTGTCCACATTAACCCGATCCAGCGGCGCCACCAAGCCGGTGTGTGTATTAAACGGTTGCATTCTCTTGTCGCTCCTCAAACAAAAACTAGCCATCAGTAGAGTTTTTCGTCCTTGCCTGTTCAAGGAATCCCCAGCCCGCCAGCACAAAGCCGATTCCGAATGCAAGGTAGAATGCCTTGGAAATTGGCCGGGGAGTATTTTCTAGGTTGAACCAAACTACAATGCGAAGCGCCGATGCCGTGAGAGCCATGGAGAAGCCAGCCGCTTGTTTTGGGTTGTATGAGAATATGCGCCCAGAGTACACACTCCCTCCACTCCGGCTATTCGACATGGGCGACGTCGAATTCGCGGACGTCCACGAAGTGGCCGGCGATGGCGGCGGCCGCAGCCATAACTGGGCTGACCAAATGCGTGCGGCTGTCCTTGCCCTGGCGACCCTCGAAGTTTCGGTTCGACGTGCTGGCGCTGCGCTCGTGCGGCGGCAGGACGTCCGCGTTCATGCCGATGCACATGCTGCAGCCTGCGTCGCGCCATTCGAAGCCCGCGGCTGTAAACACCTTGTCGAGGCCTTCCTTTTCGGCTTGCGACTTGATGCCGCGCGAACCTGGCACGATGAGCGCTTGCTTGATGCTCTTCGCCACATGCTTGCCCGCAATGAGATGCGCAGCAGCGCGCAAATCGTCGAGCCGCGAATTGGTACACGAGCCAATGAACACGCGGTCCACAGGAATGTCCACAATTGGCGTGCCGGGCTTCAGGCCCATGTACTTAAGCGCGCTTTCCGTGGCCTTCTGATCATTAAGATCCTTGAAGTCATGTGGATCAGGTACGCGCGCGGTAACGCTGGTGACCATGCCGGGGTTCGTGCCCCAAGTGACTTGCGGAGCAATCTTTTCGGCCTGCAACTCGACGGTCATGTCAAATTTTGCGCCGTCGTCGGTGCGCAACCGCTTCCAGCGCTCCACGGCTTCCTGAAACGCTTTGCCGCGCGGAACAAACGGGCGGCCTTCAAGATAAGCGAAAGTGGTTTCGTCCGGCGCGACCATCCCCGCGCGCGCGCCGCCCTCGATGCTCATGTTGCAGACGGTCATGCGTCCGTCCATCGATAGCGCGCGAATGGCCTCGCCGCCATATTCCGCGACGTGCCCTGTGCCGCCTCCGATGCCGATTCTCCCGATAATCGCCAGAATAATGTCCTTGGCGGTGACGCCTTTCGGCCGCTTCCCATGCACCAGAATGTGGAGCGTCTTCGAGCGTGACTGCACCAGGCACTGCGTGGCGAGCACGTGCTCGACTTCACTCGTGCCAATGCCAAACGCCAGCGTGCCAAAAGCACCATGCGTCGAAGTATGGCTGTCGCCGCACACAATGGTTTGTCCCGGCTGCGTGATGCCCAGCTCCGGCCCGATGATGTGGACGATGCCCTGGTTGCTGCTGTTCATGTCAAACAGCCGCACGCCGAATTCACGGCAGTTCTTATCGAGCGCGTCAAACTGCAGCTTGGCGTCGTTGTCGAGAATGGGCAGCGTGCGATCGGTCGTAGGAACCGAATGGTCCATCACCGCGAACGTCAGGTCGGGTCTGCGCACCCTGCGGCCTTCGGCACGCAACCCCGCGAACGCCTGCGGCGAAGTGCCCTCATGGATCAAATGCCGGTCAATGTAAATGAGCGCGGGCTGGCCCGGCTCTTCCCACGCAACGTGGTTATCCCAGATTTTTTGGTATAGGGTTTTTGGCGGCATAGCGCTTCACTGTGAATTCTAACACTCCCCCATTGGGGTGCAAATTGTAGGGATGTGTTCCCACACTATACCGAACGGCTGGCTCGTGGCACTCGAACTTCACAGCGATGGAGTTTCAGCTTGGCTCGTGCGTGCTAATCGCCCGAAGATTTTCGGCGTTCGCACAACGTAACGATCTTCGTCGGATCGATGGCTTCGCTGTCCAGTTGCATCTCGACGACTTTGCCTTCCTTGTCGATCAGATAGTTGATGCGCCGAGCCGCTTTGTATTGTGGATTGTAAAGCCCATACTCCTTCGTGACTTCGCCGCCCCAATCGCTTAACAACGGAAACGTGACGTTAATCTTTTCCGCCCAGGCGTTGTTGCTGAACATGCTGTCCATGCTCACACCCAATACTTGGGTGTCTGCAGCTTCCAGCTTTGCCAGGTTCTGCTGGAAGTTCTGCATTTGCTTCGTTCAACCACCGGTGAAAGTGAAAATATAAAACGCCAGCGCGACGTTCTTTTTACCACGAAAGTCGTGCAGCGATACCTGCTTCCCGTGAGTGTCTCGCAGGGTAAAGTCCGGAGCCATGTCTCCGACTTTGACAGTCGGTTCGGGCATGGTCTCCTTTTTCTCCTGCCCTCTAACCAGGCTCAGTGAGGCAAGCCCGCCCAGAACTATCATCCCGAGCGCCGGGACCAAAAGTCCTCTTCGCATTCGTTTTTCTCCTCCTCGGATGTTCTGCCGCGTCAGCCGTCCCATGGAGCTGGCCGCAGGCGAGATAATACCAGAGGACGCGCCTTTTCGCAGGTCAAGAATTAGCGTATCGTCAAGGCGCAGCGGAGGTGGCGGCCATGGCAGTCCGCACGTTGCGGCAACTGGGGGATCCGGTTTTGCGCGAGGTTTGCAAAGACGTGACAGACGCTTCGGCTCCGGAAATTCATGCGCTCGTCGAAGATCTTTCCGATACGCTCGCCTCTTGGCGCAAGACTACTGGCTACGGACGAGGCATCGCCGCCCCGCAAATTGGAGTTTCAAAGCGCGTCATTTTTCTGCGGCTCCCGGGCGAAGACGCGTGGCCCTTGGTGAATCCAAAAATCATCGAGCGCAGCGCCGAACGTATCGTCGTTTGGGATGCCTGCCTCAGTTTCTTGTCCATTTTCATGCAAGTCGAACGCAACCGCGACATCACCGTGCAATACCAGGATCTACAAGGGATGGCGCGTGAAATCCGGGCTGGCGAACTGCGAAATCTATCCGAACTGCTCCAACACGAAATCGATCATCTAGATGGAATCCTGTGCATTGACCGCGTTACGGATTCAAAGACCATCTGCACCAAAGAGGAGTTCGAGAAGCGATACCGAGCGGCGAGTCCTTACGCCGTTAGCGCAAGTCAGTAATAAACCGCGACCAATACCGAGGGGCTAAGAATGAATGAGAAAAAGGTCAAGTGGGGTGTGCTGGGAGTGGCCGGCATCGCGGTGAGGAAAGTGATTCCCGCCATGCAGGAA
>DATDNK010000410.1:0-6057 GCA_036518275.1 Candidatus Acidiferrum sp.
TAAGGCGAAAACCAAGTCCTAAGCCTCTCTAACCGGAGGCTCTTCCGGTGGCGAAGCAATGCTTCGCCACCCTTTTTCGTTTAGTTGAGGGGAAATTTTCGAAGCGCCGGTTGCAAGAAACTCAAGAAGGCCAACAAGTAGGGCTACATCTTATATCGGCCGAGATCCTCGTCGGAGAGGCCTTCGAGCCAATTGCGGAGTTGCTCGTTCGTATTCTTTTCGGCGAAAGCGTTGGAAACCTTGGAATTCTTCAGCACCACTTCATCCACGTAGATGGGGCAGTCCATGCGCAAGGCCAGGGCAAGAGCATCGCTGGGGCGCGAGTCGATAGTCATCATCTGGCCGTCGCGCTCCACCCAGATCAATGCGTAAAACGTATCGTCCTTCAGGTCGTTCACCACAATCTTCTGAACGCGAACTTCCAGGCCAAGCAGCATATTCTTCAAAAGATCGTGCGTCATCGGCCGCGGGGTGTGCACTTTCTCGATTTCCAAAGCGATGGCGTTAGCTTCGTAGACGCCGACCCAGATCGGGAGAATGGCCTGGCCTTGCACGTCCTTCAGCACCACGATGGGCATGTTGGTCACGGGGTCCATCATCAGGCCGCGGATTTTCATTTCCACTTCCATGGAGGCCTCCCTAGGGTCAAACCAAGTGCTCGCCCACCAGACTGTTCGGTGTAGCTCCCGTCACATGCACCTGCACGTAGGTTCCCAAAAGTTCCTTCGCGTGTGAAGTGAAATTTGCCAGGCGATACGAACTGGTATATCCCGACCACTGATCTTCGCGGCGCGATTTGCCGCTCACCAGCACCTCAAACGTCTCACCAATCAATTTGGCGTTGCGCGTTTTTTGAATTTCGCGTTGCTTGTCCTGGAGAACGGCAAGCCGGCGGCCTTTTTCTTCCTCGGGGATGGCATCGTCCATCCGGATCGCAGGGGTGTTCGGGCGCGGTGAGTACTTGAACGAGAACAGGCTCTCGTACTTCACTTCATTGAGCAAGCTTAGCGTCTCTGCAAAATCGGTCTCAGTCTCGCCGGGAAAACCTACAATGATATCCGTCGTGATGGCAATCGGCCGGGCTGCGCCGCGAATCATGGCGATTTTTTCCAGATACTCTTCGCGAGTGTAAGTGCGTTGCATAGCGCTCAAAACTTTCGTCGACCCCGACTGCACCGGCAAGTGCACGTGATCGCAAATCTTCGGCTGCGCTTCGATGGCTTCGACAATGTCCTTTGTGAAATCGCTTGGATGGGAAGTCGTAAAACGCACCCGCCGGATTCCTGGAACGTCTGCGACGGCGAGCAATAGCTCCGCAAAGCGCATTTTCTGCGGCGTCGGGTCGGCGTAGGAATTAACCGTCTGCCCTAGCAACTGAACTTCGGAGTAGCCCAGTTCCGCGAGTTGCCGCACCTCGCGCAGAATCGCATCGCTGGCTCGGCTGCGCTCCGGCCCTCGCGTGTAAGGCACCACGCAGTAGGAACAAGCCTTGTCACACCCTTCGATAATCGTCAGATACGCGCGAAACGGGTTGTCGCGCCGGGTCATCTCCGTCTCGAAGGTCTCGTCCGTGTCCGTATCCAGCCCGGTCACCCGGTGATTCCCTGCTTCGAGTTGCGTCAGCATCTCCGGCAGCTTTCGGTAACTTGCGGAACCGCACACCAGGCTGACCCACGGTGCGCGTTCAAAAATATCTTCTCCTTCTTGCTGCGCCACGCAGCCCAGCACCCCGATGATCTTCCCTTCGTTCTGCTTTTCCCGGTATTCCCCTAGCCGCGAAAAAATTTTCTGCGCCGCTTTCTCTCGAATGCTGCACGTGTTGTAGAGAATTAGCCCCGCCGCCTCCGGTTTCTCCACTTGGCGATAACCTCGCGCAAGCAGAACGCCGGCCACTTTTTCCGAGTCATGGTCATTCATCTGGCAGCCAAAGGTTTCGAGGAAGAACGTACCTCGTTCCGGCGTCTGAGCAAAGCTCAACGGCCTCTGGCAGGAATAAGAATCCTGCCCGGTCAGTCTTCCTACCTCGAAATCAAATGGTTTACCCATGCCCGATTCGCAGTTTACCACACCTGCCTTTTTGCCAAGGGATTCGGTCAGCCGTTGTCAAATAGGCAGCAGAATCAAAAACTTATGCATCCTATCGGTTGCAGGCCCTTGGTGCGTGTGCTACGTTTCTTAGGCCCAGAAAGATTCTGATTTTCGCTGAGGGGCACATCATTTCTCTGTTCACTACGATCTTTGCGACGGATCTCACTGGCATTCTCTCGCAGACGGGCTGGGTCGCGCGCGGTGTTCTTGCGATCCTTCTACTCTTTTCTCTCATTTCCTGGGCCATGATATTCCAAAAATGGGGAATGTTTGGCCGCATACGCCGCCAGAGCGCGCATTTCTTGCAGAATTTTCGCGGCGCCCATGGCGTTGCCAACCCGCAGGTGCTCGCGTCTTCCGCATCGCCGTTTGCCAATGTCTATTCGGCAGGCTATCGTGAACTCCAGATGCAGGTGGGCGGCCTTTCGCCGAATCCGCATCCGCCCAAGTTGAAAAGTTTGGGGGCCGTTACCGTTAGCATGCAGCTCGCTTCCGCCGAAGAAGTACGCCGCGTCGAAAAAGGCATGTCCTGGCTTGCCACCACCGGCTCGGTGACGCCTTTCATCGGACTTTTCGGTACGGTCTGGGGAATCATTGACGCTTTCTCCGGCCTCGGCAGCGCCGGCGCTGCCAGCCTCCGCGCCGTCGCGCCCGGCATCGCGGAGGCCCTAGTGACCACCGCGGCAGGACTGGCCACCGCCATTCCCGCGGTCATTTTTTATAATCAGTTCTTGCAGAATATTCGCGACCTGGCCCAGCGTCTGGATAATTTCGCTATGGAAGTCACCGCGCAGGTCGAAAAGGCCTTTAACTAAGTTCTCGCGGCCGTCCCCACCGGCCGCTGCGGCAAAATTACGATGCAACTCGGCAAATCGACGCAGACTTCACTTTCCGAGATCAACATGGTCCCGTTTGTGGACGTGGTGCTGGTGCTGCTCATCATCTTCATGATCACCGCGCCCATCCTGCAATCCGGGATTGAAATCGACGTTCCCAAGACCAAGACCGTCAAAGATATCAGCCAGGATCGCATTGTCGTCAGCATCGACAAGGGCCAGCACGTCTACCTGGGCAACGATCCGGTCAATATTCACGAGCTCGGGGCAAAAGTCCACGCGCAACTGAAGAACACGCAACGCAGTGTTTTCCTGCGCTGCGACGAAAGGGTTCCATTCGGCATTTTTGCCTCTGTCGTCGACACCCTGCGCGTTTCCGGCATCAATAACATAAGTATCGTGACCGAGCCGCTTACAGAACGCGCGCGCAACAAGTAAAATGGTGATATGGTCACTGCTCTCGCCATGCCGAACGATCTCACGCTCAAGAAATACTTTTTCCGTTCGGTCATTTTCCATGTTTTGCTAACTGCTGCGCTATTGGGCGGCTCTTATTTTGAGAGCCAGGGTGCTTTGTGGGGCGGCGTGGGCAGCAAATCGGCGGGCGGCGCGAAGGTGAATCTCGTCAGTTCCGCAGGCCTGCCCATGCCCAAGGAAGAAATGGTCACCGAAAGCAAAGTCATCGATCCCACCAAGAGCCTTCACAAAGAAGAGCTGAAGCCTCCCCCGCCTGAACCAAAAACGGACGCAACCAAAATCCCCAAGTTTCAAAAAGAAAAGCCTCTGCCGCCTTCCCCCAAATCTCGCACACTCGAAAACAAAACGCGCGAGCCGGATAACGCCATCCCCGGCCATGGTGGCAGCCCCGACCTTCCAACGGGATACTCTCCAACTCCGGGACAGTCTTCCTCAGGAGTGTCAGCCATTGGTCAAGGAGGCGGCGATTTCGCTGGTCGATATCCCTGGTATGTGGATGCCGTCCGAAGCCGGGTTGAGCAATCCTGGGATCAAACCACCATTGACGCGGCTGTTCGCGCAACTCACCGAGCCCACGCGGTAATGACTTTCAGAATCAATGCGAATGGCTCCATTTCCAACATTCGCATAGTTCAAAGCAGCGGCAATTCCTCCATGGACTATTCCGCCATGCGAGCGCTGCAGAGTATTGATGCCTTCCGGCCCCTTCCCAACGATTACATGGGAAAGTATGTCGACGTTACATTCGACTTCGATCTTTCTTTGACCCAGTAAGAGCTCGCGCTGCTCGAATGACGTGATTTTCAGTAACCAAAGGGGGGAACTTGCTGAAATCTGTGAGAGGTTTGGGACAGTTGTTCTTCGTCGCGGTCATGCTTTTGATCTGCCGTTCCGTTTTGGCGCAAGACCGGATTCGCATCGCCACGGGGCTTGGCCAAACGAAGATCCGCGTGGCCATCGCCGACTTTGGCCCGCGCTCTGACCTCGCCAAGTCTCACGCTTCTCTCTTTACCAAAGTCGTCCGCGATGACCTGGAATTCAGCGGCATCCTCGAGCTCGCCAGTCCCAGCTTCTACCCAAATCAACTGCCCACCGTACCGGCCGAACTAAAAGCCCCGGCATGGATCGCGCTGCCGACCAACGCCAACTACGTCGGCTTCGGCAATTTGACCGAATCGACCGCCGAAGTCACCATCCAGGCCTGGCTCTTTGACGCGCGCAATCCCTCTTCGCCCCCCGTCGTCGGCAAGGTCTATCGCGGCGGTCCCACCGATTTGCAGGTCCGCAAATACGCCCACGAGTTTGCTGACGAAATCATCAGCAAACTTACCGGCGGCTTGCCCAGCGTCGCTTCTACGCAGATCGCTTTCGTTCGCGCCACGGGCAACGGAAACAAGGAAATCTGGGTCATGGACTACGATGGTTCCAACCAGCACCAGCTTACGAGCCTGCACTCTATTGCCCTCACGCCCCGCTGGTCGCCCGATGGTTCCCGCATCGCCTTCACCTGCTTCGCGCCGTACCGAGGCATCACCAGCGCGCAAATCTGCATGTATTCCATGGATACGGGCAAACTGATCGCCTTTCCCCGCTTCCCCGGCACCAACACCACCCCCGCCTGGTCTCCCGATGGCACGCAAATCATCTTCTCTTCTTCCATGCAAAGTAATCCCGAGCTCTATGTTTGCGATGTCAACGGTAGCCGCCCCAAGCGCCTCACGCATTCCAACGGCGCCAATATGTCCCCTGCCTGGAACCCCAAAACCGGCCAGACCATCGCCTTCGTCAGCGATCGCGGCGGCACCCCTCAACTCTATTTAATGAATTCTGATGGCACCAGCGTCACCAAGCTGGATCTTCCCGACAAAGGCTACGTCATTGATCCCGCTTGGTCGCCCAACGGCCAGTTGCTGGCGTTCAGTTGGCGCCGCCCCAATGATAACTACGACCTCTACATCGTCGACCCCGCTTCCATGCAGCTTCTCGAATTGACCCGCGACCAGGGCCGCAACGAGCGCCCCAGTTGGGCGCCCGACGGCCGCCATCTTGTCTTTGAATCCACTCGCTCCGGCGAGCGCCAGATTTGGACCATGCTCGCCGACGGTTCCCAGGCACATCAATTGACCACCAGCGGCCATAACGAGTCGCCCAACTGGTCTACTCACTGAGCCGCCTGAATGCAACCGCGGAGGCTAGGCCATGCGTCTCATCAATCGCACCGAAGCAGGCGAGTGCCGTTGCCGTGAGGTGTTGCTTTGGAAACTCGCCGCAAGAACGTCTTGATACGATGCATTATATATCGTGTTACGATACATCACCCGAACCCAAGCAACTGGTGTTAGGATAAAGGGCTCTGTTGGGATGAACCCCGGGATTCTATAGTTCAGGAGGAATTGCATGACTTTGGCTTCACGCTCGCTCTACCGCGCTGGCTTGCTCGCGTTGCTAGCTGCTGCTTTGCTCACCTTCGGCTGTGGGCCGAAAAAGGTCACTCCGCCCCCAACGCCGCCACCACCGCCGCCGGCTCCGGCTCGTCCGACCGTAACTTTGCAGGCCAGCCCGACTTCCATCAACAAGGGCGAATCTTCTACCCTGACTTGGAATTCCACCGACGCCACCCAGCTCTCCATTGCGCCGGAAGTCGGAGCCGTAACAG
>DATDNK010000411.1:0-4022 GCA_036518275.1 Candidatus Acidiferrum sp.
CCACTCCTTCCACAATTTCAAATGTTCGAGCAACAACCAGCCCCGCACTGCGCTCCCCGGCTTCAATGGCGGATCGTGAAACAGTCCTCCATTCAAAAAATTTTCATCCACCGAAGCCAGGATGAATCCGCGGCTGGCCAGCAATTCCCCTAGGTACTCGTAACCCGGATCCGAGAAGTCCGCCAAGTTATGATTCCCATGCACGATCAACGCCAGCGGAAACGGTCCCGGTCCTTCCGGATACCATACGCGTGCATTCAATGGCAGCTTGTCGATGTCAAATTTCCAATACTTTTTCCGTGCCCAGCGTTTCCACCCCTTGAAATCTTTGAAAAAATCCGATGCATCCACTGTTCGCGTTTTGATCGCAACACTCGCCCCGTATTCCGGACGCCGAACGTCGTTTCCCGCTCCGTAGAAGAGTTTTTGCACGCGATATGGCCCGTTCGTGCTGGGGTCGTCCACTGCTAATTTCGCGGGCATTGATTCCGCCGGCGGCGTCCACGCAATGATCTTGTCCATCGAGCCCGCATGCGCAAAGAGCCATACAAAATACACATTGCCCGCAACTCCCCCGGCGAATAGCAGTGAAACGAGAATCTTCTTCCGCAGCGCCGCTTGCCCCAGTCCTCCTGCAACAAACGTCGCAATCGTCGCGCCCAAAACTCCTTCCACCACCCCCACCACTATGGCCAAAGGTATTCCAAGCACCGGAGGCCCCCATAACATCATCACCACCGCGCACGACCCAACAATCATTCCTGTAGCAACCCGCGGCAGCCTCCGCAGAATCGTCAGCAAAAGCATCACTCCAAGCATAACTAAGGGAATGCACAGCGCGGCAAACAGAGTCGCGAACGTAAAATCGAAGGCGTAGCCAAATCCAGTTTTTAGGCAGAGCCCCGCAATGACCACGCATGCACCAGCCGCCGCGAGCGCCCCCCATACCGCTCCGCGCCTGACCTCCGGTCCTGGACGAATCAAGCTCCAATTCTGCTTCCACCATTCCTTGATCCTCAGCCACACGTTTTCCGTGCGCGTCCACAAAGACATTTCGTGTCCTCCACATCTCGTTATTTACGTCTTGACGAGTCCCTAAGTTCCGAACGGGTCAGGGCCGCTCGCCGCCCCACCAAGCCGCAAGTCCCCGATGTATCGATGCCACAGAGACTTCAGAGATAGTTTTGCAGGTGCAGATTATAGAGGACTTTCGCAAACGCAGGCACAAAAGAGGACTCGCCCAGGCGCCTTTTGGCACTAGGAATCTTGAACGCACGAAAGCGCCGGCTTGATGTCCACAACCGGCGTGCCATCAATCACTTCAATGGGACCAATCCGCATCCGGTTTTTGGCAATCTCGCGCACGGTGACGCGATGCAGGCCCAGGGGATTCGGCCGATCGGGAGAACGCGTCCAGAAGACACCAGTAAGCGCGCGGTTCGGGTCCGAGCGCGGATGAACCTTCAGCACATCGCGCCGGGCTTCGTGCAGCCACGTTATTACGAGGATGTCATCTCCAGTCTTAATTCCGTCAATGCCCTCAGTGGCGAACGAGCTCATCTCCAGCCATGCGTCCGGCGCGCCCTCCGAACCTTGTTTTGGTGCCTCGCCCCTCTTCTTGATCACGGATCGGATTACGCCAATCGGACGCAGCTCCACGCGTCCATCTCCGATCGCGCTCTTGCTCTTGCCACTTTCTGTCTTCTTGGCCGCCATTCTGAAATCCTTTTTTGTCTGCGTCCCGCGCCTACTCGGTCAGTTCCTGAGCGCTGCAATCAGCAGTTGTGGAAAGTCCGTGAAGTCTGATGGCAGAAAAAACTCCACTCTTTCCGGTAGAAAAGAGTGGAGTTCTCTCAGCCGTCTTGCTGCCGGCGATTAGCTCTTGCCGGCGCCCGCCGCCTTAGCCATCTTCGCTTGCCATTCTTTCGAGCGCCGCTCCATTTCCGCAGGAGCGACGTCTTCCACATGCTGCGAGAGGCCCCAGTTATGGCCAAAGGGATCGGTGATTTTGCCGTAGCGGTCGCCCCAGAATTGATTCTCGAGCGGCATGTCTATTTTCGCACCCTTAGCGACGGCGCGATTGAAAGCAGCATCCACATCTTCCAAATACAGGAAGATCCCGCACGCATTCTTGGCTCCCGGCGTGGGGGCGGCATTCATACCCGGAAACTCGTCGGCAAGAAAGACGTGCGAGTCCCCAATTTTGAGTTCCGCGTGGCCGATTTTGCCATCCGGTCCGGCCATGCGCATGACTTCCGTGGCTCCGAATACGGATTTGTAAAATTCAATAGCTTGGGCTGTGTTCTTGCACGTCAGGTAAGGGATCACATTGTGATAGCCCTCAGGAATTGCGCGGACAGATTTAGACATGATGCCTCCTAGAAGTTTGGATGTGTGCGCACAGAAACGGCAGGGATCTTTGGCTGAGCCGTGCGCAAATTTCTTGATACTCCTGTGCGTGGTCCGTGTCAACCGGGATAAATCAACGACCCATGAATGCCGTGTTAACACAAGGATTCTGCGTGCGCGCGTCTGACGCCTGCATCATGCTCGTCTTGGCCTTAAACGTCCACGCCTTCCGCGCGAAGAGGCACGATCAACCGGCGAGCCAAACCCGCCGGCATGAGACCTTAGTAGTAGTAGTTTGCGTGAAGGAGCTTCCGATTGCGCTCGCGTTGCTTCCACACTATTGCTTGAGGTGGAGTTCGTCGAAGGTCGACTCGAAGCCCGTGCCTTCCGGAGAGCAGCACATGATGCCGGCATCCACGGAGGCTTGCAGAGGAAGATACCCGAGCCGCGTGGAGATGAAGTTCTTCCCGTCAAGCGCATACAGGACTTCAAGCGAAGCGCCTTTGCGAACGATGCGCCACCACAGCGGCTCCTTCGTGGTGATGCCGCGAACGGTAGACCAGTCGGAGAAATCCCTCGTGACCACGACACTGGCGTGGCCGATGCCGTCCACCAATTCGAGGCCACACTTCAACCAGTTGCTGTCGTCAACACGAGCCATCAAGCCGGCCTGGTCATAAAGCGCGGCGTATTTCCCGGCGACGCGGCTTTCCAATGTGAAATCTCCAGTCACAGACAGAAAGAAGAAGTGGCCGTTGTTGGTAACGTAGTCGTAAAACGTCTTTCGCCAGTAATCTGTCTTGGGTTTCGTGGTGACGACGAACTGATCGCCGGTTTGCTTTGCAGACGCCGGTTCGTTGAACCACCTCATCTTGGCGAACAGCGCATTGCCGGAAAGCCCTGAGCTCGTGGCTGGAGTTGCACCAGCCACGAGAAACCCCTTGGCAAATGCTGCTTGTTTACAAAAGGCCGCGCACGAAAACGCGGACGCAGAAGTCAGGAACTGTCGCCGATTGGAAGGATCCATGTTGTTCTCCGGAACGAGTTTTTATATTCGACGCAAATGATAGCAGTTGGCTCAGCCGGAAAAGAAGAAAACCGCTGAAATCCTAGACCAGATGGGGCGATTTGACGGATAAGCAACTGGGAGGGACAATGCGCGCGAAGGGCCGCGAAAACAACGGTCACGCGAAACCCGGAAGAGCAAGGAGAGCGAACATGCGATACGACTTCCTGGTGGAAACGTACGAGACGGAACGCATCAAGGTGCTCAGCGTGTGGAGCGAGTTTCGCGACGAAGACTTGCCGGTGCGCCCGCGCACGGGCGATCCGCGAGGCCGGAGCGTTCGCGAGCAGATGGTCCATCAATGCGTGAGCGAGAATCTGTGGTTCATGAACATGCTGGGAATCGACGTGGGCGCGCCGCCGCTGCCAAAAACCGAAACACGGCTGGAGTTCATCGAGCGATACGCAGAAGATAGCGAAAAGCGTTTGGCGGCGCTGAGCACGAAGGATGAAACGTGGTGGGAAGGAGAAACAAAATTCTTTGATGTGTCGCGCTCGCGCGCCTGGGTGATGGTCCGGAGAATCGCGCACACCGCTCATCACCGCGGTCAGCAGATGGCCATGCTGCGCATGCTGGGACGCGATTTGCACAGCAACTACGGCCCAAC
>DATDNK010000412.1:0-6610 GCA_036518275.1 Candidatus Acidiferrum sp.
TCGTTCTCCAGCGCTTTATAGACCGACAACACTTTGCGCTTGCTGCCAATCATTCCAACGTAGCGCGCTTCGGTTCGCACCGCCCAAGCCAGCACGCGCATATCTTCTTTATGTCCGCGCGTTACGATCACCAAATAGCTCGCCGGGTTCGGCTTGATCTTTTCGAACGCACTCTCATAGCTCGTGAAAACTTCCAGCGCCATCGGAAAGCGCTCTATGTTCGCAAACGCTTCGCGGTCGTCCACCACGGCAATGCCAAATCCCGCGGCGTGTGCCGCTCTCGCCACCGCCATGGAAACGTGCCCGCCGCCGAACAAATATACGATCGGTTGTGGCAGAATCGGCTCGACGAAAACTTCCAACGTCCCGCCGCAAATCAGCCCGTTGTCATAACTCGCTTCATTGTTCAAATGAAAGACCATCTTTCGCGGCGCTTCTTTTTGCATCACATCCTTCGCCGCGGCCCACACTTCCGCTTCCACGCAGCCGCCGCCAATCGTTCCTGCAATCGACCCGTCTTCGCGCACCAGCATCCGCGAGCTTTCATAGCTAGGGATTGAGCCGTTGGTGTGCACGATAGTAGCCAGCGCTCCGCGCTGCCCCCCGCGCCTCATCTTCACAATTTCTTCAAACAGGTCCACGGGCTTCCTCTCCTGTCAGCCTACGGCGCGCCATCCTTGCTGTCAATGCGGGTCTCTTTCTGGACACTCCAATCGTGTGGTGATAGCGTCGGTCTTCCAGGGGAGGATAGGGTTTCTTGAAAGCGATCGTGTTTTACCAGCACGGCGGACCCGACGTGCTCAAATATCAGGACGCGCCCGAGCCCGCGCTCCGTGCCAACGATGTCCTGGTCCGCGTTAAGGCTTGCGCCTTGAATCATCTCGACCTTTGGGTGCGCCGCGGTTTGCCCAACGTACTGATTCCGCTTCCGCACATTCCTGGCAGCGATATTGCCGGCGAAATCGCCAGAATTGGCGCTGACGTCACCAACGCACGCGTCGGCCAAAAGGTTGTGCTCGCTCCGCTGGTCAGCTGCGGCAAATGCCCGGCGTGCCTCGCCGGCCTCGACAACCATTGCCGCCAAGCCACGAATCTCGGCTACATGATTGACGGCGGCTGCGCCGAATTCGTCCGCGCACCCGAAGTCAACTGCCTCCCTTATCCCGAAAATCTCAAATGGGAAGAGGCTGCCTCGGTTCCCCTCGTTTTCCAGACCGCTTGGCATATGCTTATCACACGCGCGCAGTTGCAGCCTGGCGAAGATGTCTTGATTCTTGGCGCAGGCAGCGGCGTCGGCAGCGCCGCCATTCAAATCGCGAAATTCTTCGGTGCGCAAATCATCGTCACCGCTGGTTCGGACGAGAAGCTCGCCAAAGCGAAGGAACTTGGCGCCGATTACGGCATCAATCACAAAACGCAAAAAATTCGCGACGAAGTTCGCCGTATCACCAACAAGCGCGGCGTGGACGTGGTTTTCGAGCACGTCGGCACCGCCACCTGGGAAGATAGCTTCGCGAGTCTCGCACCCACTGGGAGGCTGGTCACTTGCGGCGCTACCACCGGCTACGACGCCAGAGTGGACCTACGCTTTCTCTTCAGCCGCCAACTTTCGCTCCTCGGCTCCTATATGGGCACAAAATCCGAACTCCACACGGTGATGAAGCTTGTCGCTGCAGGAAAACTCAAACCGGTCGTGGACCGCGTCTTCCCGCTCCCCGAAGCCGCCGCCGCACATGCCTATCTCGAATCCAGCTCGCAATTCGGCAAGGTCGTTCTCCGAGTCTAGATTCTCGAAATATCTGTTATCCTCTCGGCGCGCCATAAAATGGGCAATGTACGCCATGGCCAGCCTTCAAGCGCATATCGCGGTTTGGATGATCAAGTGGCGCGTCAAGCGCCGCCTGAGAAATTGCCGTGACTATCGCCTCGCTCGGCAGATTCTTCGTCCTCTTCCTTACAAACCTCCTGCATCGGCGCGCTTCACGAGCGCCCAGGTGAACGGCATTCCTGGCGAGTGGGTCGAGTCACCAAATTCCGCAGAGAAGGTTCTCCTTTATTTGCATGGCGGCGGTTACTTCGGTTGTTCTGCCGAGACGCATCGCCCCATCACTGCGTATTTTGCGATGCATGGGTTACGCGTTTTCGCTGCGAATTATCGCCTGGCTCCGGAAAATCCTTTTCCTGCTGCGATCGATGATGCAGTTGCGGCTTATCGCGGCCTTCTCGCGGACGGCCATTCGCCACAGCGCCTCATGGTCGCCGGCGATTCCGCGGGCGGAGGTCTTTCGCTTTCGCTGATGCTTGCTCTTCGCGCTGCCGGTACGCCTCTTCCCGCTGCGGCAGTTCTTTTCTCGCCGTGGACGGATCTTGCGGCCACGGGCGAGTCCGTTCGCACCAACGCTGCTCGCTGCGCTATGTTTCATGGCCCGGCCGTCGGCCCAACGGCTCGCCTATATTTGGGTGATGCCGATCCGTGCAATCCGCTGGCGTCGCCGCTCTACGCCGATCTCTCCGGTCTTCCTCCGCTGCTCATTCACGTCGGCGCTGACGAGACCTTGCGCGACGATTCCACGCGCCTCGCCGAAAAAGCACGCGCCGCGGGGGTTTCGGTGGAGCTGAAAGTCTGGCCGGTGGTTCCTCACGTGTGGCAGCTTGCGCCTCACAAGATTCCCGAGGCTCGCCAATCGCTGCAAGAGGCAATCGATTTCCTCCGCAAACATACTTTCGCGAGCTAAGACCTGCAAACATTCCTGCAGAGCGAAACTTAAATGCCTTTTGCGATGGAGGCATTCTGGAGTCAGGCGGCAGCACCATCCGGCACGACCCGGAACACCGGGTATTGCGCGGCCACGCGTTCGAATTCGGAAAGCGGCGCATCCTTGTCCACCGCCACATGCGGCCGCGCACCAGGCGCCCGTTTCAGGTAGGCCTTCAGAATGAGAGCACGCTGGTTCGGCGGAACCTCCTCCAGGCGCACCTGTTCTCGACGTCCATGTCGTAGCGTCACATGGCCACCGGCTGCCTTCGCATTGCGAACCCAATTGGCGTCCGGCCCCAGCATGGACACTAGGTAGCGCTCACCTCCAACCACTGCCATCACCAGCGGCAGGCTAATGGTGCGGCCGGATCGTCGTCCGCCCACTTCCAGAGTGACCAGATAATTGGGAGCAATCCCGAGCGCATGCACCGCGGCGGAGCACGCATTAAGAACGCCCGCCAGCCAATTCGGCCGCCCGCCACGATAGAGCGATTGTTTTAGGCGATAAAGACGTTCTTTCAAACTCATCAGGAATGGCGCCTCAGATTGTCTTCCGCTTTTCTCATTGCTAACGCTACGTGATGGCGTCCGGAGAGGCTGTGACAGCTGTCACTCGCGCGAGTGACAGGCGAGGAGCGTGCGCCTCCGAGTTTGCCGAGATTTGTCTCGAAATAGGCGGTATGCGAGAATGGAGTTGAGAAGAGGAATGAGCAAAGCATGAGTACGTCTCTCGGCAAGCATGTCACGCTGACCAAACCCGAAGACTTCGGCAGCCTGCTCCAGGACGAAGGCATTATTTTCACTTCGCTGGACAAAGCGGTGAACTGGGCGCGCAAAAGCTCTATCTGGCCGCTCGGGTTCGGCCTGGCGTGCTGCGCCATCGAAATGATGTCTATGGCCGCTGCGCGCTTCGACGTGGCGCGCTTCGGTGCGGAAGTTTTTCGTCCCTCGCCGCGACAAGCCGACCTGATGATCGTTGCCGGCCGTCTCTCCCAGAAAATGGCTCCAGTCATTCGCCAACTTTACGATCAAATGCCCGAGCCCAAGTGGGTCATTTCCATGGGCGCTTGCGCCACTTCGGGCGGCGTCTTCAACAACTACGCCATCGTGCAAGGCTGCAATCAGGTAATTCCCGTGGACGTTTACGTCCCGGGCTGTCCCCCGCGCCCGGAAGCCCTTCTCTACGCCATTCTCCAGCTTCAGAAAAAGATTGAGAACGAGAAAGGTTCGTTCAAGCGCGCCCTGAATCTCGCGTAGTAGCACAGACTTTAGTCTGTGCTCTTGTAGGTTCACTTAATAGCAACGGAACTGCATGCCGCAGGTAGGTTTCAGGCCGTCCCAGGTTGCCCATGCTCCAAACCGCCTCGCAACGCGCACCCGGTTTTCTCCTTACAGCTATGGTGCTGTCTTTGCTGAGTTGCGGCGGCGGCGCTCCGCTTCAGCCTCCTCCCGCAAAAGGCTGGACTCTTGTGTGGAGCGACGAATTCAACGGCCCTGACGGCTCTGCGCCTGATCCCAAGAAATGGACCTACGACCTCGGCGGCAAAGGTTGGGGCAACAACGAACTCGAGTGCTACACCAGCCGTTTGCAGAATGCGCAAATCCAGGGCGGCAATCTCGTCATCACCGCGCAAAAAGAAAGCCTCACCTGCTCCGACGGCGTTTCGAGCAGCTACACTTCCGCTCGCTTGAAAACCCAAGGCCTCTTCAGCCAGGCCTACGGCCGCTTTGAAGCGCGCATCAAGATTCCCGCAGGGCAGGGAATATGGCCCGCCTTCTGGATGCTTGGCAATAACATCACTTCAGCCGGCTGGCCCACCTGCGGCGAAATCGACATCATGGAGAATATCGGCAAAGAGCCGGGCACCGTCCACGGCTCCCTTCACGGCCCTAGCACGACAGCGGCTACCAGCGACGCAACAGCTCCCTTCAGCCCTCCCACAGGTCAGGCATTCGCAAATGATTTTCACCTTTATGCCGTCGAGTGGGAGCCGGGCGTCGTTCGCTTTTATGTGGACACGAATCTTTACGCAACTTTCACGCAATCCCAGTGGCCTGCAGGCGGCACCTGGGTCTTCGACCATCCGTTTTTCCTGCTTTTGAATGTGGCCGTGGGCGGCACTTGGCCCGGCTCTCCGGATAACACCACGGTTTTCCCCCAACAGATGCTCGTCGACTACGTCCGCGTCTACACCAAGCAATGACTCCTTCTTTTAGTCGTGCCCTCTGTGGTCTCTGCGTACTCTGTGTTAAAACTTCTTAAGGCATTTCACTAGGGAGGAAACCGAACCATGAGCGCATCACCGGCCGCCGCATCTCCCGATCCCGCACGCCAACTTCTTCGCCACACGCTTGCTACGGTCGCGTATCGCGGTGGCAAAGCTCTGCGCGGCGCGCCAGATAGCTTCGCCACTTTTCATATCGGCGACAAGACGCGCACGCCCGCGAAAATCCTCGCGCACATGGGCGATCTGTTTGACTGGGCGCTCTCCATCGCGCACGGCAAGCAAGCGTGGAAGGACTCCGCGCCTCTCCCATGGAACGCCGAAGTCGAGCGCTTCTTCGCCGCCATCCAGAAATTCGACGATTACCTGGCTTCTTCCGAACCGCTCCACGGTTCCGCGGAAGGCCTCTTCCAGGGCCCGGTCGCCGACGCACTGCATCATGTCGGCCAGCTTGCCATGCTTCGCCGCCTTGCCGGCTCTCCCATCCTGGGCGAAAACTATTTCCAGGCCGACATCGTCGCAGGCCGCGTCGGCCTCGAGCAGTCCGCGCCCCGCCGCGAATTCGCCTAACCTGTGCGCCTTTCGCACGGTCATCCAGCCGGCTTGCATTTTGCTTTACAAATCGATGATACGTGGCGTATAGTACGTAGCGTACTATGAAACAGACTCCACTGCTGGGCTATGCGCTTCTCGGGCTGCTCCAACAAGAAGCCCGCTCTGGCTACGACCTCCGGAAAATCGTCGCCAATACTCCCATGGGCACGTTTAGCGACAGCCCCGGTACGATTTATCCAGCGCTGCAGCGGCTCGAGAAGCAAGGATTGGTGCGCGGTCAACTTCAGCCGTCTTCCGGTCGCCGCCGGCGCCGGGTTTTCCGGCCAACAGCCTCCGGCAAACGCTCCTTCAAAGCTTGGCAGACGAAATCGATCTCGGCGGACGACGTTATCCATCGCGTGGATGAACTTATGTTGCGGTTCAGTTTTATGGACGAAACGGCGGGCCGCGCTCAAGCAACGCGGTTCCTCGCGAGCCTGACGCGTGAACTTCGCCGCTACACGCCCTCGCTCCGGCAGTATTTGAAAGCGAACGCCCGCCAAATGCCTCTCTCCGGCAGGCTGGCTCTCGAAAGCGGCGTGCGCAGCTATGAAGAATTGCTTCGGTGGTCTCGAAGCTCTCTCGCAAAGTACACGAAAAGAAAGAAAGGAGGGCGACAATCATGAAATGGCGCGTCGTCCTTTATTGTTTGCTTGGAGGTTTGCCCCTAACGGTGGCGGCTCTTGGAGCCGGCCATTTTCCCTGGTGGTGGCTTTCGGGAATCCTCATCGCCGGGTCGTTTGTTCCCATAGCACTCTTCGGCCCGCGCACCGCACTCGGTCAATTCGCAGTCATCGCGCCGGTGCTGATGATTGTGACCGTGCTTTGCACCTGGTCGGAAGCGCTAGTCTTCTTCCCAAAATTCAGCGAGCGCGCCCTCCGCGATCTCCTTAGCAGCGTCGTTATGTACCTGATTCTCGCCGGCGTTTTGGCTTTGTTGGCGCGCCTTCTGAAATTATCCAAGCCTGCTGATCAACCCGTCACGCATCGCTCACTGCTAGGCGCGGCAATCGCCGTATTCTTTTCCGCCTTG
>DATDNK010000413.1:0-3781 GCA_036518275.1 Candidatus Acidiferrum sp.
CAACCGCTGGCCTGACCGGCTCCGGCGAACCCGAAGTCCTCCGGGGTGTTCGCGCCTCCGCGAATCTCTTTGACGTGCTCGGAGCGCAGCCCGCGCTTGGCAGAACATTCCTCCCCGAAGAAGACGATCCCGGCCGCGGCCACGTCGTTATCCTCACCGATGCGTTCTGGCGCGCACGCTTTCAAGGGGACCAGTCCGTGCTTGGAAAAGCCATGGTGCTAGACGGCGTCCCCCACCAAATCATAGGCGTCCTTCCCGCATCGTTTCGCTTCCCTTACGCTCTAGGAGGCACGAACCGCGCTGCGCGCCTCGCTTTTTTCCAGCCTTTGAACGGACCGAAATTCTACGAGCAGGGCTTGATCGGCGAATTCGACTTCAACGCCATCGCCCGCCTCAAACCCGGCGTGACTCCCGAGCAGGCCCTCGCGGAATTGAACGTCGTCCAGGCGCAAATCGCCAAGCAAGCCAATGAAAACGTGGACCTCCTGGCGGCGCTCAAACCTCTTGAAACTGTAGTCATCGGCCCGGCGCGCCTCGGGTTGATTTTTCTTCTGGGCGCAGTTGGTGTGGTCTTATTAATCGTTTGCGCCAACCTGGCGGGTCTTCTCCTGACGCGCGTCCCGGGCCGTATGCGCGAGGCCGCCATTCGTGTGGCACTGGGCGCAACGCGCGCTCGCATCATCCGTCAAATGCTCACTGAAACTTTCTTGCTCAGCCTTCTCGGCGGAGGGCTCGGCGTGTGGATCGCTATCTTTGCCGTGAAATGGTTTGTCCATTTGGCCCCTGCAAGCATTCCGCGCCTCGACGAAGTGCAAACAGACGCACGCGTTTTGTTGTTCGCATTGCTCATCTCCATCGCTACAGGCTGCCTTTTCGGTATTCTGCCTGCCCTGCGTGTCACCCATTCCGGGCCCCTCGAGACTCTCAAGTCCGGCGGCTCCGCCACCACGGAAAGCCGCCGGACCCGCCGTCTTCGCGAAGGCCTCGTGGGCTTCGAAGTTGCTCTAACCACTCTTCTCCTGATTCTTGCGGGCCTCTTGACCACCAGCCTCGGACGGCTGCTTCGTGAGGAGGCCGGTTTTGCCGTGCAAAATGTCCTGGTTGCCAGCGTGGATCTCCCTCCGCAAAGCTATTCACAACCTGACGTTCGCCTGCATTTCTACGATCGTGTACTCGCCGGCATTCACTCTCTACCCGAGGTTCGTGCGGGCGGATGGGTCAGTATTCCTCCGCTCGGTGGCGAAGGGAGTGTCACGGGCATTCGTCTTCCTGATGAGCCGCAAGCACGCACCGAAACGCCGATAGCCAACTATCGCCCCACAAGTCCCGATTATTTTTCCGCTATGGGCATCCCATTGTTGCGCGGGCGGACTTTTGCATCCGCGGACCTGAATCGCAAGGTTGTTTTGGTTTCGCAAAGCGTCGCGGATCGCTTCTGGCCCGGTAAAGACCCCGTTGGCAAGATCTGCGTCACACAATGGGCTGGAGATGTGCCTGCAGAAGTCATCGGCGTGGTCGGTGACATTCGCACCGTGCGGCTTGACGCTCCGCCCTTGATGATGGTCTACGTGCCCTACTGGTTTAATTCCATCTCCGTTCCTTCGTCTGCGTCATTCATCCTGCGTACGGCCACGGACCCCGCCTCCTCTTCCGGCGCGGTTCGCCAATTAATCCACTCCATCGACTCGGACGTGCCTATCACCTCCCTGAAGCCCATGACGCAAATCGTGTCGCAATCCGTGGACGACCGCCGATTCTCCATGTTTCTGGCTCTCTCGTTCGCCGTTTTCTCGTTGGTCCTGGCATCACTTGGCATCTTTGGCGTCGTGGGATATTCCGTCGAGCAACGCCGTCAGGAGTTGGGGATTCGGATGGCGCTTGGCGCTGACCTAAGGGGTTTGACCCGCATGGTCCTTCGTCAAGGCCTGGCTCCCGTCGTTCTCGGACTCGCCGCGGGAGTAGCTGCTGCCTTCTTTGCTGGTCGGCTCATCAGCAGCCTTCTCTTTGGTGTCAGTGCGCACGATCCGATCACCTTCGGAATTATCGTGCTGGTAGTCGCCGTCGTTGCTGCCATGGCTAGCTACATCCCCGCGCGGCGCGCCATGCTCGTCGATCCCATAGTCGCGCTCCGGTACGAGTGACTATGTCTTGCCTTAGCCCTTCGCAACCTCAAGCAAGTAGAAGGGAGTTCTGTGCATGATCCCGCAACTCCGCCAATTGCTTCACCACATTCGCTCCTTCTTTCATCGCGCGCAACTCGACCGCGACGTCGACGCGGAAATCTCCACCCACCTGCAATTCGCCATTGAAGAAAATCTCCAACGCGGCCTCTCTCCCGATGAAGCTCGCCGCCAAGCCCTCCTCCGCTTCGGCGGCCAACTACAAGCCAAAGAGCAGCATCGCGATGCCCGCGGCCTTCCTTTTCTCGATACGCTGCTCCAGGATCTTCGCTTCGCCTTTCGCATGTTGCGCAAATCTCCCGGCTTCGCTGCTGTTGCAGTCCTCACGCTCGCCCTCGGCATCGGCGCCAACGCGTCAATCTTCTCCGTCGTATACGCCGTTTTGCTGAAGGCTTTGCCATATCCTCAGGCGGACCGACTCGTTATGGTCTACGAAGACGTTAGTCTGCCGACCTATCAGAATTCCCGCAATGAAGTCACCCCGGGAAATTTTTCTGACTGGGCGAACCAAAACACAGTTTTCGAAAACTTAGCCGCCTATCGCAACCGGAGTTTCAATCTCACGGGTTCCGGCGTGCCCCTGCGCGTCGAAGGCGAACTGGTCTCCGCCAACTTTTTCATCACTTTGCAGATTGTTCCTCAGCTCGGCCGTAGCTTTTCGGCGGAAGAAGATCTGCCCGGTGCTTCGCATGTCGTTGTGATGAGCGATGGCTTATGGAAGAGCCACTTTGGTTCCGATCCACAAATCTTGGGGAAAAGGCTTCTACTCGACGGCGAAAGTTACGCGGTCATCGGCGTCGCGCCCCCGGGATTCCACTTCCCCGATCTCGACGACCAATTGTGGGTTCCTCTCGCCCTCAGCCCAGCCGAACGCGAAAATCGCGGGAGCCACTATCTCGAAGTATTTGCCCGCTTGAAACCTGACGCGACTCTGCAGCAGGCGCAAGCACAAATGTCCGCCATCGCAAAATATCTCACGCAGCTCTATCCCCAGTCGAATACCGGTCAGACCGTCAATCTAGTGCCTCTTCAGGAAGACCTCGCAGGCCCGGTACGGACCACACTCTTCGTTCTCTGGGGCGCGGTAGGCTTGGTTCTGCTGATTGTTTGCGCCAACATCGCGAATCTGCTCCTCGCTCGTGCCTCGGCTCGCCATCGTGAAATCGCGGTTCGCTTGGCGTTGGGTGCCAGCAGACTCAGGCTTTTCCGCCAGCTACTCACCGAAAGCACTCTCTTGGCGCTATGCGGCTGTGGCTTGGGTTTGCTTTCGGCTCGCTGGGGAGTAAGCGCGCTCAAATTGCTTGCTGCTGAACGCCTTCCACGCACCAATGAGTTCAGCCTCAACCTTTCCGTACTCATTTTCACTTTCGCGATTGCGATTTTTGTCGGCCTCATTTCCGGCTTGGCACCAGCACTCCAAACCGATCGCCGAAACGTCCACGAAACTTTGAAAGCAGGCGCTCGCGAATCCGCCGCGGGCTCACGACTGCGCGTACGCAGTCTTCTTGTGGTCGTGGAAACCGCTTTGGGCGTGGTCGTCGTCATTGGTGCCGGCCTTCTGCTGCGAAGCTTCCTGCGCATCGAGCAAATCCCGCTCGGCT
>DATDNK010000414.1:0-5426 GCA_036518275.1 Candidatus Acidiferrum sp.
TGCACGCTGAACAGCGGCGCCTTCTTGTGGCGCATGCCCTCGTTAGTATGATCGTTCAAATTGACGTGCGTGACTTCCACGTCGCGCGACGGCAGCGAATCCGGATCAACGCAGAAACCGTGATTCTGCGCGGTGATTTCAACCTGTTCGGTCAAAAGGTTCTTCACCGGATGATTCGAGCCGTGATGGCCAAATTTCAGCTTGAACGTTTTGCCGCCGAGGGCCAGGCCGCAGAGCTGGTGGCCAAGGCAAATCCCAAAGACAGGCACCTGCCCAATGAGTTTGCGGATGGTTTCAATGGCGTAGCCGATAGGTTCGGGATCGCCAGGGCCATTCGAAAGAAAAATCCCATCAGGTTTCAGGTCGAGAACGTCTTCGGCGGAAGTTTGCGCGGGCACGACCCACACGTCGCAATTGTGGTCGACAAGCAGCCGCAAAATGTTCTGCTTGATGCCGTAATCGAAAGCCAGAACGCGATGCTTGTAACTCTCGCCCTTGGCGTCGGACTCGCCCATCTGCTCCGACCATGGCGAAATGGCCACTTCGACTGAGCCTTTATCCCAGCCATAGGCTTTCTTGCAGGTCACACGGCTGGCGAGCTCCTGGCCTGCCATGCTTGGCAACTGTTTGGCTTCGAAGACTAGCTGTTCCCCAGGCGTACCGTCCGTGGAAACCACGCCGCGCAGCGCGCCAACATTGCGAATGTGGCGCACCAGCGCGCGCGTATCAATATCCCAAATCACAGGAATCTTGTGCCGATTGAGGTAAAGCTGCGCGCTTTCCGAGGAACGCCAGTTGGAAGAAATTTGCGAGAACTCTCGGACAATCAGCGATTCGATATAGGGGCGCCCCGACTCTTCATCTTCGAGATTCGCGCCGACGTTGCCGATATGCGGATAGGTGAGGCAGACAATCTGCCCCGCATAACTTGGGTCGGTGAAAACTTCCTGATATCCGGTGAGGCTGGTATTGAAAACGACTTCGCCGCCGCGGCGCGTGATGGCGCCGGCGGCGCGTCCGTTAAAGAGGCGCCCGTCTTCCAGCGCGAGTGTCGCAGGTCGGTGCTGGACTTCTGTCAGTGGAGCCTCCCTTAGTTTTCATGCACGTAGCCATTTATTTGCTGCTCGCTTCGGTGGTATCCAGCGAGCCGAAATGATCCACCGGCCAGTACGCAAACACCGCGCGGCCGTAGATATACTGGCTCGAAACGGGACCGAACACACGCGAATCGTTCGAGCTGATGCGGTGGTCGCCCAGTACAAAATAGCTGTCCTTGGGCACACGCGCCGGACCAAAATCGCTCGAGTCCTCGTACTGCGGAGGAACATACGGCTCAGGAATCGTCTTGCCGTTGACGTACAGCACTCCTTGGCGAATTTCGACCGTCTCACCCGGCAGCCCCACGACGCGCTTGATGAACGATTTTGTATGATCCAGTGGATACCAGAAAACCACCACGTCGCCGCGTTGAATGGGCTCGAAGCGATAGACAAATTTGTTGATGAAGATGCGCTCCTGGTCGGAGAGCAGCGGCGCCATGCTGGTACCTTCGACTTTTACGGGCTGATAGAGGAACACGATGATGACCAGCGCGAGGCCAATGGCGATGAGCAAATCGCGGGTCCAGACGCGAATTTCTTTGCGGAGATTGCTCGCAGGCGAAGCGGCTTCCGCCGCCGTGCTGGCGGGGGCGTTGACGGAAACAGGAATGACGGAAAGCGAAGGTTCCGGATTTTCCGGGTGGGTCGAAGCGCCGCGCTGTTTCTGATCCGAGCGGTCCATTTTGGGTTCGTTATTATTTATAGCATGGGCGTCGCGCGGCGCGCCAGATGCGATTTTGCCTTTTGCACAACAAAGCGCCGGGCGCTACGGAGCCTTACTTTTCGTATGATTCTTGCAGCTTCGGCGGCGTTGCTTCAAAGGGCCAGAAATGGTCTGGTTAACTGCTCTAAGGGACGCACATGTAGGGCACACGAAACTCACTTAGATTCCTTGCCCGAGAAGGCGTAATTTAGCGAGGCGAGTGCGACGATCACCGCGGTTTCGGTGCGCAGTATGAGCCTGCCGAGCGAGGCTTCACAGAAACCTTGCTGCTGCCCGCATTCGAACTCGGCATCAGTCCAGCCTCCCTCCGGACCAACGGCTAGAACAGCCGTAGTAACCTGCGCGCCTTTTTGCAGAGCCTGGGTTTGTAGCGGCGACTTTATGTCGCCATTTTGTAACGCCGGCTTCCAGCCGGCCCCTTTTTCCAGGATGCTGCGGAGAGATGCCGTCGTGGGCCGCTCAGAGAGAAGGATTTTCAGGTTTTCAGAACGCGCCGAGAAGGCTGCCTCGGGTTTCGCAAGTGGGATCAGCGTGGGAATGCGCAGCCGTCGCGACTGCTGCGAAGCTTCTAGAAGTATCTTTTTCCACCGCTCAAAGCGCTTCGGCGCGGCGGTAAGCAGCGCTTTCTCGCTGCGGGCGGCAGCAAGGGGCACGATGGCGCACACGCCAAGCTCGGTCGCTTTTTCCAACGCGGACTCAAAGGCGTCGAACTTCACAATCGATAGGAGCAGCGTCGCCTGGAACGCCGGTCGATAGGTCGGCAACTCTTCGACGAGCGAGAAGCCGATACGGTCTCGCTTCACTTCTTCCACGCGCGCCAGCCAAACCCGATTCCCATCACTCAGTTCGTAGACCTGGCCTCGCTCGGCCCGCAATACGCGCCCAAGATGATGCGCCGCCTCGCCTTCCATGACCGCGCGGTCCCCGTCAAATTGCTCAACGAAAAATCGCCGTCGCACGGACGAATTCTAACGCAATCGCCGGCCGTGACGCACAGGCGTGCTTGTCAGAAGCTCTAATTTGCTGTCCTCAGCAAGAAATGCACAACCCGGCGCCGCAGCAGGTTCAATTCATTTCGATTTTCGATTCGCTATCCGAAGATGTCTTTCACCTTATCGAAGATCGACGACCCACGCTCGGCTGGCTTATTCTCAACTTTGAGCGTGGCGCCGAGCTGCTCCATCAGTTTGCGCTGCTCGCGCGTGAGCCTAGTGGGCGTCAGAACGCGCACGTGATAGTACAAATCGCCGCGCCCGCCCCCGTGTGGATCCGGCAACCCTTTGCCTTTGACGCGAAACACCGCGCCGCTCTGCGTGCCTTCGGGGATCTTGAGCTTTTCTTCGCCATTCAAGCTGGGGCCGTTCAACCCGGGAACCGACAGCTCCGTGCCCAGCGTGGCTTGCGCGATGCTGATGGGGATGGTGCAATACAAATCCGCGCCGCGCCGCTCGAGGAACGCATGCTCTTTGACTTCGAGCACTACATAGAGGTCGCCGGTGGGGCCGCCGTTTGGCCCTGGCTCGCCCTCGCCCGCAACACGAAGGCGCGTCCCCGTATCCACGCCGGGCGGAATGCGCAGCTCGATGGTTTTCTCGCGTTCCATGCGCCCCTGGCCGCGGCATTCCGGGCAGCGTTCTTTCACGATTTGCCCCGCCCCCTGGCAGGTCGGGCAGGTGCGCGTGATGGTGAAGAATCCTTGCTGATAAGCAAGTTGCCCGCGACCGCCGCAGGCCGAGCAGGAAACGACGCCAGTTCCCTTTTTGGCCCCCGTGCCGTTGCAGGCTTCGCAGAATTCCTGGCGCGGCAGTTTGATTTTTGTCGATACACCGGCTGCGGCCTCTTCGAAGGTTAGCGTCATGTCGTAGCGCAAATCGGCGCCACGCTGCGCGCGGCCACGTCCACGGCTCCGCCGAGATCCGCCGCCAAACAAATCTTCGAAGCCGAAGAAATCCCCGAAGATGTCGTGAAAGTCCTGAAAGATGGTTTGGTCAAATCCCTGGCCCGCCCCTACGCCAGAAAGCCCGGCGTGGCCATACGTGTCGTAGACCTGCTTTTTCTGCGGGTCACTAAGCACGCTGTAAGCTTCCGTGCATTCGCGGAATTTCGCTTCTGCTTCCGTTTTGTTCTCCGGATTGCGGTCGGGATGCCATTTCAGCGCGGCTTTGCGATACGCGGATTTCACTTCTTCCAGCGTCGCCGTGCGCGAAACGCCCAATACTTCGTAAAAATCGCGTTGATTTCCCTTGGACATAAATCCTTTCTCTAGCTTTGCTGACACCTTGCGTTAAACGCGCGACTTCCGAAGCCTGTCATCCCGAATCCCCGCTGCTTTTGCGGGGTGAGGGATCTGCTTTTCAGTTTCCGCGGGGCCTTGATGGCGGACCTCAACAGGGCCACTCTCTCTCCTAATTCACTGCCTCTTTCGATGCCGGATTCGGATGCACCGCTACACGCACCATCGCGGGGCGCAAAACGCGTCCGTGAAAAACGTAACCTGGCTGGAACACTTGCAGAATGGTGCCGTCTTTTTCTTCGTTCGTCTCGGTGCGATCCATCGCCTGATGCAGATGCGGATCGAATGGCTGTCCCACCGGGTCAATGCGCTGTACCCCGAGCTTGCTGATATTGTCCAGCAACTGTTTGTAGATGAGTTCAAAGCCCTTGCGATAGTTCTCGTATTCGGCTTCGCGGTGCGCGGCAAGCGCGTGCTCGAAGCCGTCAATGATGGGGATTAGACCTTCGATCACCCGTGCCGTGGCGCGCTTGGAATCCTCAAAGCGCTCTTTTTCGATGCGTTTCCGGTAATTCTCGAAATCGGCTTGCCGCCGGAGGAGCGTCTGGCGCAAGTCTTCCAGGTCCGCGGTCAGCTTCGCCATCTCCGCATTCCCCTTTGCGGAGTCCGCTTCCATAGCCTTCGCATCTTCGGACTGTTCGAGTTCGGAGCTATCCACGCCCTTGTTGATGTTGATGTTGATCTTCACTTCTTTCCTTCCCTTCTCGCTCACCGGGGCACTTCTCCTGTGTTTATGAATCTCGGATTCTGATCAAATCTTGCTCAAGGCTTCGCTAAAAAGCTGGGCCACGTAAGCCACCGCGGTCATCGCTCGCTCGTAAGGCATGCGCGTGGGGCCGAGCACGCCCAGAGAACCTTGCACCAGGTCGTTGCGCATATAGGGCGCGCTGATGAGCGCAAGATTTTCGCCGGCCTGCGAAATTTCCTTCACCCCAATCAGCACGTGAACCGGCTCGGGCGCCTCAATGCACGCGTTCAACAAAGTAACAAGCCGGTGCTTCTCCTCGATGGCCGCAAGCAGGTCGCGAAGTTGCGACTGATCGGCAAATTCCACGGCCTCGACAATTTGCGCGGTTCCTTCTACATGCATTTGCGCGGCGGACTCGTCGTCCAGCACTCCAGGGTCGCACAGCGTCAAGGCGTTCTGCGCAATTCCTTCGTAGCGCTCGCGTTCGGCGGCCAGTTTTTGCAGCAAGTCGGTGCGAATGGCTTCGAGCGTCCAGCCGGAATAGTGTCGGTTCAGGAAATCCGCAGTTGCGTCAAGCTCAGCCTGGGCAAATTGCCGGTTGGGCTGCAAAATCTTGTCGCG
>DATDNK010000415.1:0-9810 GCA_036518275.1 Candidatus Acidiferrum sp.
GCTTCCCCGGTGACTTCGAGGGAATAGAGCAAAAGGTCGTCTGCCGCGACGGTGCGGAGGGAAGGAACTTTGAAGTGCGCTTCCGCCTCGCCACCGGTGCCGCTGAGGACGATATTCATCATGCGCGGGCCCGCGCCTCGCGCAAAGAAACGCTCGACTGCGGGGGCCATAATCTCGGCCTCGCTCTTTCCGGGTTGATACGATTTCAGGAGTGCATCGAAGCCGTCGAGAATAATGTTCATCGCGTCGCGAACGCCTGCGAGCTCCTCGTCGCTCTTCACGGCGCGTGCCATGTCGAAGTGAAAATCAAACGGGACAAGCTCGAACGCACCTTGCTGAAGCTCGCGATAGTCGCGGACGGCCATGACGAAGTCCAGGCCATAGACGCCGACGTGCTTCCACTTCTTCTCTTCGATTTTTTCGCGAAGCCATTTGCCGGGAGTCTCCGCCCAAATCTGATCGCGGACCCAAGGCGCCTTCTTGTCACCTATCCAGCGCGCTTCCCTGGGAAAAACAAGCGTAGGTTCGTCGGAAAGCGGAAGCAGAGCATAAACATAGCGATGAACGATTTCGAATCCGGAAACATATCGAATAGCGCCCTCGAAGCCTGCGTATTGATTGCCGCACACGATGAGTGCGTCAATTTGGTTGGCAGCCATGGCTACGCGAATGTTAGCGTAGCGGCGATCGATTTCTTGTTGTGTGGGCATGATGGAATCCGTTTGCCTCGCTCCTATCCGTGCGCGCCGCAAATCTCGGCCGCCGCCAGAGCATAAATCTTCGTGGTATTGAGGAGTGTTTCAATCGCAACTTTCTCGCCCTCGGCGTCGCGGGGACCGCTGGAAGGACCATAGTTCAGCGTTTCGATGCCGAACCGCGTCATCACCGAGGCGTCAGAATCCCACAAAACGGTCGCGTGCTTGGCGGGAGCACCGAGAATCCTTTGATGGCAAGTTTCGATCGTTTTTACGAGCGGATGCTCTTTGGAAATCTCCGCGCCAGGGACGGAAACAAAGGTTTCGTATTCCACGCCATACTCGGGATGCTTCTTGCGAAGCTCGATCACCAATTGCTTGATGGAAACCCGGACTTCCTTCAACGGCATCGTGGGAGGCACGCGAACATCCAGGAAGACATCAGTGCGGTCGGGGGTGCGGCTCACTCGCCAGGGATAACCGCCGCGAATACAGCCAACGTTAACGACCCCGCGTTGGCCGTCATACGTCGCCCTTTTTTCCCACTCCGCAATCCAATCGTAAATCGCAGGCAGAATCTCTTTCATTCGAAACACAGAACTCAAATCCTGCTTCCCGCGCGTGAAACCGGTGTGCACATAGTGGCCATGTACGGAGAGGCGGACCCACACCGTACCGTAATGGCCAAGGACCAACTGTAGATCCGTAGGCTCGCCGAGAATGCACATATCCGGAAGAACGCCGTGATTGACCAAATGATGCGTGCCGACGCCGTAGCCGCGAAATTCTTTTCCGACAAATTCGTCACTCCACTGTGTCTTCTCAATTTCGCCGACCACGGCGGCAATCAAAAGATCGCCTTCGAGCTTCACTCCCGCGCGTTTGAGTGCTTTCACAGCTTGCGTGTAACAAACTAGCGCGCCTTTCATGTTGTAGATGCCGAGGCCGTAGACCACTCCGTTCTTGATAATAGCCTTCGCCTTGTAGCCAATTCCCGTAAGGAATTCTTCGCGGCCCGTATTGGAGGTGTCCATGTGGCCGTTGAACATCAGGCTCTTGCCGTTGCCGGTGCCTTCCCAAAACCCAACCACGTTGGCGCGGCCTTCCTCGACTTCTTGCCACGAGACCGAAAGTTCCGCTTCTTCGAATGCGCGGCGCATGTAGCGTCCCATCTCGAGCTCTTCGCCCGTGGGACTGGGAATGTTCACAACGTCGCTGCACATCGCGACGAGTTCCTCTTCTCGAATCTGCGAAAAGATGGCTCTGACCAGCTCCTCGTTCATTGCATCCGTCTTCCCTCGTGCTGATGACGTTGCCATCGCTGCCTCACAAACGAAAATCGTCGGGATACGAGCATAGCTTCTCGCAGCCGCTCTCGGTCACAAGAAAATTGTCTTCCAGGCGCAAGCCGCCGCCACCTTCCCAGTAGACGCCCGGCTCGATGGCCAGCACCATGCCCGAACGCATCGTCCCCGGCGCGGCCTGATGAGAATACGGAGGCTCATGCGCGCGAGCACCCACGCCATGAGCCACAGGGTGCGACGGCTGCCCCGGGTAACCTGCGCTGTCAATTCCCTTGCGCAAGATACGGTCGATATCGCCCAGAGGAGCGCCATCGCGGACACACGCAATGCCATCGGAGAAAATCTTCAACAGTTGGTCGAGAAGCCTGTTGTATTCCGCGGTGAGACGCCCCGGGCAAATATTCTTCGTTAGATCGGTCCAGTAGCCATCGGCGCAAACCCAGATCTCCACAAGCGTGGGTTCATTCTCGATAATCGGGCGATGGCTGGTTGCCGTGAACGTGGCGATGCCCTTCCCCGACCAGACCAGAGTGAACGCGCGGGCCATTTCAACTTTGCCTTTGTAGCCCACCCCCACGGCGTGAATGTGGCCTTCAATCATTGCCGCCACTTCGCTCTCTTTCATGCCGGGCTTGATGTTTTTTCGCGCATACTCCATGCCGATGGCCGCCAATTCATTGGCGAAGCGCATCCGCTCAATCTCCTGCTGTGTTTTGATCATCCGAACTTCGGCCAGCAGCGGTGCCACATCAATAATTTCGCTGCAGCTTGCTCGAAATGCATCGTAATAGCCCTGCCAGTAAACGGTTGGCTCGCCAACCATGCGGTCACAAATCTGTGAAAATTGCGACAACTCGATGCCCACCCGGCCGTTCAGCTTCCGTTCATGCAGAACTTCGACCGCCATTTCCGTCGAGCGCACCATCGGCGGGCGCGGATCTTTCGTGTCGTAGAAATGAAAGAAGCGTACGTCCTTGTTCCACGCGGTGCGCTGTGCTTCGTGGAATTGTGGCTCAATGACCAGGAGCGTCGGATCGCCCTCGTGCGGGAAAATCACCAGGTCATAGCCTTTCATCGTCCAGTAATTCGTAAGGTAAAGAATATTGTCTGGAGCGCGTGCTACCAAAGCGTCCAGATGGTGGCGATCCAATATTTCGCGCACGCGCTGCAGCTTTTTCTCGTCGACCGGATAGGTCACTTGGCGACCGCCGTTTCTCTGCCCTGATACGTCCAAGAAGTTTCCTTGGCCTTGACTAGACGGTAGAGCGCGGTGTGGAGAGGCGCAGGAATCCCTGCGCGCTTCGCTTCGCGGGCAATGGCGCCGCCCAGGAAATCCACTTCCGTCTCAAGTTTGTGGCGGATGTCGTAAAGCATGGAAGGCGGGTGATCGGTCTGCGCGCCGATCTTGTTCATTTCCCAAGGGTCTTCGTAGAGTTTTACCCCGACGCCTTCCGCAACTTTTTTGCCTTCATCCATCAGGGCATGCAGCAGGTGGCCAAGGTCGCCAAATTCTTTTTCCTCCGCAAAGTGAAAGCTATGCGGAAGTTCCGTCAACGCCGCAACGGCATTCACCGACGAATTAAAGATGAGCTTCGACCACTGCGCCGGGCGAGCGTCATCGAGCGCGACCGCCTTGAGGCCCGACGCATTGATGAGCGCCGCAGCTTCCTGTACCAATTGGAAGGGTGTTTTCGTCGGTTCAAACGGCCCCATCCAGGTTGCGGTGTCCAGTTCATAGCGCACATGCGTATCGATGACGCGCGTGCCACTCATAAACGTCGTTCCACGCATAACGTAAGTTCGCGCGATTTCCGCAATGACTTCTTCGCTTCCCAAACCGTTTTGTGAAGACAGAATGGCCCCGTTTTTGAACAGGTGAGCTACTGGCGAGAGGGCTTCACGCGTTTGCGTGGCTTTGCAAGCCACAATCCCCAAGTCAAATTGCGGTAGCGCCGAAGGGTTATCTGTCGCGCGGAGATTTGCGTGAAACTCATGAGTCCCGGAAACGCGAAGCCCCTGGTCATTCAGCGCCCTAGCATGGTCCGCTCGCCGCACAAAAGCCCATACTTCCGCCACGCGCGCGAGATGCGCCGCGTAGAGGCTTCCGATGGACCCACACCCAATGATGCAAACCCGCTTCATCTACGCTTCCTGACACACGCGCCGACACCACTCCTCAGACCGTCACTGCGAGGCGCGGCGGTGTTCGACACGAACCATTCCCGCATAGCCGCCGCTTTCCGCTCTTTGTAACGCGCGAAACAGCGAATCTCCGGTGTTGTGCGAATCATCAATGATTACGCCAGTGGGATAGAGGGCATCCTGAAGCGCCGCGCAAATCGTGTGCACTGGAGCCGCCCCGCCCTCGCCCATTCCCTTCGCGCCGTTCAAGGTGAAGGGTGACGGAGTTTCCATGTGCCCGCACAAGAGCTCCGGCATATTGGCAGCGGTGATCGGCGTGTAATCGCTGAAAGTCGCGGCCAGCAAATTGCCGTCCGAATCGTACTGGCAATTTTCCAGCAGCGCCGCGCCGATGCCATGGGCGGCCGCGCCGTGCACTTGGCCTTCCACGATTCGCGGATTCACCGCTTTCCCACAATCATCCACGCAGGCATAGGCAAGAATCTTCGGCTGAAACGTCTCGCGATCCACTTCAACAACGGCCGCATGAACCTGCGCCGCATAGGTCAGTGTCAAGTTGCCATATTTGCGCTTGACGTCGGGAATCTGGAAGTTGGCATGAAAAACGTGACGGCAATTCAGCGTGATGTCCCAAAGCGCTTCCGGCATGCCCGCGTTGTTCACGTTAACAAGGTTCGCCAGCGCCCAATAATTGATCGCTTTCTGCGTGCCTTTAGCTCGCACCTCCGGTCCTTGCGCGCCAACACCGAATTCCAAATCTTTTTCTTTCGCCCGCAGCTTCCACGCCGCCAACCGGCTCAATTCCTTCCGCAGCTTCATTGCCGCGCCGTGAATCGCCGTCAAGCCCGTCACCGCAAACTGGCTCGCGTACGTTCCGGTATGCCCCGTGTACGCGTTGTGCGCGGTATCAAACCCCGGTCGCACATTCACTAAATCCGGCGTGATGTTCAACGCATCCGCGACGACTTGCGCTGCCGTTGTCTCGTGTCCTTGGCCCTGCGGCACCGAGCCCATGCTCACCACCACTTCACCGTAAATGTCGAGCTTCACGATGCCAACTTTGGACTGCCCCGAAAACGGCGCATCTGGATTGATAATCCGCGCTTGCCCGAAGTTGTTCGTCCCCGAATCCAGGGTCGAGCCTATCCCCAGCCCAATCCACCGGCCTTCTTTGCGCGCGGCCGCTTGTTTCTTCTTCCAATCGTCCCAACCAATTAGTTTCTTTGCCATGGCGAGCATGCTCGCGTAATCGCCCGAGTCATACACGCAGCCATTCGGCGTTTTGTACGGCATCTCGTTCTTGCGAATGTAATTTCGCACCCGCATCTCGTCTGCTGGAATCCCCAGCGTCTGCCCGCAAATATCAATCACGCGCTCCATGAACCACAAATGTTGCATGCGAGAATAACCGCGATTCGGCCCGACCGGGCACTTATTCGTCACCACTTGATGCATATCAATGCGAATATCCTTTACGCGGTACGTGGCAGGCAGCACCTGCGCCCAGATCACGCAGCCAAGCGGCTCGTAACGCGGAAACGCGCCGCAATCATCCACATGTTTCGAATCGATCGCCATAATGACGCCGTTGTTGTCCAGCGCCACGCGCGTATCGAGAAACGTGCGTTCGTTTCCATGCGCGCTCGCCTGCATATGCTCGATACGCGTCTCCACCCACTTCACAGCGTGCCCACCAGCCTTCCGCGAGGCCAATGCGCACACCGCCATATACGGATAACTCGTAATCTTGATGCCGAAGCCTCCGCCAATGTCGAAACTCTTCATATGGATCTGGTCGATGCGCACGCCCAGAGCCGGCGCCAAAAACTGCGACGCAAACGAAGGAAACGTGTTGTTGCAGTGATACTCGATGTCGCCGGAGCGCGGGTCCCAGTTCGCCAGAATCGCGTTGCATTCGAGCGGCGTGCTCGAAAAGCGATGGAAGTGCAGACGTCCGATGTGCACGACATGCGCGGCCTGCTTGAACGCCTTCTCCACGTCGCCGTATTCGAACACACCGTGCCAATTGCGGTTCGTAGCCATCGCCGGATGCAGCAGACTCTCGTCTTTCAGTGCATCTTCCGCAGAAACTACCGGCGGCAACGGCTCGTAATCTACCTCGACTAACTCGGCAGCATCTTCTGCAGCCAGCCGCGTTTCTGCGACGACCGCGGCGACCGGTTCTCCCTGAAACACCACTTTGTCTACGGCCATCGGGTAATCGGCGATTCTCTGCGCGCCACCTGGCCCAATTTCAATGAAGGGTTGCATTTGTTTCTTAATCTCCGCGCCCGTCAGCGTGCACACCACTCCCGGAAATTGTTCCGCCTTCGAAACATCCATCCGCGTAATTTTCGCGTGCGCATAAGAAGAACGCACAAAGCGGATGTGCAGCATCCCCGGCATCTTTTCGTCATCAACGAAGATGCCCTTGCCGTTCACCAGCCGGTTTTCTTCTTTGCGCCGAATCGGCTGGCCAACCCATTTCGCTGCCGCGTTCCGCGCGCCATTCGTGGAGGAGTCATTCACCGGTCCGCGCTTCGCCTTTTTCTTCACGATCGTTTTCGCAGCCATTCGAATCTTGGCCTAAGCCAGCGCCCTCTGTAACCCGTCAATCAATTTCTGCACGTTTTTCTTCCCCAGCGGCTCCAGCAGGCCTCCAGACAGGGAAATGATGCGGCCCAGAATGCTGGACTGTCCGGTCCAAATCACCTTGGTATGTCCCCCCGGAACGTCTTCCAACTGAAAATGTGCCCGCAGAGTCGTCGATCCGCCCGGAATTTCGCCTTTGCCTTCATAAACGGCGTGCTTCGTGGGCTCCTCCTCAACCAGCGTCATCTTCACTGCCGCCGTTCCTCTTATATGCGAAATTCCAACCTTTACCTTCACCAGAAAATTCTTTGCATCAACTACTTCCATGCTCTGAAAATCCGGAAGCAGCGGGCAGAAACGGTTTGGATCCACCAGGAAGCTGTACACTTCCGCCGGAGTTCTCTGCACCGTGAAATCACCGGCGAGTTTGATTTCCATCTCTTAGCGCTTCTCCATTTCCGCGGCCGCCATGCGGATGGACTTGAAAACATTCTGATAGCCCGTGCATCGGCACGTATTCCCGGCAATGCCTTTACGAATCTGCTCCTCCGTGGGCTTGGGGTATTTCTTAAGTAGTTGCAGCGTGGAAAGCAAGAGCCCCGGCGTGCAGTAGCCGCACTGCAAGCCGTGGCACTCCGCAAACGCCTCCTGAATCGGATGCAGCTTTCCGTCCTTCGCCAACCCTTCCACTGTGGTGATCTCTCCGCCGTCCGCCATGGGCGCAAACAACGTGCACGATTTCACCGTTCTCCCGTTCAGAATCACCGTACAGGCGCCACAGTACGACGTGTCGCAGCCAACGTGCGTACCGGTCAGATTCAGCTGTTCGCGCAGAAACTCTACCAGCAGCGTTCGCGGTTCGACCTTAGCCTCGCGCGCTTCCCCGTTCACCCGAACGCGCACAAGAGACTTCTTACCGTCCGGCATATTCATGTCCCGCTGCCACACTTTCGCCACGCGCCCGCCGCACCGCAATGCCGATGGCGCGCTTCACCAAAGCTCCCACAAGCACCCGTTTGTAATCCGCAGATCCTCGCATGTCGCTCTGCGGATCTGCCGCGGCTCGCGCGGCATCTGCCGCAGTCCGAATTTTTTTGTCGTCCAGCACCTTCCCCCGCAGTGCTTTTTCTGCCTCTTTCACGCGAATCGCTGTAAGCCCCACACATCCCAAAACGATCCGTGCATCCTTACAAGTGTTGTGATCCCCAAGCATCAGTTGCACCGACACGCTCGCCGTGGGATACACAGGGGCGCTGCGCTTGAACGCCAGATGCGCACCGCCGCTGCTTTTTGGCGGCGTCTTCACCCGCACTTCCGTAACAATTTCCTCGTGCGCCAGCGCCGTCGTGTACGCGTCCTTGATGAACTCTTCGAGCGGAATCGACCGCTGGCCGTTCGGTCCAACGCAAACCACAGTAGTGTCCAGTGCCAACAGTGCCGTTCCCCAATCGCCGCTCGGGTCCGCTTCCGCCAACGATCCGCCAATGCTTCCTTGATTGCGCACCTGCACGTCCGCTATTCCCGCCGCGCAATCGTGAAGAATCGGAACAGTTACACCTGCCGCGGAATGTTCCAAATCCGCGTGCCGCACCAATGCGCCGAACCGCAATTCCTCTTTGGAGTTATTGATGTCGCCCAGGCCAGAAATGAAATTGATATCGATCAGCGCCGCCGGACGCGCCATTCGCATCTTCATCAGCGGAATCAAGCTCTGTCCGCCCGCAATCACTCGCGCGTCCTCGCCAAGTTCCTGCAGCAGCTTCACCGCTTCCTGCACCGAGGCGGCGCGATGATACGAAAATGGCGCGGCGTACACGTTAGATTTCGTTCTTCCTTTGGCGCAGGTGCTGAGCCAGATGTGGCTGTGCGCTAAAGAGGTTCAAAGGCCAACTTTTTGCCGCCGTCATTCTAGTTCTCTCGAATCCATGTAGCAAGGCGGTGCGGTTCTCTTAAGCTCACCGTGCGTGGGCTGTTCTTTCCGCCTCAAACTCTCCACTTGCTCAGTCACTTCGTGCCCGGCACCGCAAACCCCACCGTCATCCCCGCCAACGACAAAATGACCAGCGCCGATCCCACAACCGCGACTGCTTGTGGCGCGGGTCCGTGGCTGAACGTCTGTAGCAGCACTCCCAATGGAAAAAGAAACGATCCCAGTACCAACCCAACTGCCAATAGCATCGTTAATCGTTCGTTGAAGCCCACGCGCTCCAGCGCGATTCCCAACACGACCAAAACCATTGCAAGTCCAATCCAATGCCCGTGCCCGTCCACGTGGCGGTCGTAGCTATACTTCAACTTTCTGTACTCCCGCAGAGCCGCTCCGGCTGCGACGGAGTCTCCCTTCGCCGTCGCGATAAAACTCACTGTCAAAGACTTCCCCATCCCATCGAGCTCCTGGTGCTCCGCGAAAACCGCGTACCACATGCCATAAATCATGCCCAGCAGCGCCAGCGCGATTCCTCCGACGATAAGCAGTCGCCTCGCTGCGCTCATCGCTTTCCCTCTTTGTTGAGCGACAACGACGCGTCAATTTCTCCCGTGTAGCGCACGATCCCTATCCACATCGCCAGCAGCGCGACAATTACCAGCAATCCGCTTACGTCCGCGATTCCGCCTGCAAGCAACCCTAGCTTCATTTCCAGCAAAACAAATACCGGCAGCCCAAGGGAGCCAAAGAGCAGAACCCACGCCCAATTTCGCTTCCATGAATCGCGCAGGCTCACGTATGGTTGAAAGAATGCCAATAGCATGGCCAACAGCCCAAACTCGATCGCGTGTGCATGCGCAGCGATGTTCACCGCCTTCTCGCCGCCCAGCTGCCCGTATTCGGCCAGAGCGCTATCCAACGCCGCTGCATTCTTCGCAGCGGCGGTAATGGTCATCTGCGAAAGCAGCGAGTAATCCAGTGCCTCGTGACGGTAAAGATCGACTCCCGCATAATAGGCACCGTGAAGGAATCCCAGCAGGATCAGCGCCAGCCCGCCCGCAAGAAGAATGCGTCCCGCGACGCTGCGATCCTTCAGCAAAACATCTTCTAAGGGCGGGCGCTGCGATTCGCGAAAGTGCCGCGCAATCCC
>DATDNK010000416.1:0-8775 GCA_036518275.1 Candidatus Acidiferrum sp.
GCGCAGCAGCCGCAGCAGGGGTCGTCATCGAAACCGCCGGATGCTGCGGGTCCCGCCAAGAAGCCCGACAAAGCCAAAGACTCTGCCAACAAGGATTCCGCAACGAAGAACGCTCTCGATCAGCCCATGTGGGACCCCTTGCGCGCGGAAAAGGACATCGAAGTAGGCGAGCACTACATGCACAAAGGCGATTACGATGCCGCCATCGACCGCTTTCAGGATGCCATCGAAGCCAAGCCCGGCTACGCGATTCCCTTCCGTTATCTCGGCGAAGCACAGGAAAAAAAGGGGCTAAAGAAGCAAGCCATCAAGTCCTACCAGCGATACCTCGATTTGTACCCGCATGCGGAAGACGCAGCAAGAATCAAAAAGAAGCTCGAAAAGCTCTACAAGGAAGTGGAGAAAGACAAAAAAGACTAACTCAGTAAGGTTCTCACCGGCGGTCTCGATCTAATTTCCCCACATCTGGTTATCCAGCCGAAATTCGATCCCCTTGGTTCCATCGTACCCGCTTGAGCTGACGGAAACCGGCGAGGCCGGTCAACAGCGCGGCAACGAGCAGCACGTGAATGAGGAAATGCATGCCGTCCGGGGCGACGTGGTTGCCAAAAGAAGGTAGCAACTTGGTCGTCGGACCCTTGGCGTACGCCAGCTGCCATCCTTCCGTTCCGAAAATATAGGGAACCCACCAGGATTGGATTTGCAGCACTAACCAAACGACATCGAGAGCCAAGGCTGGCACAGCAAACCAGAAGCTATTTCGCTTGTACGCCACCCAAAACAAAACCGCGGGCAGCGTAACGAACGCCAACATGCCCCAATCTCCGGCGTGGACGCCTGCGCCGCTCTGAATAGCTTGCAGCAAGGTTCCTTCGCGCTGCCGGTTCCAGTTGCCGAGGGGAATCCATGCGATTAGCCACAGATAGGCACTCAGGAGCGAGTGTAGCGACGCGCTGCGCCTCATCATCGCGATCATGGCAGTGATTCTACACCGTCTTGACGAGTGAGGCTCTTCGCGGGTCAAGATAAACTGTCGAGGATCCGGCGGGCGCGTGCGAATTCGGCAAAACGCTTTTCTTCCGCGCGAAACTCGCGGGAATGGGAAACCAGCGTGCAGCCGGAGCGTCGCGTAGGATGCTTGACGTGCAGCATCTCGTGAAAGAGAACGTACTCCACGGCGCATTGCGCAACGCGCGGATGATCCAGGCGGCGATTCAGGAGGATTTGATTCGGACCCGGATCGTAGCAGCCGAATTGCCGGCGCCAGCCACGGAGGCTCCAGCCGATGTGCGGCCTTTGCAAGTGGCCAGCGAAATACTTTCCGTTTAATTCGTCGAAAAGTCTTTCCAGATTGAAATGCCGGCCTTGCGCGCCTGCGTGTCGCCGGCGAACGCGGTGGAGACGCATGCGGTTCATTCGGCTGCGCGTGCGGCCGGAGCGTGCGTACTCCAAGTAGGGAGCTACGAGCGGTGCCGGCGCCTTGCGACGGTAGACGCGCCCCAGCAGGAGCGCGGCTGCCGCCTCAAGCACAGGAATGGGCGCGCGGCAGAGGAGGTCGGAAAACCGCACGTAAACCACTTCTTCGCGGCGACGAATGGTGAGCGTCAGGCTGGAATAAGGATAAAACTCCACGTAAAACCGCGGAGGCCGGCCTTCACAGCCCAGCCGGGTAAACATGCGCTGAAAAAGAGCGGCGCCTCGGGGAACAAAAGAATTCGTATTGTCGCGTACGTTCGTCACGCTCTCATTTCCCCATGAAAGTGGCCGCCGCCGCAAGACCCATATTGGACACACTGAAAAGAGGAAATTCTCACGGCTCCGAAACCTCAGTCCTGAAGGTTGAGCTACAACACGGGAGAAACCTGCAGCAGATTTTTCGCTCGCTCGCAATGACAGACAAGCTTCGCTTCCGCGCGTGAGTGTTCTATGCGTCAATGCTTTCGGCGCACCGGAGGAGGCGCCACCTTCTTTTTTGCTTTCTCCGCATCGTTCATGGCGTCGCGCGTGCCTTCGATAGCGTCGTCCAGATTGTCCTTATACAGTTCCAGCTCCGGCCCATTCGCGGAGTACTTTTCAAGAATCGGAAGAAAATCTTTAGTGCGCGAGGCCATCATGTCGATGCCCTTGCGGATGTTTTCCTGCTTTTCGATTCCGAGCTGCATCACGTCCGCTGCGTCGTCGACGCAGCCGATGTAAGCATTGAGAAGGGCGTTGAGCATTTCCGTGTGGCGGTTCGACGAGGGATGCTCGATTTCATACTGGAATTTCTTCAACCGGTCTTCCGCAAAACTGAGGAACAGCTTGATGCGTTCGGCGGACGTTTCCGCGTCCCGGATTTTGTCGGCTTCGACGGCGCTTAAATAATCCTTTTCCTGCGCCCCCCGCGCGTAAATGGAACCAGAAACGAGAAACAGGCAACAACACATAAAAAAAGGAATTGTGGATTTGAGTTTCATGGTTGTTTCTCCGCAGGGGGCGAAGGCGGCTTGCTATCGGCAGGCCGGTGAGGAAAGAGCAGCCGGATGAGCTCGTCGTCCATGGCAATCAAGTCCTGGCGAACGATTTGCAGAGGAGGTTTATAAGGCGCGGGCGCGGCGAGCATCGAATCTTCCACTTCCCGAATTCCCTGTTTCACCTGCATTTCCATCTGCCGGTAGCCATTGGAGTGTTTTTCGGCGTCGGGATGCTGCTTCTTCAAAGCTTCGAGAGCGGCGCGGACGTTGTCGCGGAATTTCTCCATGGTCGCGTCAACAGCATTGTGGTCCCCAGCCTTTCCCGCAGTACGCGACTCCTCAAATTGCGCGTCGCCCAGCTTTACCAGAAGTTTTGCTTTCTTGACGGAATTGCTTTCGCGATCGAACTTGGCCTGTAGTTCCGCGACGCTTTCCTGGGCAACGGCCGGAAAAAGCATTAGGAAAAGCATCGCCGCGGAGCCGAGCGTTTGCTGGCGCTTCGAAGGCATCCTCATCGGTCACCTTTTTCCTTCCAGCATGCGCCGCAGGACCTTGCTCCGCTCCTGAGCCTGCCAGACCTGGTCGGGATTCTTGTTCTGGTCGAGCTCCAGGAACTTCTGATAGGCCTCCAGGGCTGGTTTCGGCTGATTCAAACTATCGTAACAGAGCGCGCGGACAAACCAGCTCCCTGCGCCGGGAGCTTCGAACTTTTCCACCTGGTCGAGCATTGCAAGCGTGGCAGGATAGTTTTTCGACAGATAGTAGGTGGAACTGAGATCTTTCCAATAGTCAACGTTTTTTGCATCGAGATGGATCGCGGCTTTGAGTTCCTTCTCCGCATTGGGGAAATCGCGGACTTGCAAGAACGTGCGCCCCAGCCCGCCGCGAAGCTGCGCGTCATTTGGCGCAAGCGTCACTGCCTGATGCAATGTCGCGATGGCGTCGGCCCATTTCTTCTGCGCAATCTGGATGTCCGCGCGAAGCTTCAGCGACTCGACAGAAGGCTTGCCCGCGTCGGCGTGGTCCAGTTCGGCAAGCGCCGCGTCATTTTGTCCTTGATCCATTAGTAGATGAACAAAGCGAGTCCGGGCTCCCGCGTCATTTGGCACAAGCTCTAGATAATCGCGATAAGCGCCGACGGCCTCGGGCTTCTTTTGTGCCTGAAGGCTTTCGGCGAGGCCGCGGACCCCGTCAGGCTCCTTGGGCTGAACTTCCACGGCACGACGGAATCGCGTTTCGGCTTCCGCGGGCTTGCCCGAACGAAGTGCACTCCATCCCAGGTATTCGATTGCGTTGATATCGTTGGGATCGAGATGCAAAAGCGCATCAAACGCTTCGGCGGCGCCTGCGCGATCGCCGGAGCGGTCCAGCGCGACTGCCAAGAGATACCGCGGGCGGCTTTCCGCGGGAAGCAACTCAACGGCTTTGCGAAGCGGCGCAACGGCGGCAGCGTCTTCGCGGCCATCAAGAAGCAGTATGCCCAGATTCACGTAGGCTGCCGACATTTTGGGATCGAGGGCAGCAGCGCGCTCATATTCCACCCGCGCTTCCTTCGGCTTTTTCAGCGCGGTATAGACATAAGCGAGCTGAAAATGCCCGTAGGCAAAGTTTGGCTCTTCGGCGAGAACTTTTTGAAGAGGCGTGATAGCGGCTTCAAACTGATTCTGATCGATGTCGCGCTGTGCTTCATCGAGCAGGTCGTTGAGGGGATTGGCGAGTTTTTGCTTTTTTGCCTGACCGGACGACTGGGCTTTCGAGGACGTCTGCGCTCGAGACAAAGGAAGAGCATCCGTCAGCAGCGCTACCTTACCCGCGGAGCCTTGCGCCTCGGAATGCGTCGACACTTGAAAAAAAACCACAAATCCAGCGGCGAAGGATGCGAGCGCGGCGAGTTTAGGAAAGTGCCAAGGGGTCATGGTTCCGCGGGAGCCGTTTTGTTTCCATTTGCGATTGTCGCCGAGGCACCATTGGACTTGGATGCTCCGTTGGCTGGGCGCTTTGCCTGACCGTTTGCTGAGCGGACCTGCCCATTGCCGTTCAAAACGCGAGAGAGAAACCGGCCGGTGTAGGATTGCGCGTTGCGAGCCACCTGCTCGGGAGTTCCGGTGGCGACAATTTTGCCGCCCTGGTCGCCGCCTTCCGGCCCGAGATCGATGAGCCAGTCCGCGGACTTGATGATGTCGAGATTGTGCTCGATCACCAACAGCGATGCGCCGCCGTCCAGCAACTTGCGGAAAGCGCTAAGCAATTTAGCGATGTCGTCAAAATGCAGACCTGTGGTCGGCTCGTCGAGAATGTAAAGAATTCCCGAATTGTCCGTTTGCGTGAGATGCGCGGCAAGCTTTAGGCGTTGCGCTTCGCCGCCGGAAAGCGTCGTGGCGGACTGGCCAAGGCGCAGATAGCCAAGTCCGATTTCGTTGAGGATGCGCAGCTTTGACACAATCTTAGGGACGTTGATGAAAAACGCCAGCGCTTCGCGCACGGTCAATTGCAACACTTCATGAATGTTCTTACCGTGGTAACGCACTTCCAGCACACCGCTCTTGAAGCGCGTGCCACGGCACTCCTCGCAGATGAGTTCGACGTCCGCGAGAAACTGCATTTCGACGGTGACCGTGCCGTCGCCCTGGCACGTTTCGCAGCGTCCGCCGGGGACGTTGAACGAAAAATGGCCGGCGGCGTAGCCACGGCGCTTGGCGTCGGGCGTATCCGCGAAGACTTCGCGAATGGCGTCGAAGGCTTTCAAATACGTGGCGGGATTCGAACGCGGCGTGCGCCCGATGGGCGACTGATCCACGATAACCACTTCGCGCAAGTCCGCATCGCCCTCGAGCCGGTCGCAAAATTCCTTGACGCTGCCGCCCACGCGTTTGGCTGCCAGGGCTTTGTACAAAACGTCGTGCACCAGCGTGGATTTGCCCGAGCCGCTCACTCCGGTCACCACCGTGAGCGTGCCGAGCGGAATCATCACATCGAGGTTTTGCAGGTTGTGCAGGTAGGCGCCGAAAAGGCGCAGAAATTTTCCCGCCGGCTTGTGGCGCTTGTTGGGAACTGGAATGCGCAATTCGCCATTGAGATAGCGGCCGGTAAGCGATTTGGATTCCTGGAGAATTGCGCTGTACGGGCCTGCAAAAAGCAGCTTGCCGCCAAGCTCCCCAGCGCCGGGCCCCAGGTCAATAACGTGATCGGCGGCTTGAATCGTATCGGGGTCATGCTCCACAACGAGAACCGTGTTCCCCAAATCACGGAGCGACTTCAGGATGTCGATCAAACGTTGCGTGTCGCGAGGATGCAAACCGATGGAAGGTTCATCCAGCACGTATAGCGCTCCGACCAGGTGAGAACCGAGGGATGTCGCAAGCTGGATGCGCTGCGACTCTCCACCGGATAGCGTGGAAGTCAGGCGGTCGAGAGTGAGATAGTCGAGTCCTACCTCATCTAAAAACTGTAGACGCGTGCGAATTTCTTCCAGAATTTTGTCGGCGATCTTCAATTGCACTTCGGAGAGCTGCAAGTCCGAAAAGAAAGCACGCGCTCCCTTGACCGTGAACTCGCAAACCTCGGTGATGGATTTCCCGGCGATGCGCACGGCGCGCGCTTCGGTGCGCAAGCGTGTGCCCCCACATTCAGGGCACGTAGCATAGCCACGGTAACGGCTCAGAAAAACGCGCACGTGCAGCTTGTATTTCTTGCGCTCCAGCCATTGAAAAAATCCTTTCACGCCCTCGTAATCGTTTTCCGGATCCCCTTCGAGAACCAGGCGCTTTTGCTCGCCAGTTAGTTGCCGCCAGGGAACGTTTGTTGGGATGCCGCGCTCGCGCGACCACGTCTTCAAATCCTGAAAAAGACCCTTGTAGCGCGGCTTGGTCCACGGTTCGATGGCGCCCTCTTCGATGGACTTGCCAGGATCGGGAACCACCAGATTCAAATCGAAATCGATGGTGTTGCCGAAGCCCTGGCAGCGCGGACAGGCGCCGTAAGGATTGTTAAAGGAAAAAAGCCGCGGCTCCGGCTCTTGATACACGGTACCGTCGTTCTTGCATTCGAAGCGTTCGTTGAATGTCAGGCGCTCCGCGGCACTTCCCGAGGCGTCGCCGATAAATTCCAAAATCGCCTCGCCCTGCCCTTCCCGGTAACAAATTTCGATGGAGTCCACCAGCCTCGAGCGCGACTCGGGATTCACTGCCAAACGGTCAACAAGCACATAAACCGGTTTCGAAAAATCAACGTCGAGCAGCGTCTCCGGCGAGGAAAATTCGTGGACTCGGCCCGCCTGGTACAAGCGATTAAAGCCGCGTTTTTGCAATTCGAGCAGCCCTTGCCGCACTGCATCCGCTGTGGGAGCAGCCGACGCCTTTCTGCTCGATCGTTTCGAACCGGCGGGCAGCGCGGGCGCCGCGGTCCGAAACTGATAGAGAACATAGAATCGCCGCCCGGGCCGAAGCACCAGGACCCGCGTGGCGATTTCGTCCGGATTGTCTTTGCGGACTTCCGCGCCGCATTTGATGCAAAACGTCTGCCCGCATCGCGCAAACAACAGCCGGAGATAATCATAAATCTCCGTGGACGTCGCCACCGTTGAGCGCGGATTGCGTGTGGAATTCTTCTGACGGATCGCCACCGCCGGAGCAATCCCCGAGATTTCTTCGACGTCCGGCTTTTCCATGCGCTCAAGAAACTGCCGTGCATAGGCCGACAGCGATTCAACGTAGCGCCGCTGGCCCTCCGCGTAAATCGTGTCGAAGGCAAGCGAGGATTTCCCCGAGCCGCTCACACCGGTAACGACCGTGATGGCGTTATGCGGGACATCTACAGTGATGTTCTTGAGGTTATGGACGCGCGCGCCGCGGACATGCAGCGTGTCTTGTTCCGGCTTCGAAGTATCCGCCGATGCCGTGATTGGTTTAGTCGCCAAAGCGAAGCCCAGACAGCAGGTTTTAAATCCACTGCCCAAACTTCAAATTATAAGGGGAGTGTCAAACGCGAGCAAACGACGGGTGGCACTGTCGATTCGAGAGGCGTTTCACCAATACCAGGTCACGGTTCTTCCGTCAGCACGATCTCCCCGATTCCACCGGAAACGTTTAGGCGGATCGTTGTGGGCGATTTTCCGTAAGCTTCGTTCGTATAGGATCCTCCCTCCTCTTTTAGCCCGTCTGTACGGATGGACCCAATACCGCCCGATGCATGAGCAATAACGCCAATTCTCTTCGGCAGGCGAATGTTAGCCTGGCCCACTCCACCTTGGATGTCTGCGGTCAAATCCGCCTTGCGGTCACCGGTCAAGTCCACATTCACCTCGCCGGCTCCCAGATGAAGATCCAGACGTGTGAGGGGAATGTCCCGAAAATCCAGGTTGCCCTGCCCCGCGCCCATATCCACGCGCAGCTCCAAAGGAAGGTCTTTGCTAAAGTGCAGCGTCCATTCGTTGCTGGAATTGCCAAAGTGGACAGGATGGGAATACTGGGTGATGGTGATCTGGCCTACGCCATCCGTGACGCGGTAATCCACGCGAGGTTCTTCAAAGCTGTTCGTAAATCTGAAATCGGCGTCGAGCGCATGTGCGGAGCCCGCACTCACCGTCAGCTCGCCCGCCCCTATATCCAGTTTCGCGCGTGCGGACTTTGCTCCCTGAAGATCCACGGTTTGCGAAGTGTGGCTTTCGTGTGAAGAATAACCATGCCTGCGGGCGTAGCCCCGACCATGCCAAAGGAGCAGAACAAGGACGACAACAAACGCCAGAATTCCCACCGTCGAGCCCACCGAAACTCCCGAACGCGCGTTGGGATTGCGGCTCCTCTGAAAATTGTCGTAAACCATTCCCAGCCCCACGAACACGAGAATCAGCGGCCAGTAATCCAGCAGAACGGACATGGGATCAAAAGCCGGACGCCAGTTGCGCACCAGGAAAAGCGCACCGATAGTGATGAGGATAATCGGCAGAACCAGAGACACTCGCCGTGGATTGCTGTCCTCGGGCATGGCACACCTCCACTACCTTCTACTACGCACACGGATGAAAAATAGTTCAGACGCCGGAAGGGGATACTCTACAACACCGGGGTCGAACGCGCAGCGGAAAAGGCTTCGGTGGCCGGGCGCCCAAACCACCCTCTGAATGACCGTTCCCCTAAAGAACCTGAACCTCCGTCCACGATTTGCCGCCGCACCATTGTGATAAAGTTTCGTCGAAGAGGTCACGGAAGCCAGCGTGAATACGTTCACGAGAGTCTTCTGGATTGTGCTGGATAGCGTCGGCATCGGCGAATTGCCTGATGCCGCCGATTACGGCGACGCCGGCAGAAACACCCTGGGCCACATC
>DATDNK010000417.1:0-3338 GCA_036518275.1 Candidatus Acidiferrum sp.
CACATCATCATGGCCAATTACGGGGTTGCCCGGGCCTTGGGAACGCCATTCCCGGCCGGATTCGACCCCAAGGCTGTAGGGGCTATTTCCAACGATAAAGCCAAGGTCCAGCAAGCGCTCAAGGAATCTTTTGTGCATTTCCGCGGCGCCATTCTTGCTTTGAGCGACGGCGATGCGGACAAACCGCAGAAAATGTTCAACCGCGAGACCACCCTGCGCGGAGCCCTGATGATGATCGACCGGCATTGGGGCGAGCACTTGGGCCAGTCGATCGCCTACGCGCGTGTGAACGGCGTGGTTCCACCTTGGACGGAAGAATTTCAGCAGCAGCAAAAACCCGCCGATAAGCCGAAGCCGTAACTTCTGACGATTGAGCCGATTGGCAGTGTCACATTCACACCGGCAACAGCCGCTTGAACCTTAACCGGTGTACAACATTGATGTAGCCTGACTCATCCAATAAATGAGCCAGCCGGGCGGTGCTTTCGCCCCTTTTGCCGATGCATAAACACTTTTTAGCTCCCGTCGCATCTATCCTCCTCGCCGTGTCTCCTGGCGCGACGGGGCAGTCGGCAGTCCCGGCTTCCGACGTGGCGGTTGCCCCCGAACCATCGAGGATCCTGAACCGAGTCCTCAACAATCAGAAAAAGGACGAAGCGGCTCTTGAGGTGTACGAGCGCATAGAGCGGCTGGAAACCCGGAAAAATGCCAATGACCCGATTCCCGCGTCCATAAAGATTGCCCGCGTCATTCCCTCCGGAACAGGTATGGATAAGGTTCCCGTGAATGCGGACGGCAGTCCCGCTGACGAAGCGGCTTACCGGGCGCGTTTGGAAGGCCTGGAACATGCGCTCGCGCTGATAGTCAATAACAATCGCGCGCAGCGGGATGCCGTGAACAAATATGCGAAGCGCCTCAAAGACCGCAACGCTCTCATCGATGCCACGCGCGACGCCTTTCTTTTCACGTTTGTCGGACGGGAACCGCGCGGCGAGGACATGCTGGCCAAGTATGAAATGACCCCCAATCCGGCGTTCAAACCTACTTCCAGGTTCACTTCCATTTTCCCCAAAGTGCACGGCTACGTCTGGATCGACGAAAAGTCTGGCGAGCTTGCGCGCATCGAAGGAGATGTCACTGAGAACATTTCCATCGCGCTCTTTCTTGGGAAGATCTACAAAGGCAGCCACTTCATGCAGGAGCGCTATGAAGTGCGGCCCGGACTTTGGATGCCGACCTTTTCGCAGTACGATTTCGACGGCCGCAAATTATTTTCGGGATTTTCCATCCACGAACGCACGTTCTATTCCAACTACCGCTACATCGGTCCGCCAAAGGAAGCCCTCGCGGCCATTCGAAAAGAGCTGGCACGTGGCGACTTGAACAAAGCGCACTCCGCCATCGCAGATCCCTGAAGCATTTCCCTTTACACTGTTGTTTACGCAGTTTCGTCCTCGTTGAACGATAGGAGGCGGGATGCTCCGTTCACTTTCTTTGCCCCTTCTCGCGCTCTTTTTTGCAGCGCTTCCCGCGGTTGCACAAACAACCGATCCGAACGCGCAACCGCCTGCTTCACAGACCCAGAATTCGACCCCTTCGACGGACACAAAAAGATCCAAAAAGGTCTGGACCAACGAGGACATCTCCAAATCGCCGGCCGCAGTTTCGGTCGTGGGCGATTCCAAAGAGAAGCCGAAGCCCGTGGGCCCCAGGACAGCCAGTCCGCAATACATTGCATCCGTCCGCAGCCAGCTTGAAAAACTTCAGAAGCAATTAGAGGACGTGAACAAGCAGATTACCGACTTGAAGAATTTCAGCGACGGCAAGCCCACGAACACCGCAAGCGGCATTAAGCTCGACAAAAGATACGAGCGCGAGCCCGTTGAAGTCCGGATTCGCGCCCTTCAGGATAAGAAGAAAGAGTTGGAGTCGAAGATCGAGGCGCTCTACGACGAAGCGCGCAAAAAAGGCGTTCTGCCGGGCGAACTCCGTTGAGCTCTCTCCAACACGCAACTCCCCTCTACGTCAGCGAATCAGCGCCCAGGGATACGAGCCTACATTAATCTTCATAATCATATAGCTGAAACCGCCCGGATCAGGCTTCGGCTGGTGTGGCGTGTCTGGCGGAATCAGCAGCCAGTCGCCGGGCTTTACCTTGAACGTTTGCCCGCCTTCGATGGGCTGGCCGCGGTACTCTCCAGGGATGATTCCATCGTTGTCCCGCAAATTCTGCATGTTGGCGATTTTTCCGCCGACGATCATCTCTCCGGTACCGCCGGTGATGACGTAGAAATCGTAAGCACCCGCATGCATTTCCGCGTCGTCCCAGACGCTGTTGACCTTGGTAAGGCTTGCCACCGGCTTGTCGCGGTGCAGGCGATAAAGCATGAACATGGCGAAATTGCGCGTGGAAATGTTGACCGGGCCGCCACCGAACGATTGCGAGCTGCCGCTGCCCGGCTGCGCTGCCGCTTTCATCGACGTTTCGGCCAACTCGATATGCGCTTTGCGAATGTCGTCGATGTTCCAATAGGCGACCGGAGGCGCGTCGGGCGCCAAGGATGGCTGGCGCGGAGAGTTGAAACCGAAAGGCCGAGTTTCGGTTTTGTTCTCCTGCGCGTAGGCGTTCGGAATGAGCGACAGATCATCAAAGTGGCCCGAACGCACCGCTTGTGTTGTAATTCCAGGATCGTTGCCAGGCTTCGAAGAATGTCCGGCGATATAACCGAGCAGTGCGGCACCAAGTAGAAGTACAGGAAGCAATCTTTTCATCGGACTATCCCCCTATGAAATTGGAGATTCTTTGAGCCAAGAGAAACGTTTCTGAAGGAGAAGTGAATCAATTTTTTGCGGGCTTTTTCGTTTCGAAGCGAATCTCCTTCAGCATCTCCGACTGATGGTAGAGCTCCGTCCTGCCGGCAGGAAATTTGTTGACGCTCAGCATGAACGCCAGCACGTCGGCATCCTGCTGGCGTGTTATGCTTCCCGGCTTGGTCAGCGGCATGGTCTTCCGGATGCGGTCAAACAAATCGCCCAGCGTCAAGCCATTCCAATTCGCCTGGAATGCTCCGCCAGTCAGCGCCGGCGCGGACTCCCCTCCGGTCAACATGGCACCGTGACAGGCAGCGCACTCCTTCTGGTACACCGGCTCTCCCCGCTTGGCTTGCTCTTCGGTATACACGCCGTCCCAGACCGAACGTGTCTCGCCAGGCGCTTGCGCTCGCAATACCCAGAACGATGACGCAATCAACGCCAGGACTGACAAGAACACCGGTTTTCTCATTCGCCCGCCGTTGGCAGCGTGTAAGCAATGTATTCGCCGGAATACGGCCCACCGC
>DATDNK010000418.1:0-5182 GCA_036518275.1 Candidatus Acidiferrum sp.
CCGACCGCGCAGTTCTATCACGTCATAACCGACAATCAGTTTCCATATTGGGTGTACGGAGCGCAGCAGGATAGCGGGCCTGCGGCAACTGCCAACGCAAGCAAGTATCGCTTCCTGAATTTCCACGATTGGCGGCCGCTGGAAGCGGGTGATGAGAACGGCTACATCGCTCCCGATCCGCTAAATCCTGGCGTGATCTTCGGCGGATTCGTAGCGCGGCAGGACCTCAGCAATGAGCAGATTCAGGAAATGCCTCCGACGATTGGGCTTGAAGGCTCGTTCCGGCGCACATGGACGCTGCCATTGGTGTTTTCTCCGCTGAATCCACACGTTCTCTATTTTGGATCGCAAATTGTGTTTCGAACGGAGGATGGCGGAAATTCGTGGCAAGCCATCAGTCCGGACTTGACGCGCGAAGATCCAGGCGTGCCGGCGAATCTGGACGCGGCAACGGCTGCGGATGCTCCGAAGGGAAAACGGCGCGGCGTGATCTACACGATTGGCCCTTCGTACGTGAAGGAAGGAGAGATTTGGGCGGGAACCGACGATGGACAGGTCCAGTTGACGCGGGACGACGGGAAAAACTGGGAAAACGTCACGCCAAAAGAATTGACACCGTGGAGCAAGGTGACGCACATCGAAGCGTCTCATTCCGAACCAGGTACGGCTTACGCCGCCGTGGACCGGCACCGATTGGAGGATTACCAACCCTATCTTTACCGCACGCGGGATTTTGGAAAAAGCTGGCAGCGCGTTTCAAACGGAATTCCTGACGGCAGCTTCCTGAATTGCGTGCGAGAGGACCCCTTCCGCAAAGGGCTGCTGTATGCGTGCACGGAAAAGGGCGTGTACGTTTCGTTTGACGATGGGGATGACTGGCAATCTCTGCAACTCAACTTGCCGGTGACTTCAGTGCGCGACCTGGTGGTTCACGAAAATGATTTGGTAATCGCGACATTCGGGCGCTCGTTCTGGGTGCTGGACAATGTGACGCCGCTGCGGCAAATCGATGCGCACGTGGCAGCGGCCGACGTGTGGCTGTACCAGCCGGCAACGGCATATCGCGTGCGACCGGGAAATGACGAGAGCACGCCAATACCGGACGATGAAGCGTTAGCCGCGAATCCTCCCAGTGGCGCGGTAGTGGACTACTACTTGAAGGAAAAATCTGTAGCGCCGATTCAATTGGAAATTTTCAACAATGATGGGAGGCTGGTGCGGCGGTTTGCGAGCGACGACGAAATACCCAAGGTAAATGCGAACGAATTGCCTTTTCCCGCTTCCTGGGTCCCTGAACCTCCAAGACTGTCACTCGAGGCGGGAATGCACCGCTTCGTGTGGGACTTGCGTTATCCGCCAGCAAAAGGTGTGCGCGCATCCTTTCGAAGGCCTTCCGGACCTCTGGCACTGCCGGGAAAATACACGGTGCAACTGACGGCGCGCGGCAAGAACAACACTCAAACCTTGACCGTCAAGATGGATCCGCGCGTGAAGGCCACGCAGGAAGAGTTGGTGCGCCAGTTCGAGCTCGCTTCGAAGCTATCGGCTCGCCAGAACGAAGTTGCCATGGCGCTACAACAGATCGCACAGTTGCGGAAGCAAACCGATGCTCGCAAGAAGGATGCGAGCGGGAAACTTGAAATCGTCAAAGCGCTTGAAGGACTAGATCAGAAGTTGGAAGCGATGGTCGCGCCGGATGCCGGCGCCGGGTTCGGTCTGTTCGGACTTGCGCTTCCCAGCAAAGAAGCGGAAACACTGGCGAAAGTGGCGTCGGCCTTGAATGGCCTGATGGCCATCGTGGAGAGCGCTGACGCGGCGCCTACAGAGGATGCCCAAACCGCCAGCGAGAAATGGGACAAAGCTGCGGAGGAAACGCTGGCGCGGTGGGCGGATTTTCAGAACAAAGATCTGGCAAGCGTCAACGCGCTTCTGAAAAAGGAAAACCTGAAGCCCGTGGCCACAACGGGGGCGTCCACGGACCGGTAAGCCAAAAAAATGACAGCAGAAAGCCGTGGCGGGCTTGGTTGTTCCCTAATTCGCTGCGATTTTGACGAGCCAACAGCGCCGATTGGCTGCCAGATTTGATATGCTGCCCAATGTGGGAAACTCCAAGCGACTAAGACTCCTCACCATTTGTGGAACGGCCTCCTTGCTATTTGCAAGCGCAGTGATGGCGCTCGCGTTGCAAACTTCCTCTCAAACGCAACAACCTGCCACGGGATCGCCGCCCCCTGCAACGGCTCCCGCAGGACTGAGCGCAACGGCAGTGCCGGCAGGGTCGGCGTCGGCAATAGGGGCACAAACAACCCAGGGTGGGTTAAATGTTGTGGTGTTGGACCCGGCACATGGTGGAACTGACCTCGGCGCACGCGGAACCGGGGGCATTCAAGAGAGTGAAATTACACTCGAATTCGCGGCCGAGGTACGGCGCGCGCTGGAACAACAAGGGATCCAAGTGGTGCAGACTCGGCAAGGGAATGATAATCCTTCCTTCGACGACCGCTCGGCAATTGCCAATGCGCAGCGCGCGGCAGTTTTTATAACACTGCACATTGCGTCGACGGGAATCCCCGGAACTGTACGGGTCTATGTCAATTCGGACCTGTCGTCCGTAACGGCAGCGAACGGCTTCATTCCATGGGACATCGCACAGTCGCCGTATCTGGGACTGAGCCGAAAACTTGGTGACCTGGTGCAGGGAATGCTCACACAGCGGTTCAAGGGCTCACCGGATACAGCACAAACCGCAACCATACGTCAACTTCGGACAACGGCGGCGCCGGCGATTGCAGTTGAGGTGTCCAGCGTAGTTGTGAATGACCGTGCGGACCTCGATCACATGGCCCCGGGCGTGGCAGATGCGATTGCGCGCGGCGTGGCGGCTTTCAAGCCGTTGTACGTAGTGGCAAGTACCGCTGGAGCTCTGCCGTGACGGAATTCACAACGGAACCCGCAAGGGTACGCTGGAAGTTCTGGCTCACTACGCTGCTGGTGTTTGCGGTGATTGGCGCGGCGATTTTTGTTCCCATTCTTCGGAGGCGGATGAAACGAGCAGCGCGATTACAGCAGCAAAGCGAAGAACAGGCGCGGCGCGAATTGATCCAACAGGTTCCAATGAACCCAAGCGATCCCCGCGCGAAGGCCAAGCTTTTCTGGCTCTCCGACGCGGATAATTCCGTTCTGGCGCCCGTGGTGGTTGAGCTGCCGCTTTCGAGTGACCCAGTGCTGCGGTCGAAGCAGGTATTGAACACGCTGCTGGCGGGCCCTGTGGATGCCGAGCTCCGCACACTGCCGCCGGACGCCGTGCTACTTGCGTTTTATGTTTTACCGGATGGCACAGCAATCGCCGATTTTTCCGAGGCGCTGGCAACTTCCATACCGTCGGGTATCGCGAGCGAACAATTGGCTGTGGACTCCCTGGCGCGCACTTTGCAAGCAAATGTGCCCCAGGTAAAGCGACTAAAGATTCTCATTCACGGACAGGAAGTCGAAACCTTGGCGGGACACGTCGACCTGACAGGAACGTTTGATGTAAATGCTGGTGCAGCGCAGACGCCAGCAAACCCCGCCACGCCGCCAGCCGCCGGTAAAGCGGGATCGTTAGTTGCGCCGGCGTTGACACCGGATGGTATCGCCGTCAAACTGGCGCAGCCGTAGCGAAAGCAATCATGTGAGGAACGCGTGAGAAGATGGGAGCAGGAGGACCAGTGAGAAGCGACGGCCGAGCTTCGGACCAAATGCGCCCTCTAAAAATCACGCCGGATTTTATTTCCACGGCCGAAGGCAGCGTGCTAATCGAACTGGGAAACACGCGCGTCATTTGCACCGCCACGGTGGATGATGGAGTGCCGACTTTTTTGAAGGGCAGCGGCAAAGGTTGGGTGACTAGCGAATATGGAATGTTGCCGCGCGCGACGGAAGAACGAACGCCACGGGAGGCCGCACGGGGGAAGCAGTCGGGGCGGACGCTGGAGATTCAGCGATTGATTGGCCGCTCGCTGCGCGCGGTGACCGATCAGGAGGCGCTTGGCGAACGCACCGTGTGGCTCGATTGCGACGTGATTCAGGCGGACGGTGGAACACGAACCGCTTCCATCACAGGAGCGTTCGTCGCGCTGGCACTGGCGTTCGAACGCATGACGGCCGCGGGAATCTTGAAGAACTCCCCGTTGATTGACACCGTGGCTGCCACAAGCGTCGGCATCGTGAATGACCGCGCGCTCCTGGACCTCGCTTATGAAGAAGACTCGCGCGCCGAAGTGGACATGAACGTGGTCATGACTGGTAGCGGGCATTTCGTGGAAATCCAAGCCACCGCGGAAGGTCGCGCGTTCACCGGAAGCGAAATGCAGGATTTGCTTGCGCTTGCAGCCGCGGGAATCCGCCGGCTCACCGACGAACAACGCGCCGTGCTGCCCCTGAAATTCAGTGCGCGCGCCCGTTAAGCTGTTTCTTGCCTCGTCGAATCCCGGAAAGTTGAAGGAGTATCGCGCGCTGGCGGAGACTGCGTCGTCTTCCGTTTTCGTGGAACTGGAATTGCTGCCTGAGTTCGCCTTCCTTCCCGTGTTTGAAGAAGATGCTCCAACTTTTGCCGAAAACGCAGCAGGCAAGGCGCTGCACTATTCGCGGTTGCACGAAGGATTGGTGTTCGCCGATGATTCCGGACTTGTCGTGCCTGCTCTCGGTGGGGCGCCAGGCGTTCATTCGGCGAGATACGCAGGAATAAACGGGCAGAACTCTAAGCGCATCGAGAGGCTTTTGAGTGAAATGTGCAATAAAGTTGGCGAGCAGCGCGCCGCTCATTTTGTTTGTGCGATTGCGCTGGCGCAAAAAGGGCGAGCTTTGGCAGTGGTCACAGATCGCGTGGATGGTCAGATATTGGACTCACCACGGGGCACAGGAGGATTCGGCTACGATCCTGTATTTTATTTTCCCGCCTTGAAGAAAACATTCGCAGAACTCTCAGCAAAAGAGAAAAATCAGCACAGTCATCGCGGAAAAGCCTTCCGTAAGTTGCTCGCAGCACTTTCCTCCATGCTATAGTCTTGGCTCCTATGGCGACGAAGCTGAAGAAAAAGAAATCGGCGACCAGGAAAACGGTTCCTTCGAAGGCAAGAACCGCTAAGCCAGCAAAGGCTGCAAAGGCGCCAAAGCCAGCTCGTGGTGCTGGCACGGACCCACA
>DATDNK010000419.1:0-6625 GCA_036518275.1 Candidatus Acidiferrum sp.
GAAGTGTTAGGCTCGTAATGGAACCCCAGCAATCTGGCCCCCTGTTGTAATCAATGACGTGGGATTACGCGGCAAGAATAGGAAATGCCGCAGGAGTTTCAGGAGAGAGTAAGTCATGAGAAAACAGCTGCTCAAACTGGTGAGTTTCCTAAGTGTTCTGTTTTTGGTGGCGATGCTTGCGCCGCAGCGTGCCGCTGCCGATGAAGACGATCCCCCCAGCCGCGTGGCGCGGCTTGCCTACGCCCACGGCAACGTTTCGTTCAATCCCGCGGGCACTGACGACTGGGTTGCTGCAGTCGTGAACCGCCCGATGACCACGGGCGACAAACTTTGGTCCGATGACGGCTCTCGCGCCGAGTTGCATCTCGGCTACGCGGTGATCCGGCTTTCCGATCATACCGGCTTTTCTTTTTTGAACCTTACTGACGACGTGACGCAACTGCGCCTGACCGAAGGCACGCTGAACATTCGCGTGCGGCGGCTGGGCGATGACGAAACGTTCGAAGTGGATACGCCGAACTTGGCGCTGTCCATCCTTCGTCCCGGGAGTTACCGCATTAGTGTGAACGAAGCCGGCGACGCCACCGTCGTCGCGGTTCGCGATGGCCAAGGGGAAATTACCGGCGGAGGCTCTGCCTATACGATTCACGCGCGCGAAGAAGGCATTTTCAACGGCACCGACCAGTTGGACGCCAACCTCCAGCGCGGTCTTGAAGACGAAGATGACTTCGATCAATGGTGCTACGGCCGCGATCGCCGCGAAGAGCATTCCGCCTCCGCGCGCTACGTTTCCGATGACGTGGTCGGCTACGAAGATCTCGATGAATACGGCGGCTGGCGCCCCGTGCCGGAATACGGCAACGTGTGGTTCCCGCACACCGTTGTCGTCGGCTGGGCTCCTTATCGCTACGGTCATTGGGTTTGGATTGCGCCGTGGGGATGGACCTGGGTTGACGATGAACCGTGGGGCTTTGCTCCGTTCCACTATGGCCGCTGGGTAGTTGTCGGCGGAGTGTGGGGCTGGGTGCCGTCTCCGCCGAGAGCGGTAGTTGGCGTGGCGTACGTGCGGCCCGTGTACGCGCCGGCGCTGGTGGCTTGGGTTGGCGGCGCGCATTGGGGAGTTGGAGTGGTCGCTGGAGGCGCGCCCGCGGGCGTGGCATGGTTCCCGCTGGGCCCGCGTGACGTGTATTGCCCGTCGTACCACGTCAGCCAGAGGTACGTGACCAACGTGAACGTCTCGAACACCACGGTCATCAACCGCGTGCAGGTGACCAACGTCTACAACAACGTTTACGTGAACAAGACCGTGAACGTCACCAACGTTACGTATCAGAACCAGACGCAAGTGAACGCGGTGACCGCCACCTCGCATGAGACCTTCGTGTCGGCGGGATCCGTGCATAACAATTTGATTCGCGTGAACGCGAAGGAAGTGGCTGCGGCTCCGGTCGCTCCGATGACGCCAACCGTTGCGCCGCAACAGCGCAGCGTGATCGGCGCGGGCGTGGAAGCTCGCGTGAGACCGCCGAGCCCGATTATCAGCCGCCCGGTTGTGGCCAAGACAGCGCCGCCTCCGGCTCCTGTAGCTTTCGCCAAGCAACAAGAGATCGTGCGGGAGAATGGCGGCAGGCCTCCGGCAATTTCGCAGATTCGCCAGGCTCAGCCGGAAAACGCTCAGGTGGCGCGTCCCAACATCAAGATGGCACCGCCGGTCCGGCAGGCTCCTGCGCAGAACGCACCGGCCGTTCGCGCCGACATGCCGGATCGCAACCCAAATCGTCCAGCTCCGCCGACCTTTCCCGGCCAAAATCAGCCCAACCAAGGCAACCCTCCGAACGCCAATAAGCCCGCCAATCCGCCAGCAGCAGCGGGAAACACGAACCCGCCAAACCCGCCAGTCCGCGAAGATGCGCCCAATCGGGGCAACCCTCCGAACACCAATAAGCCGGGCAACGTTCCTGCGAACCAGGGCAACCCGCACGTCTACAACGATCGTCCGCCCTCTTCGCGCCCGGGCAATGCCGGTAACGCCAACCCGCAACTCGAACAAAAACACGAGCAACAGCTCCAAGATTTGCGCCTGAAACAAGACCAGGAACGCCAGAGGATCGAACAGCAGCAAATCCAGCAACGCCAGAAGATCGAGCAGGACAATTCCCGGAGGCAACAGCCCCAAGCCGATCAGCGGCAACCTCAGACTGACCGGCAGCCGCAGACTGATCAAAGGCCGCCTCAGGCCGAGCAAAGGCAGCAGCCTCCGATGGACGACAAGCGGGCACGGCAGCAAGAACAAAAACAGCAACAGCTTGAACAAAAACAACAACAACAATTGCAGCAGCTCGAACAAAAACATGGGCAACAGCAGCAAAAATTGGAACAAAAACAGCAGCAAGAACGTCAGCGGCAGGAGAAACCTGCGAAGCAGGACAAGCCAGCGAAACAAGACAAGCCGAACAAGTCTGATAAATCAGACAAGCCACACAACTGAGAACAATATAAATCCTGAAACTCCTGAGCGGGGCGATCGCGAAACGGCGGGCGCCCCGCTCAGCGCTTGTTGCCTGCAAGAGAGTCGGCGCTCACTTAAAGTTGTTTGGTCCAAGCTAGAAAGAAACCTCGACTTTATCGGCGCGACGTGTTTCGCGAGTGAAAGATGGCTGCGGCTCGCGTAGTATTCTTGCGCGGCAACCGATGGCGAAACCCTCCACAAAACGTGCACCGCGGGCCATTAGACGCCGCGCTCCGGATTTGCGTTTGTTCTGCATTCCAGGGCTGCCCGAGATTCGCAAGGGCGACGACCTGGCCAAGCAGATCGCGGATGCGGCGAGAAAAGGGGGAGTGGACTTCGAAGACGGCGACGTCCTGGTTGTTGCTCAAAAAATTGTGTCCAAGGCAGAAGGCTCGGTGGTTTCGGTGGCGACAGTAAGGCCGTCAGAGAAAGCACTCGCACTTGGAGCGCAAATAAGAAAAGATCCGCGCGTGGTCGAGCTCGTCTTGCTACAGTCGCGACGCATTCTTCGCAGCGACCGTGTGCTGATTACAGAGACGCATCATGGATTTGTCTGTGCGAATGCAGGCATCGACCATTCCAATGTGCCCGGCGAAGATATGGTGACTCTGCTTCCGCGTGATCCCGATCACTCCGCAGAAAAATTGGCAGCGGCATTGCGCAGGAGGACAGGAAAGCGGGTCGCGGTAATTATCAGCGATACGTTTGGCCGCCCTTGGCGACTAGGGCTGACGAACGTCGCCATCGGGGCGTCGGGGCTGCCCGTGCTTTTGGACTTGCGCGGTACACGGGACCGGGAAGGAAAGCCGCTGACTGCAACGGTCCTCGCCGTAGCAGACGAGTTGGCCGCTGCCGCTGGCCCCCTCATGGGCAAAACCGAGGGAGTTCCCGCGGTGCTCATAGGGGGCTACCGCTACAAGCCGGCATCAGAAAAAGCCGCGAGCATCATCCGGTCCGCCGCCGAAGACCTCTTTCGCTGACCTGTCTGCTTCTCTGTATTCTTTTCATGAACCGTTCTCAGTCCCTCCATCTTCGATTTTGACCCCGTTAATGTGAGTTGAGTTGCACAAATACTCCTGATTTCGCGTTATTATCAACCGCCCGATTTGAGGCAAAACCAGTCAAAAATGCCGACGCAGTTGAAATGCAGCCTTTGTGACCCTCCGGGAAGTGGTTCTTGCAGCGCATGCAAGAACTCTCAAGGAAGAGTAGCTGTAAAATGTGCGATGTGCTACGGAACGGGGAAATGCCGCCACTGCCATGGTATGGGATTTGAACTTACGTCAACGGAGAAGGTCAAGGGTGTTCTCCTATGGCTTTGGGTCATGAGTTGGTTTGGATTCATTGGTGCGTTTCTCACGGTCGGAGTTTGGGAGTATCGGATTGCAGCGTCCCAGGGGAGTCACGTTTCGCGCTACTGTTTGACTCTTCTGATCGTCACGCTTCTTCTGTGGGTATTCTTCTTCGCCATTGACAATAAGGCCCGGAGAAAAAGAATCGGAGCACCGTCGCTATTCTCAGTGCTCGCCGGAACGATTCTTGCGATTCATACGCTCACGGGGATCTTCTTTTTTGTTTATATCCCGTGCTGATTTAAGTTGCAGGACATCACGGGTGTGTACCTGCTTATCCGATAGCCCGTTACACCTACGAACAAGTCGTGAAAAATCTTCTTGGCAACGGCTCGCTGCTGTCATATAGTCCTATGACAGATAGGACGGATATGAGGTTTCAGATTAACTTCAAGTCTGGGATGCCGGTCTATCTCCAGATTGTCGATCAGGTTAAGGCCGCGGCTGCATCGGGCGCCCTGAAACCAGGCGAAGCACTTCCCTCCATCCGCCCAGTGGCGGAGGAACTTCGCATCAACCGCAACACCGTGGCCAAGGCATACGGTGAGTTGGAAAGTCTGGGTGTAATTGAGACGGTGCCTGGCAAAGGCTGCTTCCTGAAAGAGAATCACTCGCCGCTTCGCAAGGAGGTACGCCGCAGGATGCTGACCGAGGAAATCGATCGAGCCATTGTGATGGCTCATCATTTACAAGTGCCTGGCCCTGAATTCCTTGAACTGATTCGCGAGCGAGTTCAAACGCTCGAAAGCAAACGACGCGCCAATGAAAGGCTTCAGGAGGTTTGAACAGCAATGAAAACTCCCATTCCGGTCATCCAGATCGAAAACCTCGTGTACTCCTACGGAAGGGCGGAGGCGGTCCATGATTTGAGCTTTCACGTGCTACCCGGGCGCTGTTATGGGCTCTTTGGCCGCAACGGCGCGGGCAAAACCACCACGATGAAGTGTTTGCTCAATTTGCTGAGCCCGCAGCGCGGAAAGTTGCGCGTCTTCGGTCTCGATCCGGCCCACGCGGAAGTGGAGGTCAAACGCCGGTTGGCCTACGTACCGGACCAATTGGCATTCTATCCGTGGATGAGTGTCCGGGAGACGCTCGATTATTTAGCCTCGTTCCGGGAGCACTGGAATCAGAAGAAAGAACAGGAGCTGCTCGACCGTTTCCAACTGGATCCCGCGAAGCGCACGGGCGAGCTCTCGAAAGGACAACGCACACAAGTTGGCTTGATAGCAGCGACCTGCCCGGAGCCCGATCTACTGGTACTCGATGAACCGACGTCAGGACTGGATCCTATTGTTCGTCGCGAATTCATCGAGACAGTGATCGGGGCGTACCAGGAAGGAAATCCGGGCAACCGCACGATTCTGGTGTCTACTCACCTGATAACGGAATTCGAAGGACTGATCGACGAATTCACAATCATCGACCACGGCCGTTCGGTGATAACGCTCAAAGCCGATGAGGCGCGCGAGAAATACCAGCGAATCCGCGCGCGCTTTTCTCAAGCTCCTCCGGAACTCGACCTGACCGCGGCGCTCCGCGTGCGACGCGAGGGACGCGAGTTGGAATTGATCGTCAATGGTTCGGGCCTGGAATTGCTCGACCGCCTCGGTCAGCACAATCCCGAAGCGCTCTCGACGGAAGCGCTGACGCTGGAAGAAATCTTTGTCGCGGCTTTGAAATCGTAGGGAGTCCCGATGAATGCACGATGGATAAGAATAAAGAAAGAAGCACGGGCGCTGTTCTGGCCCTGGTGCGCAACGGTGATTGCCGGGGCGGCGCCGTTCGTGGTGCATTACCCCTCTGCCCAGGACTTGAACGTGCTGAGCTTTTTCTTGGGCATTCCACTCCTCGCAACATTGTCGCTGGGGATGGAATTCCAGCATCGCACGTTAACCCTATGGCTCGCCCAACCCGCCACGAGGACGCAGCTTTGGGGCGAGAAGATGGTCGTGATGTGCGCCGCGGCGGTATCTGCGGCATTGGTCGCCGGAACGGGCATGTTCTCATTCGTTTTTCCTGAGTTGAACCTCATTTACAAAGTGGCGGCGGCGGCCTATGTGCTCATCACCATCGCGTCGGCGATCTTTTGGACGCTGGCCGTACAATCCGCCATCGGCGGCTTCGTTGTGATGAGCTGCATTCTATGGGTGTTCTATCTGTTTGTCGCTCTGACCCACGCGAGCGAAGGGGTCAAAGCGGTCTTTTCACCCGCTGCCACCATAACGGCCATCGCATCCTTCAGCATCTGCTTTGCGGGACTGATGTTTTGGCTTGGCGCGCGGAAACTGGCGCGATATCAGGTAACAGGAGGAAGCGGTGGCGAAGATTTGATGATGTCTGGTCCGACCGTGGTGCCGGAAGCCGTGGCGGAATGGTTCCGCTGCCGGCCGACCGGGGCGTTTATCAATTTGATGCGCAAGGAATTTCGTCTGCTCCGGCCCCTCTGGCTCATTGAGTTACCAGTCGTCATGTACTGGGCCTCTTTGGCAGTCTTGCGGGTGATTCCGTCGCCTCCTGTGCTGATACCGGAAACTCCGCTCGAATGGGCGTTAATGGGTCCGCCGGGCGCTGTCTTTGTGGGCCTGGCGGGTCTCGCCGGAATGCTATCGCTGGGTGAGGAAAGAAGATCGGGGACGCAGGCATGGCACATGACCCTGCCGATTTCTGCCCGCCGCCAATGGCTCATGAAGCTGGTTATGGCAATGCTTTCGGGATTGGCATGCTCCGTGGTGCTGCCGATACTAGCGATGGTTGCGGTTGGATC
>DATDNK010000420.1:0-7871 GCA_036518275.1 Candidatus Acidiferrum sp.
GAGATCCTGCTAACGCGCCGAGTCGAAGGTGACACTTGGGAAGCGCTGGTCCGGCCGGGGCGAAAGATGCACTTGAAGGAGCGCGTTCTGTTCGGCGAAGGAGAGTTGGAGGCCGAAATAATCGCGCGAGGGGAATTCGGCTTGCGCACGCTGCGGTTCGTTTCTCATGACCAAAGGACAATGAGCGAACACCTGGAACGACTTGGCCATGTGCCGCTACCCCCGTACATTGAGCGCGCAGACGAGACGGCGGATCGCGAACGGTATCAAACGGTGTTTGCGAAGAATCCCGGCGCGATTGCCGCTCCTACCGCGGGTCTTCATTTTTTGGAGGAAATACTGAAACGAATACGCGCCCGGGGAGCGGAGATCTGCGAGCTTACGCTGGATGTAGGCCTCGGCACGTTTCAACCGGTTCATGGGGAAACACTGGAAGGCCACGTAATGCATTCCGAGTCTTACGAGATTCCGCCTGAAGCGGCCGAGCGGATCAATGCCGCGAAGTCAGCGGGGCGCCCGGTTCTTGCTATTGGGACGACGGTCGTGCGCGCACTGGAAGACGCGGCATTGCGTGCGGCGGAAGCGGCCTCATCAAGAGTTGTGTCGCCTGGGAAGGCCGAAGCAACGCTGTTTATCAAGCCTGGATTTCGATTTCGCGCCGTCACCGGTCTGCTGACGAATTTTCACTTGCCACGGTCCACGTTGTTGGCGCTGGTCTGTGCCTTTGCTGGCCGCGAACACGTGTTCGCCGCTTACCGGCACGCGGTGGAGGCCGGTTATCGGTTCTATAGCTACGGAGATTGCATGCTGATTCGCTAACGAAAAGAAAAATCACCGAAAAAGTGATCAGCACATGGAAAAATCGCCAAAACAAAGAATGACCGGAGCAACGTTCTGCCGCGAATGAAATTGGCTGCGAGGAAATTGTCGAACCTATGGGCGAGTGAGGAGGCTGCGGCTGGCTGCAGCCTCCCTTTCGTCGCTGGGAAAGAATTAAAAGGTATTCCTTACTCACTGAAGACAAATACGCGAGACTGGCCGGAAAAGCGAACTTCTTTGACCTGGCCATTTTCACTGATGAGCAGGGAGTCGTAGCTGGATTTGGCGCTGCGGTCTTCCCAGCGCCCTTCGGATTCGGCGACCACTTTGCCGCCCTTCTGTACGGTGGCTTTGTTGCCGTCGATAAGCAAGCGGTATTCGCCGGCCTGCAATTCAACCTTGCCGATCTTGGCGCCTTGGTTGAGGTTAATGTTCTTGGAAAAGGGCTTTGCGAAAACGGGAATTGCCAGCGCGATGACGGCCAGCAGAGCAATTGAACGGAAGAATGAGCTTTTTCTCATGCGTGTCAAATTCCTTTCGAACAGGATCGAGTCAGCCAATAGCAAGCTGCCGCGGCAAGATGGAGTTGACACGCAAGCGGCGGACGGGTAGGCTCCCCCGTGAAGACACCTCTTCTTTCTGGACTAACGGCCGGAAAAACTGCGTGTCATAACCCCGCGGCTGCCACCGCGGGGTTTTTTCTGAATCTCGCCTTGAGCAGCCCGGTAAGGAGCTGCGCCTGTATAGACGAAATGGCAGAGTGGAATGTTTCGCCGGGCCTCAATAAAATTTCGCAAAGGCGCAGAAAGCTGCGGTAAATAGATTGGTTTCCCCTCAAAAAAGAATCTTTTTGCGATTTCAAGAAATAAACTTCATCTAAAAGACGGAAAAACAGCAGACGATCTCTTGCAGCGTGACCTATTGCGTTTTTTCTTCAAAAGTTTCATCGCTTCGTGCATCGGCTAGCTTGTTCATCTATACTCTAGGTCATTTTTTCCAGGGACCACGATGCGGATTCTGATTCTGAGCGATTTGCACTCTAATGGCACGGCGCTAGATGCGGTTCTCGATGCCGCGAAGGACCATTGGGACTCCTCCGTGTGCTTGGGCGACGTGGTCGGCTACGGCCCGGACCCGAATTACGTCACGGCGAAACTGCGCGAAATGGGCACGAAGACGATTCGAGGCAATCATGACAAAGCGGTGACCGGCTTAATGGCCACCGAGGATTTCAATCCGGTGGCCAAGGCCGCAGTGGATTGGACGCGAGCGGAACTCAAAGCGGAACACTTGGCGTGGCTTTCCGCGTTGCCCAAAGGGCCGCTTGAGACGGACGGGGTCGTCCTTGTTCACGGCGCACTTGAGGACGAAGACGAATATGTATTCACGCCGGAACAAGCGCTCGATGGGCTGCTGGATTCGAACGCCCTGGTCACGTTTTTTGGTCACACGCATCATCAGGGAGGCTTTTCGTATCGAGATTCACAACTCGAGGTGCTGCAGATCCGGCCGCGTACGGCGGAACCCTATGCCGCGCTGCGCGTCGAACCGGCGCGGCGGTATTTATTGAATCCGGGTTCGATTGGGCAGCCACGCGATGGCGACCCCCGCGCCGCCTTTGCCATCGCCGATCTCGTCGAGCATAACGTGGTGCAATTCTGGCGTGTGCCCTACGACATTCAGGCTGTGCAAAAACGCATGCGTGCGGCCAATTTGCCTGAGCCGTTGGTCCAACGGTTGGTGATGGGCCGGTAACCCTCAGGGAAGTTCTCCCTCATAGGTATTCCTAGGGTACGTCATTGAGTTATAATAGACTGGTGAACCTCGCCGCGGAACTCGAAGCGAGCCTGAAAGAATTCCTGGCTGCCGGCCTTGTGGACTTGCATGAGAATGATGGGCGCATTTCGTTCACCAGCGGCCTGTCCTGGGAAGTCAGGGGAGACGGCGAAAAGCCGCTCCTACATCTTTGGGCGGAACGATTCAACGTAACGCGCAGGGTGCTGGCCATTACGGATCAGTCCGAGCAGCGGCTGGTCCTGGCCGTAGAGCGGTTCGGGCGTGCCAAGCCGGACCGGCTGGAATTTTTGCGCCCGGAATTCGAGCGTGGAGTGCGGCAAGTGTCGCGCGAAGAATTCTGCGGGCAGCTCCGCGCTCTTCTCGCCGAGCAATTTCCTGACGATACCGTCGAATCCCTTACGATTTCCTCGGATCTCGAGCATTCTCTCTCCGGCAACTATGCCCGCGGCTTGCTCCGGCGAGGCTCTTTGCGATTCGCAGTTCTGGCAGTGCCGGCTGGTGAATCCTCAGACACCACGGACAGTTGCCTTACGTTTGGATTGCTCTGGCTGAGCCGCGTACGGCATTCGCACGCGGGCGGAACGATAGCCGGGCTTCGCATCATTCTTCCCAAAAACACTGCGCGGACGGTGGTTCATCGCATTGGCGCTCTCGACTCCCGGCTGGTCATAGATTTGTACGAGCACGAGCCGATGCTTAACGTTCTCGAGAAAATCGATCCCAGGAGTGCGGGCAATGTGGATACATGGCTGGTTCCCGCCCGCGAGTCAGACTCCCTTCTGCAACGCGCCCGGCAAGCTCTGAATTCGATTATCGATACGGAGCCTAAGTCCATCAGCCTGCATCCAGCAGTACAAACGCGGGAAGTATGGCTTCGATTCAGGGGATTGCCTTTTGCCCGCTGGGAAGAGGGACGAGTGTACTTTGGAATCGGTGAATGCCGCCTGGAGCTGACGACAACTTCACAGCCGGACTTGAAACAGCTTCTGCGGGATTTAGCATTTTACCGCCACCCATTAGCAACCGATACACGCCATGCACTGTATCGCGCGCAGCCGGAACGCTGGCTGGAAAGCCTCGTCCGGGAAGACGTAACGCGCGTGGATGCCGTTCTCGATGCGCGATTTGTGTACTCGCAAGTCCTGGCCAGCTCCGCAGGCGAGCACGGGATCCTTGATTTGCTGACGGTGACGCGCTCCGGCAGGCTGGCGATCGTTGAGCTGAAAGCGAGCGAGCACATTCACTTGCCGCTGCAAGCCGCAGATTACTGGCTGCGCGTGAAGAAGCACTTGGAACGCGGAGAGATCACGCGCTATGGTTATTTTCCCGGCGTCGAATTGCAGCAGATTCCTCCGCTTGTGTATCTTGTGGCTCCGGCGCTGCGCTTCCACCCTTCGACAGATGAGCTTTTGAAATTCCTGTCGCCTGAGTTGGAAGCCGTACGTGTGGGGCTGGCGGAGAGTTGGAGGCGCGGCCTGCGCGTGGTCCTGAGACAGTAGCATCGTTGCCCGATAGTCCGAGAGGGCGACGAACTTGCGGGCCAAGAGAACTTTTCTCTCATCCCCTGAACCATCTCGCAGTACAATCTTGCCCCCTCGGAGAGGACAGGCGTTGCAGAACGACACATTCACGATTTCCATTCGGAAGAAAGGTGCGGTCTCCGTCCTCGACGTTGTCGGACGCCTGACATCGGTCGAGGTCAGCGCCCTACAAAACACCATCTCGCAGCTTTTGAAAGAAAGCCGCAAGAACATCGTGTTGAACCTGCGGGCCTTGGATTACCTGGACAGCTCGGGAATCGGGGAATTGGCCCGAAGCTACGTTTCGGTTGTGAAAAGAGGCGGCGAGATGAAAGTAGTAGGCTTATCGGCGAAGGTGGAAGAAGTGCTGAAGATTACGCAGCTATTCAGGGTTTTCCCTGAATTCCCAAGCGAAGAAGAGGCCGTAGATAGTTTTCCTAAGTCCCGCGTATGAAGGAAAGGCATGTTGGAGAGAAATTCACCCATAAAAGGAGAGAAGCGGTTAGGGGCAAGCCCTAACCGCTTCCCGGGGTGTGTCCTCGAAGTGGTTTTGTAGTATTAGATGTGCGGTGGCGAAAAAGGTTTCCCCGGCACAAAAAATAATTTGAACAAAATCGATTTAGTGGCGCAAATCTCAGTAAAACAGGTACTTACGCCAGCGATCGTCGCGGTGCCCGATCAGGCGCATCAGTTGCCGTGAGGTATGCAGCGTGAAGGGCCGGGGCTTACGAGCCAGCTTCAGCCCGGCTTCTTCGGGGGTACGATCCCCTTTGGCGTTATTGCAACGGTAGCAGCAAGCCACCAGGTTTTCCCAGGAAGATCGGCCTCCCCGGGAGCGAGGCAGAACATGGTCCAGCGTCAGTTCGGAACTCGGAAAAACGCGGCCGCAGAACTGGCACGTATTCCGGTCGCGCAACAAAATATTTTTTCGAGAAAGTGCCCGGCTCTGTTGGGGAATATGTCGATAGGCCAGCAGCCGAATCACGGACGGGACCCGGTGGGCATGAGTGGCCGAGTGCACTTCGGTATTGTGCAGTTCTTCGGCCTGCGCCACACCCTTCAACATCAAGACCATCGCACGGCGCACGGCGGTGACATTGATTGGTTCGTAGGTGGCATTCAGAACCAGCACCGGTTCCTGCATCAACGATGCCCGGCGCGAAATCGAGTTTTGGATTCTACTGCCAGCGGGGGCTTCGGAACTGGGCACAGCGGCGCCAGCCGCGTCAGGGAGATGAACTCCCCGGGAATCGGCCGCCACATGCCGGTTTAGTCCCATTGAGCTAGCCTCAGGCTATTCTACCATCCCGCAGAGATTGGGAGTGGATTTCTTACCGCCCGGGCCACAGTAAGTGCAACCACAGACTTAGCACCTGCCTCGCGCAAGGCTCGCGCACAGGCATCCAGCGTCGCTCCAGTCGTCAATACATCATCTACCAGTAGGACGCGGAGATTGTCAACTTGGCTGCCCGGGTGTGTGGCAAAAGCGCCACGAACGGACTCCCAGCGCTCTCCGAGAGTGAGAATGCGCTTGTTGGGCCGCGCTTTTGTGCGCATGAGGAGAAGTGCTTTGTGAGGCAGGCGCAAGCGCTTCGCGAGGGGCTTGGAAATCAAAGCGGCTTGGTTATAACCGCGCTCTCGTTCACGCTCGCGATGAAGCGGAACGGGCACAACGACGTCGGCGGCGAGTCTCTCCGCTTCGTTTCGGACAAGCTGCGTAAGCCGCTCTGCGAACCACGCGCCTAGCGGGTCTATTTGCTCGAACTTTAGCAAGAGAATCGCCCGGACCAGTGTGCCATCGTAAATCGCGAAGCTGCGTGCGCAATCGAAGGCGTAGGTTCTCTCCTGGCACGCAGGACAGAGCCGTGGTTGGTGTTCCTTTTGCGCTAACCCCGCAACGGGTCGGCCGCAGGTTTCGCAGATGATGGGCGGGATTTGTTCAAAAGAGTCGAAGCATTCCCGGCAAATGGGTACGCGCCGGGAATCCGTAATCAGCTGGCCACAAATACGACAGCCGGCGGGAAAGATCACACTGACCAGGCCATCGCCGGCCGCGGTCAGCCACACGCGCAGGGCCCGGCGAAGCGCTGATTCTTCGCTCCCAATGCTCCCACCGGATGTGTCTTTGCTCGAGGTATTAGCACGAGCTGTGGTTGCCATGGCCCCAGCGGGAAAAGGTACACCCTCCCGCCTGCTAATCAAAGAGGGAAATTAGATTACAGTAATCGAAGACGGAGAGGACATAGAGGAAAAACTTCCGGTTTGGGGATAAGATTTCTACAGCAGGCCCTGCTCCAGTTTTTCCTGGCAGGCGATACAGTGCTTGGCCCAGGGCACGGCTTCCAGCCGTTTCTGCTGCATCTCTTCCTGGCAGTTGGCGCAGACCCCGTATTCGTCTTCCTGGATGCGCTTGAGAGCGGCGTCAATAAGATTCAAGAGGGAACGGTCGGTGCTGGTCATGCCGAAGAGAAACTCTTTGGTGTAAGAGTTGGCCGCTTTGTCCGCCAGGTCGACCGTGGGGTCTTCATCTGCCGTTCTTCCCTCTTCTTGCGTGCGCGCGATGGTTTTCGTCAGCTCTTCCCGCCGCGCCAGCAATTTCTTTTTGTAATAATCGAGTCGTTTCTTGTCCATGGAAGTCCCGCCCCACTGCATGCTATTTGGGGCCATCTAAAAACTCCGTAGTGTAGACGGGGTCAACACTGAAGTCAAGGCGCTGTATTCGCGTTTCGCCGAGGGTCTACTCGAGCTTGCCGCTGCGTTCCGGCCTCTTTTGCATTACCTACAGCGCGGACTCCATTCCCGTGCTCCTACCGCCTCTTACCATTCCTTATACCCATTTGCTGATAGCTCAATCCCGTTTCCATCGGCAGACCCGAAATCCGATTCTTCATCTGCACCATCTGGCGCACCAGCAGCTGTCGGTAGCGCAGGGTTCGGCGTCGGCCCCGAATCTCGGTGGAGGCGATGTGGCATTCCGGCAGGAAGTCGCATCGCAGACAGTTGGCGATCTTGCTGGCATCGATACGTTCATTCTTCTTCGCCGCGGCGATGGCGCGCAGCATCAGTGGGTGCGCTACCCTGTAGGGCTCCCCGCTAATTTAGACGTTCAGGGCCTCGGATTTTAGGTCAACTGCACAAGCCAAGAAGGCCTCGTGCGGAGTGCGATTTTGCACGCCGCGGTGCGGCCGGTCGTGATTGTACTCCGCGATCCAGCGAGCGATGCAATCGCGGGCTTCTTCCAGGTTGCGATACTCCGCGGCCCACACTTCCTCCTCCTTCAAGCTGCGGTGAAAGCGTTCGATGTAGCTGTTGCCTTCCGGGTGATGATAAGCCGTGGGGCGGTGGGTGATCCCGAGCCGCGCCAGCGTTTCTAAGAACCGCGACGACCACAGCTCACTCCCCCCCGCTCTTCAGCCCTTCCTGCACGATTTGCCACTTCTCTTCGGGAGTGCGGTCTACGCGTGGTTTCCTGCCCATGTTGCCTCCAGTTTGGAGGCCCCGATCATACCTTTGCAGGCTGTCCAGTCTTAGCGGGGAGCCCTACAAGTCTTTCCCTGCAACCCTGTCAAATGATGATTTTGCACCTAAGTTGGACCCAACAGTTGGGGTGAACCCCTTTCGTGGCACAAATTTTTAGGGCACAGCTTCTGTTTTTGTAAGAGTGTTCTTGCATCTTCTAGCAGGAGAAGGGGTCTGGGGAAGGGGGCGGCATCTGAGCCCCCGTCCCCAGCAGCC
>DATDNK010000421.1:0-9791 GCA_036518275.1 Candidatus Acidiferrum sp.
CCGTTGACGCTGGAAATGATGAGCGGGCGTTTGCCTGCCGCGGCAGGCTTGCCCCCCGCAGGAAAAAAGAAGTTGTCGACAAAAAGCGTGCCATCTCCGTTCGGCGGCGTGCGAGCGAAGAGCTTATTCGCGCTGGCAAGAGCGCTACCGGCCAGCGAAGTGAGAAAGAATTTGCGTCGTGACCACAGTTCCATGCGAAAGCCTCCTGAGAGTCCGGAGGCACTATATAACAACCGTCGCAGGAAATTTGAGGAGAAGCCAGGGGAAACTGACAACCTGTTTATCGGCGTGCAAAAGAAAACGATCGACGAATTGCATTCCCCCACACCTGCGCCCACCGCCACCCCAGCCATCGCCCAAACCTGAATCCAGTCGAAACTTACCTTCCGCCCCTTCTTGGTGGCAGCCAATTCACATTTCACATAAACTCCGTTTCGCGAAGATCCAGGGAAAACAGGAGACGCCATGCATCCTTCCCAGCATGTAGAGGCGGCTTTAGGCCGCCTTCCGCAGCTTACGGTTCGGCTTTGCTCGGCAATGGCCCTGTTGTCGTGCGCGAATCATCTGTGCGCCCAAAGCTCAACTCGCAAGTCTCCGCTCACGATTGAACAGTTAATCGAAATCAAGCATCCCTCCGATCCCGCGTGGTCGCCCGACAATAAGCGGGTTGTGTTTACCTGGGACCGCGCGGACATAAAGAATTTGTATGTCGCGAACGCCGATGGCAACGGCGCACCCGTTGCGCTCACGTCGTTTCCCGAAGCCGGAGTTGCCGATGCCTTCTGGAGCGAAGACGGCGAAACTGTTTATTTCGCGCATCAAGGAGATTTGTGGAAGGTTCCGGCAGCAGGAGGGGAAGCCAAGCCGGCGTGGAACAAGCCGAGCCAAGGCAACGAATTCGTGCCGTCTCCTGATGCAAAGCGCGTTGCGTTCGTGCGTAACAACCGCCCAGAACAGCAAGGAGCGCGCAAGGGAAGCGATCTCCTCATTCGCTGGCTCTCCGATGGCACAGAATCCACGGTTGCGCACGACGACGTGAGCATCCGCGGCATCGTGTGGTCGCCCGACGGAAAATCGCTCGCTTATACCGCCGGTTCAAAAATCATTCATCACGACGAATCTCCGGCATACTCGGGCGCGAAAATCATTTATCGCGTTTCGGAATACGTACCCGGGCAGATCTACGCGCTTAAGCTGACTGGCGGAAGACCCGTGGTGATTGGCACGCCCGGCGAATACGGCGGATTGGCCTGGGTCGATTCGAATCGCTTGGTTTTCGATGGCCAGTCAAAAGATTTCAAGAAATATTTCATTTACGTTGCGGACGCCGCGACCGGTTCGGTAAAAACCATTCACGAAGTCGACGAAGAAAAATTCTGGAGCATTCCTGACTGGGGCGAAGCAGGTGCGCAGCCCTGGCCGTCACCCAACGGCAAGTGGATCGCGTTTCTCAGCGATCAAGACGGCTGGGACCATCTTTATGTGATGCCCTCTGCCGGTGGCAATGCGGTGCAGATCACTAAGGGCCATTTCGAAGCGTGGCGTCCAGCGTGGTCCCACGACAGCACGCGCATCTCCTTCGATGCAAACATCGAGGATCATCCCGGAGACCGCCGGATTGGCATTGCCACGATCGGTGACGATCCTGCGCAGGCGAAGATCGCGTACATCACCGACGCAGCCGGAACGAACATCGAGCCACACTGGTCGGAGGGCGACGGCAGGCTCGTCTACCAGCACACCGATACGCATAACAGCGCCGATCTCTACACCATTGCGTCGCGCGAAGGCGCGCAACCCGTTCGAATCACCGACTCCATGCCTGCTCAAATGGATCGCGCGCGCTTTGTCGAGCCCCAGTTCGTGCATTATCCGGGGCCCGACGGCCAGCAAGTTCCGGCATGGCTTTTCGTTCCCAAGAATCTTGACCACAGCAGGAAACATCCCGCGATCCTGTGGATTCACGGCGACGGCGTGAACCAGAACTACGACGGCTGGCACGTGCAGCGGAACTACGCCGTGTACTACAGCATTCACCAGTATTTTCTGCAGAAAGGCTACGTGGTTCTCGCTCCCGATTATCGCGGCAGCATCGGCTACGGCCGTGATTGGCGCACCGGCGTGTACATGGATGTGGGCGGAAAAGACGCGAAGGACGCATGGATGGGCGGAAATTACTTGAAGAGCCTGCCGTATGTGGACGCGAACCGTATCGGCGTTTGGGGCCTCAGCTATGGCGGATTTTTCACATTAATCGCCATGACGGACCAGCCGAAACTTTTTCGCGCTGGCGTCGACGTCGCGGGCGTCGTCGACTACGCGATGTATTACTCCGATCCTTACCACGGTGACTGGACCGCCAGCCGCATCGGCACTCCGGAGGAGCATCCCGATGTGTACAAGAATGCTTCACCGATCTCTCACATTGACCGGCTCGAGCGTCCTCTGCTGGTATTGCACGGCACCGCCGACGTCAACGTCCCGTTCCTCGAGTCCGTCTGGCTGATGGACCAGGCTCTGAAGAAACACAAAGGCGATCTGGTTTCGTCTATGATCTACCCGGGCGAGTTTCATTATTTCAGCCGGGAGCACGTGCTGCTCGATGCGTGGCATCGCGTCGACCGGTTCTTCGACACTTACCTGCGCGCGCCCGCAGCGGCCGGAGGCGCCACCAAAGTGCACTGAAAATCCGGGTCCAAGTCGATGGAAAGTGTTATAATTCCCTCGAGTTGGTCGCTCCCCGGAAGAAGTTCCTTCCGCGCCAATAACGAAACATTCCGGAGGAGAATATGACCCTTCGTCAAGTAACGACGTTTATCGCATTGCTTCTCGCCGCGTGCGTTGCGGGGGCTCAAGAGAAGCCAGTCATCAAGAAAGTTCCCATCAAACAGACCTCCCCAGCGTCGGGGAAAGAGATGTACACGGAGTATTGCGCGGCTTGCCATGGGCCCGACGGGAAAGGTGACGGGCCCGCAGCAGCGGCATTGAAAACACCTGCCGCCGACCTCACGACACTTGCCAAGCGCAGCGAGGGAGCAGTATTCCCGCGCGACCGGGTGGCCAACATGCTCCGCACTGGCACCGGCGCCGCAGCACATGGCTCGTCGGACATGCCAACCTGGGGACCCTTGTTCAAATCGTTGGATCCCCAACACGACATCTCCGTGCAACAGCGGATCAAGAATCTGAACGATTACCTCGTGTCGATTCAGGCCAAGTAGCCGCGGTCATCGAGCAGAGCCGTGGGCGCACAGAGGCGTGCTGCCCACGCCACGCCTGACGTCAAGTTAGGTCCTACTCCTTCCACGCCAATTCAAGCCCTCACTGTTGTCGCGTGAGCGGGCGCAGGGAGTTCGTGCTCCCAGCGCGCAATCACCACGCAGGCCACGCAGTTTCCGAGCACCGTGACCGCAGTGCGGCCCATGTCCATAAGCTGATCGATGGCAAACAACAAGAAGAGCGGCTCCATCGGCAAGTGAAACGAAGTGGCGGCGGCGAAGACAATCAAGAAAGAGGCGCGCGCCACTCCGGCAGTTCCTTTGCTGCTCAGCAGAAGCGTCAGAACCATTACTGCCTGCTGCCCAAATGAAAGATGAACCCCGGCGGCCTGCGCTACAAAAATCAGCCCGAGCGATTGATAGAGACTCGCGCCGTCCATGTTGAAGCTGTAACCGGTGGGCAGGACAAACGCGACGATTTGGCGCGGAACGCCAAACGCTTCCAGTTTTTTCATGGCGATGGGCAGTGTGGCTTCCGAGCTGGCCGTGGCGAAGCCCAGCGTGACGGGTTCCGCGGCCACCTCGACGAATTTCTTCAACGGAATGCGCGCCAAAAGCAGGATGGGAACCAGCACGCAAAGAATGAACAACACGAGCGCGATGTACATCGTCGCCAGGAGCTTCAGCAGAGGAAGAAGCACGGTCAAACCCATTTGGCCGACGGTGTACGCAACCGCGCCAAACACGCCGAGGGGCGCGGCGTACATGACGATGTTCGTAAACTTGAACATCGTCTCGGAAAGGCTTTCGGCAAACGCGAGCATCGGCCGGCGCTTGGCCTCGGAAACCAGGCCGAGCGCGAACGCAAACAGAATGCTGAAGACCACGATTTGCAGCACCTGGCCTTCGGCCACAGACTTAGCAATGTTTTCCGGAAAGATGTCAGTAATGATTTGAACGGCGGAATGCGGTGAGACGTTCAGAGCTTGCGCGGTGGGGGAAGGTGGCAAGTGAACGCTTTCGCCGGCGCGGCTCAGATTGATCGCTGCCAGACCGAAGAGCATGGCGATCGTCGAGACCACTTCGAAGTAGACCAGCGACTTGATGCCGAGACGCCCAACTTTCTTGAGGTCGGGATGACCGGCAATGCCAACGACAAGAACGGCGAAGAGCAGCGGCGCGATAATGACGCGGATCAAACGCAGAAAAATCGTGCCGAGGAGCTGGAGCTTTGCGGCCACCGCCGGCGCGTCGTGGCCGAACTCCGCACCAGCAAGCAGGCCTACGAGAATCCAGCCAGTCAGCGAGCGCCGCGAAGTGGCGTACGCCGCGATGAGCGCGATCGCAAGCCAGCGCAGGAGCGTGCCCGGCAGCGCGTGCGCGCCCGCGAAGAGGGACGCGGCAATCGCAATCGTCGCCGTGACGATCGCCGCCAGCAGCAGCCGGTTTTTCATGAACCCTGCATCCGCGCGCGCATCGGTGCTGCAAGGTATTCCGCTTTCATCCTCCTGTCAACCGGTGTCGTTTGTAGTCGCGGGTCTTCAGACCGGTGCCTTTTTCCTTCGGTATCCTCGGATTCATTTTTCAGCACCCCGCGCGGTGTCTGTCCGTCCCATCGTGTAAAATTGTCTGTGGGAGACCGGGCCATGAGGGATGAAAGCACCAAGCAAGCAGCGCAGGAATACCTTGCAACCAAACTCACGCAAGAACAGCAGCGCTACGAAGACGAGCAGAATCGCGCCACCGCGATCGCGCGTTCCATTGTCGTTTGGCGCCGCCTGCGGGATTCTCTTCTCGCGCAGTGCCGCGAATGGAACGCCATCGTCGGCCAAGAGACGCTTACCTGCGCGGAAACTCCCATGGGCGACCTGCGCGTGCGCTGCGCCGCTCCCGCCCGGCTGATGACTGTGCACTTCGATTCCCGCAAGCTTTTGGTCACCATCAAGAACGCCGGCCGGCTGGAAAACGAGAAAGACGTTGTCATGCGCATCGAAGGTTACCGCACCGGCCCGGGCCTGGATGCCCCCCGCGATGCTCATCTGGTAAGCGTCTTGAACGACGAGGCCGTCAACCTCGATATGCTGCTCCTGGGCGAGCTTCGCGTTCTCACGGGCATGCAACGCCAACGCAACCCGTAACCGTCGCGCAGGCAAGGGTCTGCTTTTCTCCGCCTCTATTGCCTCGGCTACTGCGCCGCATCCCAAGTTCCCAACAAAAACGCATCCTCTTCATCTCTTCCGTTCGTTCACCTTGCCTGTCTTTGCCACAGCGGCTGCATCACGCCGTCGAGCAGCGCGCGAAGCACCCGTACATTCGGCACTTTCTCCGTGCGAACTTTCGCCGCAAATCGTTTCCCCGCTCGGTGGAACGCCAGCTCCGAGCTCGTGAAATCGTATCCCGCGATTTCCTCCCAGCGCATTTGGGTATCGGCGTACCACTTTAGGAGCTTCACGCCTTCCGCGCGGCTCACGAGGACTGCGCCAAAGTCCAAAGTGGCCCTGCTGTCCAGGTCGTGCTTCGCCTTCTGCAGCAAACGCTCGAACGTGTACTTCGCAATCCGCTCCGCCAGTTCGTCCGCGCGGCCCACGCGCTCGCCGAGCGACAGTTTCGCGCCCTGCGAGCTCACGAGCTTCAGCCGGTAAAACGTCCCAAGCGGGATGTGATGCGCATGCATTTCATACGAACCAAAATACAGCCGTTCCACTTCCATCCAGCGCATCTCCCCCTGGCGAAAGAGTCCCCGAAACGAGATCCCCGTGGCGTGCACCCACACACGAAAAACCACAAGCGGAAGCGCAAGTGCTACAAATAAGGCGGTTAACGCGTAAAAGATAGTCCATGCGGTCCGGTCGTGAAGATCCCACGCCACCGCGAGCGCCGGCCCGCAAAAAAGCAGCCCTAGCGCCACCACAATCGCGACGACCTTCCAGTTTGGCCCGAAGGTCTCTATGGGCGGTCCCAAACTGTAGTTTTGCAAGGCGAGGTTTCCTTACGAATCCCGTCATCCTACGCGCGTCCTTCGCCACGGGCAACAAGCGCGTTCTTGCCTTCGCCTCGCGTCCATAGCAGTGCCGAAGGGCTTCAAGACTCCACTGTTTCCGTTTTCACTCGCAACGCCGAAGGCACCCTGCGCCACTTTACACCGCGCAACCTTGGATGGCCCCCGACATTCGTGTGCGCGGCATCGACCTGCTCGCTCCTATCTGGCACTTCATGGACCTCACCCCGCAAGGCCGCAGGCAGTTCTCTTGCGCTCCGGGTGACGTGCTCAGAAACCCTACCGCTCTGCCGCAACGGGCATCCCAGAATAATGAACGTGGACAAGGCGCCATCCGTCCTGCATCTTTCGATAAACCTGCGTTTCCCGGCCGTGCGTCGTAACCGGAGAGCCATCCTTGCGCATCTTCGCGTTGAAATCCCAGTAGAATTCCGCCACCGCTGCGTCACCGAGCATCTGCACAGCAACATCGTGAATGCTCAGCTTCCGTTCCGAGAAAGTCTCTCCCATCAGTTTTTTGTACACGTTTTGTTTGATCTGTTCAAAGCCGTGTTCATGCCCTAAAGGGTGAATGAACGACGCGTCGGGAGAATCCCACCAGACCTGCGAAGCCAGGTCCGCGTCCGCTGCGTTCACTGATTTTGCATATTTTGCGATCAGGCTTTTGATTTCTTCGTCAGAACTCTTGCTCTCAGTGGCGTTTGAGTCGCAGCTGACGGGGCTGTGCCCTAACCCGCTGTGTTCCTTCGCAGCGTCCGCCATGACTTGTTCAATTTCATCCGGATTGCGTGGCAGCCGTTCGCTCAGCAGTTTGTAGCCCGAATCGGTGATTAGCACGTCGTCTTCAATGCGCACTCCCAGGTCTTCCTCAGGAATGTAAATGCCCGGCTCAACCGTGACCACCATTCCCGGCTGCAGCGGACTGCAGTAGTCGCCGGGGTCGTGCACGTTGAGCCCAATGTTGTGTCCTAATCCATGGATGAAATACTGGCCGAGCGGCCTCCCTTCACGGTCTTTTCCATGCGAGTTGATGTAAGCGTAGGCGATATTCATCAACCCGTCTTTTTTGCCTTTGCATGAGAAATGTGCGCCTGGTTTGATGGCCGCGAGCGCTGCATTCTGCGCTCCCAGAACGATTTCGTAAATCTCGCGCTGGCGCGTGGTGAATTTTCCATTCGCGGGAATGGTCCGCGTAACGTCCGCGGAATACCCGGAGTATTGCGCTCCAACGTCAAGAACAACCATGTCGCCACCTTCGATCTTGCGCGAAAGCTTGTCGTAGTGCAGCGCCGTCGAGTTCGGCCCTGCGCCAACAATCGGCGCATAGCCTTCTCTTTCCGAGCCGCCCATGGAATGCACTTCCACCATTTTCGAAGCCACCTGATATTCATACAGACCCGGGCGCATCATCTTCATGGCTTCGATGTGGGAAGCCACCGTCAAATCAATCGCCTGCTTCAAAAACGCGATTTCGCCGGAGGATTTGATCGGCCGCATGGCGGCAATCTGCACGCGAACGTCTTTTAGCGCAGCCCGCGGCGCGGCAAGCTGAAGCCAGTCCACAACGGCCTTCTCATGCGGATAGCCGCCGAGCTCCTTGTCGTAAGGAAGAATGGTGTAGAACGTGGAATAGAGCTTAGCCAGGGTTTCCAGCGTCGCGCGCATCTCGGGGAAGGGCTCTACGCTGGCAAATCCCGTGCGCACCTCGATCCCCGGGTCTGAAGGAGCCATGCGGACGCCGTTCCATTTTTCCTTGTCCGGATTTTTGGCGGGAAGAAAAAGGATTTCCTTGGGTCCGTTCCAGGATGCGCCCACAGCAGCGCCATGATCACTGGCAGCCGCGGGAAGGAGAATGAGTCCGGCGCCCTCCTCGTTATGCCCCGTCAAATAATAAAAATTCTCTTCCTGGGCGAAGACGTAGTCCTCAGAAATCTCTTCGCGTCCGGTGAAGCCCCAGAGAACAATGGGGGCATCGACTTGCGACGCTAGCCTGGCTCGGCGCTCCGCGTAGACACTGTTCGGTTCGCGTTCGCGCCGCTCCTGCCCCTCCACCGGCAAAGCGTGAAAACTGGAGGCTAGAACTGCTATGACAATCCACTGACGACCACTCATACATTCACCTCAACACAACAGATTTGTTTCCGCTCCCGCAGGGCAAGGGGGGCGGGCCATTCGGCTCGCTCTAACGATGGCGAGCTGTGCGCAGCACGCGATTCTATCTAAAGTGAGCGAAATGCCACAGCGGCTCGATCCAGGGAATGTTTGATTCGGCATCAAAATTGACGCCTATATCAGGCAACCATTTTCCGCCCACAAATATACTAAGAAGGTAGAACGGTTGGACCCTTGGCCCTGCCCCAAGTCCCGGCACGATATTCCCAATTCGGTACTGTCCTATGGAGGATTTTCGATGAGGCGAATGCTCTTTCCTGTAGCAGTTCTTTTGACCGTCGGGTTGCTCTTTGCCTGCAGTGGTTCGATGAGCCCGATCCGTGTGACCAACGGCGTTCCCATGAGCTTGACCATTGGCGACACGCCTCCCAACGGCGTGGCCGTGGTCTTTTTTGAGGCATCCATTACCGGAGCGAGCTTGCAGCCCTCGGATTCCAGCAAACCCGCAATCTCGGTGTTAACAAATCCGGTAGAAGTCGAGTTCGGTCATCTACAGACCGACACCGCCTTCCTGAGCCTGGCGAATGTTACACCGGACACTTATAGCAGCATGACTCTGACCTTCGGGAACGCGGAAATGACCATTGTGAATCATTCCGGCGCGGCGATCGGCTCTTGTGCGAACAACTCGGTCTGTCAATTGACGCCAAACTTCTCGACATCGATGGTTACCTTGTCCGGCGCGCCCTTCCCGGTCACGATTAATATGAATTCAGTGGTGGGGATTAAACTTGATCTGAACGTGAATTCCTCGGTGCAGAACGACCTTTCCATCAATCCGTCGGTCACGATCGCGCATCTCCGCCAGCGCGAGGATGCTGATGAAGAACAGGAGATGGAGAATCTCGATGAACTGGACGGGCAGATTACTGCCCTGGGAACCAACCAGTTCACCCTCGTCAACCGGAGAGACGGCCAGTCGTTTACGGCAAATGTGGACAGCAATACCGTGTTCGAAGATTTTGCGCGTGCGGGATGCACAGCGAGTCCGGCGGACTTTAGCTGCCTCAAAATGGACCAAATCGTCGAGGTCCAGCTGAGCGAAAACGGGATGGGCATGATGCTTGCAAAACGCATCGAGTTTATCGAGAACGCCAGCCAGCAGGCTATCAAGGGAACCATCACCAGCGTGGATAGCGGCACGCAGTTCCATATGGTTGTGTTCAGGGAGGAGCCGTCGGTAAACGGCATCTCCGAGGGCGCGCCTGTCGTTGTGACCATCGCTCCCAACGCGACCTTCCAAGTCGGCATGGAAGAGATGAGCGAAGATGGCGGTTTCAGCATGCTGGGCTTTGGCTTTGCCAGCTCGGCCGACCTGATGGTGGGGCAGGATGTCCAGGTTCGTCCAGGCATGGTGAGCACTACCGGCGGTATCGCCACCGTTACCACTGACTTAGTGCGAT
>DATDNK010000422.1:0-5251 GCA_036518275.1 Candidatus Acidiferrum sp.
CGCGTATTTGAGGTCCAACAAGAGTGCATCCATAGTTTGCGCTCCTCCACACACCTGGATTATATCGCCCGAAAAACGACTGCCTGCAAATCAGTACGCATCGCCCAAACCCAAAGTTCCCTGACCGCTCACACAACGCCATGACATTTTTATGCTAAGACTCCCTTCGCTATCTCGTGCTAAATGGCGGCGTTAAGTATCTCGTCGACGAGTAAATTGAACGAGCGGAGCAGAAAACAATGGATTACAGCGTGTCACGGAGATGCGAGGAAGTCGGACATGACGCCGCGATGCTTGGGGCGATGTTACGCAAGCTCAGGCTTCTCAAACCACCCGCGGGGAAGGCCACGTCAGGGCGAAACTCGCCGACCGGGAGGCATTATACACGGCGCCAGCCAAAGCGAGACAGAAAACTTCGCGACAAGGGGCCTTAACTGCTTGCATGGAGATTGAGGCGACAGGAAGAGTTTGGAGGCGCGGGGCGGAATCGAACCGCGGTTAAAGGCTTTGCAGGCCCTTGCCTTACCACTTGGCGACCGCACCTCTGTACCCAACTCTTAAACCCAAAACTGTACCCAAACTGCCCTTGTAACGCCTATTTACCCCTATTCTTTTCTCTGCAGACTATTGATACCACGTAGCGACTCAGGTTTCGGCAGGCTTTGCAGACTTTTGACTTGCCACTTGGCTACCGCGCCCTTTAGAAGTTATCCGTGCCCAATAATCAGTCTTCGATTTCAGAAAGAGAAGACCTGAAGCCTTTGCCTGGAGCGGCGAAGGCCAGGGAGAGTCGAGCCTCCGCCGCCCAGTTGGTGCTTGGCCCAAAACTCAGCGGCTCAATTGCTAAGCGGAGAAGCCAGCCTTGAGGCGGGCCTGCGCTTAGTGTGCCGCGGCAGCGACGCCGGATTGCGCGGCACGCGTTTCGTTCACGATGGGGGCACCAACAAGATTGCCCCACTCGGTCCAGGAGCCGTCGTAATTACGAACGTTTTCGAAGCCCAGCAAGTACTTGAGCACGAACCAGGTGTGCGAACTACGCTCGCCGATGCGGCAGTAGGCGATGACTTCGTCCGTGCCGTTGATGCCCTTGTTGCCGTAGAGTTTCTTCAAATCGTCGAACGATTTGAAGGTGCCGTCTTCATTCGCGGCCTGCGACCAGGGAATATTGGCGGCCTGCGGAATGTGTCCCGCACGCTGCGCGGTTTCGGTCATGCCTGGAGGCGCAATGATCTTGCCGGTGAATTCATCAACGGAGCGAACGTCGACGAGTTGACCGGATTTGCGGCCGTCGAGGATTGCCGAAACATCTTCCTTGAAGGCGCGAATAGCTGCGTCGGTGGCCGAAACGCGATACGTCGCCGGGCTAACACTAGGAGCGTCTTTGGTGAGAGGGCGCTTCTCTTCGAGCCATTTTTTGCGGCCGCCGTTGATCAGTCGCACATCTTTGTGGCCGTAGAGCTTCAGTTGCCAGAACGCGTATGCCGCGAACCAGTTGTTGTTGTCGCCATAGAGAATGACGGCAGTGTCGTTAGAAATGCCGGAATCGCCGAGCAGCTTTTCGAGTGCAACCTTGTCAATCAAATCGCGGCGGATGCCGTCCTGAAGCTGAGTTTGCCAGTTCCAGGCGACCGCGCCGGGGAGATGGCCTTGTTCGTACGCGGTGGTGTCGACGTCGACCTCCACGAAACGCGTGTTTGGTGAGTTGAGATTCTGCGCGGCCCACGCGGTGGAAACCAGAACCTCCGGGTGTTTGTACTCTGACATTGCTTTTTTCTCCTTTGCTCTTGGCTTGAAATTCGTTGAACAGAAAATTAAAAACCCACCGGTTTTTTTTCTGGCGGTGGGCTCTGAAAAACTTTGAGGCTTGATGAAATCTTTAGAAGCTCAGCCTCCCCGCACCAGAAGACACACACGTACAGCCCATACAACAGATGCACAGGGATATGTTCCGGCTGCAAACCTTCATATTTTCATCCTACATGGATGGAACAACCTTGGCAATAGTACCGCTTGCTTTGCTCATTTCCGCGTTTCTGCGTCGAATTTCGTCAGGTGAATCCACTTATCGCTTGACAAGAACCGCGGAACAAAGTATCTGACGCCCCGAAATGCTGGCTTCTCTGACGGCTCGCGGGATTCGGGAAACACTTCCCATCCCCAAAACTTTCTTCAATCCTCGCGACCGGCATTCCTGAAGCAATCGCATCGCTCGCTAGGGGTTTCACGTTGACCTGGACACAAGTTTACGACCCCACAGGACATTGGTGGCTCTCCACGCTGATTGCCGCGATCCCCATCCTAGTCCTTCTCGGTCTTTTGGCAGGATTTCGCGTACAGCCGCACCGCTGCGCCATTGCCGGTGCTGCCACAGCCGTCCTTATCGCAATTTTTGTCTTCAAGATGCCCGCCCTCTTGGCCGTTTCCAGCTTCTTTTATGGTTCCGCTTTTGGTCTTCTCAAAATCGTCTGGATTGTCATCGCTGCTGTCTTTCTTTACGACATTTCCGTCGAGACCGGCCAGTTCGAAATCATGAAGCAATCCGTGGCCGCGATTACCCCGGATCGCCGCTTGCAGCTCCTGCTCGTTGCTTTCTGCTTCGGTGCTTTCATCGAAGGCTCCGCGGGATTCGGCGCTCCCGTCGCGATTGCGGGCGCGTTCATGATTGGACTCGGCTTCAAACCCTTTCAGGCTGCCGCGCTCAACCTCATCGCCAACACTGCTCCTGTCGCGTGGGGTTCAATTGGTATTCCCATTCACACCCTGGCCTTCGTTACCGCGCTCAACGAAAGCGACCTGAGCGCGATGATCGGGCGAATCCTTCCGCTTACTGCACTCATCCTTCCCTTCTGGCTTGTTCGCGCTATGGTGAGTTGGAAAGAGACACGAGAGGTTTTTCCAGCCATACTCGTCGTTGGTGTCTCCTTTGCGGCTACGCAGTGGTTTTGGTCCAATCGCATGGACAGCAATCTCGTGGATATCATCGCTGCTGTTGCCTCCCTGGTTGCCACGTTGCTCTTTCTTCGCATCTGGCAACCCAAGAAAATCTGGCGCTTTTCCGATGAACACGCCGTTACTGCCTCGGAAGCCCGCGATTCCGTGAAGCACTTCACTGCCGGCCAAATCGCCAGAGCCTGGATGCCCTTCGCCATCCTCTCGCTCATCGTCCTCGTTTGGGGCTTGCCCACCGTCAAGCTCGCCTTGAATCAAGCCACGACCCCCGCATTCCGAGTGGTCATGGCTGACGGCAAACTCCGGCCCGGCCCGGCAGGCTGGGACTGGCCGTATCTTCACAACAAGGTTCTACGTACGGCCCCCGTCGTCCAAAAGCCAACCGCCGAAGCCGCTCGCTTCGATTTCAACTGGCTTACCGCCACGGGAACCGGCTGTTTCATCGCCGCCATTATTTCCGGACTCCTCGTCGGCCTGAAGCCCGGAAGGCTTTTTCAAATCTTTGGCCGTACGCTGGTCCGTTTGCGATTCGCTATCGTCGCCATGACTTGTATGCTCGGTCTTGGTTTCATCACGCGCTACTCCGGTATGGATGCTGTCTTGGGACTGGCGTTTACGCACACCGGCTGGCTTTTCCCTTTCTTTGGAACCTACATTGGCTGGCTCGGAGTCGCGCTAACCGGCAGCGACACGTCTTCCAACGCGCTGTTTGGCGGATTGCAAAAAATCACCGCGCAGCAACTCAATCTAAGTCCCATTCTCATGTGCGGCACCAATAGCGCCGGCGGAGTGATGGGTAAGATGATTGACGCGCAGTCCATCTGCATAGCCACGGCCGCCACCAACCAGGTTGGCAACGAAGGCTCCATCTTCCGCTTCGTCTTCTGGCATTCCGTGGCCCTCGCGGCGATCGTGGGCGTCATCGTGATGATATACGCCTACGTGCTGCCCCAGTTCATCCCCAGTGGGTTGAACTTCATCCACTGATGGAGCAAGCTGATTCTGAACCTAGGCGCTTATCGGCCCGCTCATTTCGAGCGAAGCGAGAAATCTCTCTTCGTCACTGAAGCGCAGCGGCCAACGTGAGTTATCTTACTTTCTGGGAAAAAAGCTAAATGGACCCTCGCATTCTCAACCAATTCCGTTCCATCGTGGGCGAGCGCGGCCTCATATCATCGTCTGAAGAGCTCCACACGTACGAATGCGACGGTCTTACGAATTTTCGCGTTTTGCCTCAGGCTGTCTTGCTCCCTTCCTCGACAGAGCAAGTTCAGGCGATCGTCCGCGTCTGTCATCGCGAGAAGATTCCCTTCGTCGCGCGTGGCTCAGGAACGGGCCTGAGCGGCGGCGCGCTCCCCGTTGAGAACGGAATCGTTCTCTGCCTTGCGCGCATGAATCGCATCCTGGAAGTCGACATTCCTAACGCCCGCGTGGTCGTGGAGCCTGGAGTCATCAATCTCGACGTCACCGGCCGCGTCCAGCCGCAGGAATATTTCTACGCTCCCGATCCTTCTTCGCAATCCGTTTGCAGCATCGGCGGCAACGTGGCGGAAAATGCCGGTGGCGCGCATTGCTTGAAGTACGGATTCACCACTACGCATGTCCTCGGGCTGGAAGTCGTTCTCCCCGATGGCTCGCTGGTCCATCTCGGCGGAAAAACGTTCGACGCACCCGGTTACGATCTCACCGGCGTGTTCGTCGGTTCCGAAGGCACGCTCGGCGTCGCTACCAAAATTATCCTTCGCATTGTCAAACGGCCGGAGTGCGTCCGCACCTTGCTCGCTGCCTTTCCGTCCACCAATGAAGCAGGCGCCACCGTCAGCGATATCATTGCTGCCGGCATGCTTCCCGCAGCCATCGAAATGATGGACAACCTCGCCATTCAAGCCGCCGAAGCCGCGGTGCACGCCAACTATCCAAATTGTGGCGGCCTTCTTCTGGTCGAACTCGACGGCCCGCTCGCCGAAGTCGAAGCGCTCATGACCCACGTCGATGAAATTTGCCGCGCGAATGGGGCTTGGGACATTCGCGTGGCACAATCCGAGTCCGAGCGCGCACTCGTCTGGAAAGGCCGCAAAGCCGCGTTCGCCGCTGTGGGGCACATCTCCCCCAACTACATCGTTCAGGACGGCGTGATTCCCCGCACGGCTCTTCCTCAAGTGATGAGCGAAATCGAGCGCCTCAGCAAGGAGAATGGTTTGCGCGTCGCCAATGTGTTTCACGCCGGCGATGGCAATCTCCACCCGCTCGTGCTCTACGACCGCCGCATCGCTGGCCAGGAGGATGCCGCGCTCGCGCTCTC
>DATDNK010000423.1:0-3329 GCA_036518275.1 Candidatus Acidiferrum sp.
CTCTTACCAACTCGGGACATTCGCGGACAAACCGACCAATCACGAAAAACGTGGCCTTTGCCTGGTAGCGGTCCAGAAGGTCCAGCAGCTTCGGCGTGATGGCGGGATTCGGGCCGTCGTCAAACGTAATGGCCAGCTTGCGCGGAGAATTCGTGCGGCAAGTCGTTGACCCAAAAAGTTGCGCGCGCGGATAAACCGCGCCGTACGCCGCAACGCCGCCCGTCACGATCACTGCCGCCGGCACCGAAATGAGAAAAGGATTCACGCCGCTATTCTCCCACGCCCCGCACCGCCTTTGTAGGGGCGCTGTGCAGCTTTACCCTGAGCACAGTCGAAGGGATGCTGCCCCCTGGCTTGGAACGCTGATCGATGGTCGTTTGGCGGGCAATTCTTGCGTTCTATTGCCGACGCCACAGAAGATAGCCGAACAGGCCACCGAGGACCAGGCTGCCTCCAAAGAACCAGCGCCATTCCGGAATACCGATCAGTCCAATCAAAACCACTCCGGCTGCAATAAACAGGCCAATCGGATCGCCCGTCCATAGGCCGGCGCCAAACTTGCCAAACGGAACGATTTGCGCGGGATGGTGGTCGTCATTCGTGCGGGCCACGACCTCACCAAGAGGATGGCGGCGGAAAGTAGCGTATGATTTCATGGAACTGTTCTCCCCTCAGGGCCAGCAAAGTCCATTGAGACACGTCTCCCTTTTTCGACAACACTATTAGACGACGCGGATCGGCCTTTGTCTTGCGCCGGGAGACGATTCCACTTCGGCATCGCGGTCGAGGCACGTCAGATGCTCGCCCTGTCGACAGTGCGCAGGTCAACGCGTCCCCTAAGCCGGAAAACTCAGCTGGCGGTTTCGGGGAGGCCGCGGCGGGCCTTCAATTCGGCCAGGAGGCGATCCACCTCGGCGTCGCGATCAAGACGCGTGAGGCGTTCGCCCATGTCGTCATTGAGCAAGTCCACTTCCGCGGTGGCCACGGCTTCGCTGTGATGCACGCGATCCTTGAGCCGTTCGAACGTGGCGCTTTTTGAATTGTCGCCAAGCATCGTTTGCGCTTGCGCCGCTTTGCCAAGAGACAAACTGCGGCGGTGCCGCGCCAGAAGCAAATCGCGCTTGGACTTTGCTTCGTCAAGTTTCAGTTCGAGTTTCACCAGCGCTCCTTTTAGCGATTCGACTTGCGCTTTCTGGTCGTCCACCTGTTCGCGGAAACTCTGCGCGAGGCGTTGCGAAGTCTGGAAGCGATCCAGCGCCGCGCGCGCCAGATCATCTTGTGTTTTGTCTACGGCAATTTCCGCTTTGCGCATCCAGTCGCGCGCAGTGTCTTCATTCTCGTGAAGTTTTTTCTCGAGCATGTGCTGGTCCGCAATCGAAACCGCCAACTGTGTTTTCACTTGTAAAAACTGATTTTCCATGTCGAGGATTACCTGCTTGATGAGTTTTTCCGGATCTTCGGCGCGATCCACCAAATCGTTGAGGTTCGCGCGAATTAGGGTGCTTACTCGTTCCAAGAGTCCCATGATGAAATCTCCTTTCGATGACTTCGTATTACAAGCCATTCGAATGCCGTTCACCTGCGCCGTGACCCGTGTTTCGTGCTTGCGCTGATGAATCTCCTTTCGAATGACTTCGTGTTACCCAACCACCCGAATCTCTTGCTTGCGCCTCGGGCCTCCCCAGCTGACTCGCTGATGGCGCGCGGGCGGGGCAAGCCCCGCCCCTACCGGGCGACGCCGCTGGTCATAGAAGGAAGGCTCCAGGTGCGCTGCCGGTCAGAATCTTTGAAACAACAAACAAAGAAACGATTCCGCGAACGACTGGGACGTAGCTCCAAAAGTGGCCCAGGAAAAAACCCAATGCGGCCACGGGGAAGAGCCAGCCGATCGGAGACTTCTTCTTGACGGAGCCAACGCGCTCAACTTGCGTCGCACGAGCCGGTGGCACTGGGGCCTGCTCGCTGTCGCTAGTTATGTTCGCGTCCGTCATTTTCCTGCCGGACATTTCCCTGCCGGTAATTTCGCCGGACATTTGCTTGCCGTTCATGTCCATCCCCCCGAAACATCTGGCGTCCGCGGTGGACCCTCACGGGCCCACCGGGACGGAAGCTGCAGTTAGGACTTCTTGGGCGCAGGTAGCGGAGGCTGCTCCGCCTTTGGAGCTTTGTCGCCAATCATCCGCACTTTGCTGAGCAGGTCGGACATTTGCATGCCCGAAAGCGCTTCAAAGAGCGCCGGCACCTGCGCGGCAATTTTGGTGATGTCGCCGGTGAGCTTGTACGCTCCGGCAGCGTCGCCGTTGCCCGTGGAAACGATGGTGACTTTGTCCACCTTGCTGAGCGGCTCGCTGAGAGCGCGCACGACGTCCGGCAAACCGGTGATGAGTTTGTCGACCACGGCGGCCTGGTTGTATTCCTGGAAGGCTTCGGCCTTGATGTTCATGGCCTTGGCTTCCGCTTCGCCTTTCTTGAAGATGATTTCGGCTTCGGCTTCGCCCTGCGCGCGAATCGAGGAGGCACGTCCTTCGGCTTCCGTGATCAGGCGCTGGCGTTCGGCGTTGGCCAGCGTTTCGATGCGCTGACGTTCGATTTCCGCTTGCTTCAGGACGGTGGCGATGAGTTCGCGTTCGCGGCGCGCGATTTCCGCTTCCTGGACTTTCACCTGGGCTTCGCGCTCCACTTGCTGGACCTTCACGGCTTCGGCTACCACCTGTTGTTGCATGACGTTGGTCTCGATTTCGTACGCCTTGTCAGCGGTGGCTTGTGCTTTCTTGGTCATCTCGAGATAACTTGCCCTTTTGATGTCAAGGTCGCGCTGTGCTTCGGCTTGCTTGGCAAGCGAAGCGGTTTCCGCGGCGACGCGCTCCTGATCGGCTTGCGCTTTCGCAACGGCGGCGGCCCTTGTAGCTTCCGCGCGCTTGATGGCGATATCGCGGTCGGCTTCGGCGGTGGCGACTTCGGCGTCGCGCTTGATGCGCGCAACGTCGGGGCGGCCCATGTTGGTGATGTATTCATTCTTGTCGCGGACTTCCTTGAGCGTGAAGCTGACGACTTCGAGCCCCATCTTGCTCATGTCGTCCGCGCAGGTGGAGCGCATGCGGTCGCCCACCATTTCCGGTTCCTTGACGATTTGCTCGACGGTGAGCTGGCCGATGATTCCGCGGAGATGGCCTTCCATCACCAGGCGAATCAAGTCTTCGCGCTGCTTCTGTTCCTTGCTCAGGAACTGTTCGGCAGAGGTGAGGATTGATTCCTTGTCAGACTTCACTTTGATTTGCGCCACCGCTTCGACCGTGACGGCAACGCCTTGCTTTGTGTAAAGGTTCTGC
>DATDNK010000424.1:0-6816 GCA_036518275.1 Candidatus Acidiferrum sp.
AGCCGCAACACAAAGCGCATACGTTCTTCCACGATGGACCGCTCCTTCCATGGCATCGGCACCTCCAAGCTGGACTAGTCCAGCTTGGAGGTGTAAACCATGTCTTCGGAACGTTGTGTAAAGGAAGAATCCGAACGCTCATATACTCCGCAAACAATGAACTCGAATTCGATAAGCTGCCGGGGAGTTCTGTTTGATCTGGATGGCGTGCTGGTGGACTCAACGCCCGCGGTAGCACGCGTGTGGGCTTGGTGGGCGCGCCAGCACGGGTTCGACGATCCCGACAAAGTCGTGCGGGAGGCGCACGGCAAGCCCAGCATCGCGACGATCCGCGAACTGGTGCCCAATGCCGACCACGACGCCGAGAACCGCGAAGTCGAGCGCCGCGAAATCGAAGACACGGACGGCGTGATTCCCCTCCCTGGAGCGCTGGAGTTGCTTCAGGCCATTCCATCCGAAAAGTGGGCCATCGTGACTTCCTGCACACGGCGGCTCGCAGAAGTGCGCATCGCCGCTGCCGGCCTCCCAAAGCCGAAGCACATGGTCACTTCGACGGACGTAAAGAACGGCAAGCCTGATCCGGAGCCATATTCCAAGGGAGCCAGGATTCTGGGTATCCCCGCAGCGGAATGTGTGGTCATCGAAGACGCTCCAGCCGGAATCCAGGCGGGCAAGGCTGCGGGCGCACGCGTGGTCGCCTTGCGGACCACGGCCAGCGACACGAAACTCCGCGAGGCCGGTGCTGATTGGATCGTGAACGACTGCGCGGAATTACTTTTGGATCCGGCGGCCGTTGGCGCAGACGTTTTGCTCCTGCGCCGCCGAACAAAATAGTACCGAACGTGGCCACGTTCCTGAGACGTTTACTCTCAGGTATGTTCCGCGAAAGCAAAAGAGAATCATGGTGTTGAGTTCTCTACAATAAGCAAGGGACAAGAAGAACTTTCCGACTCTTACAGACCGGCTCGCCGCCTCTCACCGGGCCTCAGAAGGATCACACCACAACATGGGAACACCTACACAAACACTCCCTCCGCAAGCTGAGCCGGTGCCTGCAACGTCGTCTGCCCCGCCGCAAAGAAAAATTCATACCGCGCAGCTCGTGACCGCAATGCTCAAGTCCAGCCCGCATGTCAGCGACCTGATTTTTTCTCCTGGACGCGCGCCGCAAATCGAAGTCAGCGGTCAACTCGTCGAGTTGAAGTACAAGGGACTGGAGTGCCTCACTTCGCAGGACACGCTCAGCATTGCCAACGACATCATGGGCAAGAACGAGACACCGATTCGGAAGCTCGAACAAGACGGCGCGGCGGACCTTTCCTACGGGCTCACGGGAGTGGCGCGATTCCGCGTGAATATCTTCAAACAGCGCGGAAGCTGCGCCATCGTCATGCGCGTCATCCCGGACAAGATCCCTGGCTTCGCGGAGCTGAACCTGCCGGAAGCTTTGCAGGAGATTGTGGACCTGCGGAATGGAATCGTGCTCGTCACCGGCCCGACCGGATCCGGCAAATCCTCTACCCTTGCGGCCATTCTCGACAAGATGAATTCCGAGAAGGCTTATCACATCCTGACCATTGAGGATCCCATCGAATTTCTGCACCGCCACAAGAAGGCCACCATTCATCAGCGCGAGCTGCATTCGGATACGCCGAGTTTCGCGCTGGCTTTGCGCGCGGCTTTGCGGCAAGCGCCCAAAGTGATCCTCGTCGGCGAAATGCGCGACAAGGAAACCATCGAGATTGCGCTCGAAGCTTCCGAGACAGGCCACTTAGTTATGTCCACGCTGCACACGATCGACGCTTCCAAGACTATCGAGCGCATCGTAGGAGTGTTCCCTCTTGGCGACCAACAGGCGATTCGCACCCGGATGGCAAAGGCATTCCGCTTTATTGTTTCGCAGCGGTTGCTTCCCAAGAAGGGCGGTAGCGGCCGAGTCGCCGCCGTGGAGATTCTGAAATCGACCATGCGCACGCGCGAATACATCGAAAAAGGAGAAGGCGAAGGTAAAACGCTTCTGGATGCCATGCGTGACGGAACGACCGAAGGCATGCAGCATTTCGATGGCGAAATTGAAAGGTTGATTCGTGAGGGGATCGTCGAGTTCGACGCCGGCATGTCCTACTCCACCAATGCGGGAAATTTGCGCCTCGAAATGGCCGACTTCATCGAGGGCAGCCTCACCGGAGCTCCTTCCGGTAACGCCAGCGGCACAGAAATCGAGATCGAACGTTAGACCTAACAAAGCACGGCTCACTCAACGCAAAATCAGTTATCCTGTAGACGCCCCGGCGTCACGCTGGCGGTCTGAATCGAAGATTCTTCCCTGAAATGAATTTTTCTGGCAGCGACACGATGCTGCAGTTTCCCGGCGAATTTTGGACGCTCCTCGGTGCCGTGCTCGCGTTTCTTTTTCTCGCGATGTTTGCTCCTCGAAGGAGCGAAAACGCACTGCGCGCGATCGTCCGGCCCTTGGCAAGGCTGGCCGAGCGAAAAGTGCTCGCCCTCTGGCTCCTTTTTTTCTCCGTGATCGTCGTGCGGCTGGCCGTGCTTCCGCTTCTTCCAGTTCCCGTGCCGGGGATCCATGACGAATACAGCTACTTGTTGCTAGGCGACACCCTTGCGCACGGAAGACTCACGAATCCAACTCACCCTATGTGGATGAGCTTCGAGTCGTTTCACATCAATTGGTTCCCCACGTATTGCTCGAAGTATCCGCCGGGCCAAGGCGCGGTATTGGCGCTTGGGGAACTGCTTGGCCAGCCGTGGATTGGCGTGATTTTGAGCGTGGCCGCGATGTGCGCGGCAATCCTGTGGATGCTCCAAGCGTGGTTGCCGGCGCGGTGGGCACTGCTCGGCGCGGTGCTCGTTGCACTGAAATTCGGGATTGCGAGTTACTGGATGAACAGCTATTGGGGCGGAGCGGTCGCGGCGACGGGCGGTGCGCTGGTGCTTGGCGCGATACCGCGGATCGCTCGACGGGCAAGGACGCGCGATGCGCTACTGCTCGGTTTGGGGCTCGCAATTCTCGCCAACAGCCGGCCGTTCGAAGGATTGCTATTCTCCATTCCTGTGGCGATATGGCTGCTTTGGTGGCTTGCAGGAAAAACGAAACCTGCTCGAGGTCCGCGGACTCGCGTCGTTCGCGTGGTCGCTCCACCTTCTGCAGTGTTGCTTCTGACCATCGCGTTCATGGGTTATTACAACTGGCGGCTCACGGGAAACGCTCTGCTCTTTCCTCATGTCCTGAACTCACGCACCTACAGCTCGATGGGTCTTTTTCTTTGGGACCACCCGAAGCCACCGATGCAGTACCACAATCAGCAGTTCGAGGATTTTTACAACGGCTGGGAACGGGAGGATTATCAAAACACCTGGGCCGACATCTGGAGAGTGACGGAAGAAAAATTGACGCGGGCTGGAAGCACCTACTTCTGGTGGGGCGCTTTTCTGTTATTGCCCGGCCTGCCGTTTGTCTTCTGCAAACGGAAGCTTCGAGTGCCACTTCATGCACTGCCCCTGGTTTCAGCCGGCTTTTTTACTTCGATTTGGTCTTTCCCACACTACGCCGCGCCGGTCACTTGTGTGATTTTTCTTTTACTGGTTCAGGCATTCCGTCATTTGCGCTTGATGCGCCTCGCAGGGCGTCCCATCGGCCTTGCGCTTTCTTTAGCCTCAGTTTGTCTACTTGCAGTCGAGGTCGGTTTCCTCGTGTCAAACCGCAGCTGTGATCCACTGGAGTGGACCTGCCAGGGAGACCCCAGCCGCGCCGCCGTCCAGGAAAAGCTTTCCCACACGCCCGGCAAACATCTCATCCTCGTGCGCTACGAAGAGGATCACAACATTCACGACGAGTGGGTCTATAACGGCGCGGAAATCGATTCCGCCAAAGTTCTCTGGGCGCGCGAAGTGGATGCGGAACAAAACGCGAAGCTTTTGGCTTATTTCAAGGGCCGCCACGTCTGGCTCGTCGAGCCCGATAAGGATAATACGGAGCTGATTCCCTATCCTCGTCCGGAACCTGCTGCTGGACCGTAATACCTCCCGCTAAGTCATTTTCCTAAGCAACGCGACAAAATGCAGCCCTCGGCCTATCACAAGATGGAAGGGCCACGAATAGAGCGGTACCTCGGAGGTCCAGGTCTCTTCTTTCAATCCGCATCGCAAAAAATGTTCCGCCCATTGTTTGCGGCTCTGGTAGTTGTACGTCAGCACTACCCCGTGAGGCCGGTTCCCCACCCAGTCCATAAAACGCAGCGTGAGGTTGTCGAGAAAGTTTTCGTCCACGTGATCTTTCAGCAGAACGAAAGAGCGCGTCACGCGCGTGGCTTCTCGCAGCAGTACCGCAGGATCCTCCGTGTGATGAAGCACATCCACAAAGAAGCAGACGTCGAAGGAAGCGTCTGGAAAAGGCAAATTGGAGCCGTCGAACGAATGGCAGTTGATCTTGCAGCCCGGCCGAACCATGTACTCGACGCCCTGAATTGAGACATCTGGCCGAAGGCTCGCTATGAGACTGCCAATAGCGCCGTCGCCACAACCGACATCTAGCACGGTTGCGCGCTGGGGAAGCTTTGCCGCAAGCAACTCCGCAAGCACACGCGTTCGCCGCTGGGAGACCAACGCCCGGTGACAGTAACTGATCCACGTAAGCGGCCAGGAAGTCTGCGAGGATGCTGCCATCTATTTCCGTTCGTAATCGCCGATGAATGTGCCGCGGCTGATGCCCAGCATGCTTAGGAAGAAGGAGCCAAATATCACCTGGATGCCGAGAAAAAGCCACATCGACCAGAAGAGAACCCAGCGAATTTCGTACAGTGGGCCAAAACCGGCGGCAGCCCATTTCCAGGTGACCCACGCGCAGCCCGCGAATCCCGCAAGAAATAAGCCCGCGCCGAGCGTCAGACCAGACTCCAGAGTCACCTTGCGCAAGATTCGTTTCAAAGAGACGGAATGGCGGTCGAACCGCTCCGCATAGCTGAAAACCTTGGCAAACAGTCCTATCGAAAGAATCTGCACGCCCATGAGGGTGAAGATCACTCCGAAAATCATGGTGTGGACGTCCAGAATAACGTGAGCTGAAATCTGGCGCGGCCCGGGCAACAACCAAAACACGATAAACAGTCCGATGGCCACCAAGGTTGTACCCGGGAGAAGAAACAGCCAATTCGGTGCGTACAGCAACATGAAACGAAGGCTGCGCCAGCCGTCGCGGAAGCTGCGCAGATGCGGCGGACGTCCGCGCTTGTCGGGCCACAGGATGATGGGAATCTCCGAGATGCGCGCGCCAATTTGCGCGGCTTTGATGATCATCTCGAGAGCAAATTCCATTCCAGAGCTGCGCACATCGAGCTGGTCATAGAGCGCGCGAGTGAAGCCACGCATGCCGCAGTAACTATCCCCGATGCGCGCGTGAAAAAATGTATTGAGTAGCGCCGTCAGCCCGGGATTGCCCAGGTATTTATGGGAAGGCGGCATGGCTCCGGGCTTGATCCCGCCACGGAAGCGGTTGCCCATCACCATGTCGTAGCCTTCGCGCAACTTCTCCACGAAGCGAGGCACATCCGTAAAGTCGTAGCTATCGTCCGCGTCGCCCATGATGATAAGCGGGCCGCGCGCAGCGGCAATACCTGCGCGTAGCGCGGAGCCGTAACCGCGCTGCGCAACGCGCACCACGCGCGCACCGTGCTCTTCCGCGATTTGAATCGAGCCGTCCGTCGACCCGTTGTCCGCAACGACCACTTCGCCGGAGAGGCCTGAAGCGCGGAACGCCTTCACCGCCTTGTCCACGCAAAGAGCCAAGGAATTCGCTTCATTAAGACACGGAATGACCACCGACACTTCCACGGGCAATGTTGCGTCAATCTGCTTCGGTTGTACTTTTTCAGACGATAAAACTGTGCCCATGCGAGGCAACATCATAGCGCGCTCCGTTGGACAATTCACGCTTGCGGCTCAGTGCAATGCGAGTTGGGCACAACGAGCAATCCAACCGATCGCCTTGAATTGAGTATCCTTCTGTGGGAACCTTCGATGACTCCCTTGGATTGCTCAATGGCAATTGCCCCAACAAAAATGCCCGAACCGCAAGCGAAATCCGAAGCGCGGGAAGCAACAACTCCCAACGCGTGGGAAGCGGCGTACTTACGTTTTGAAACGCCGGAGGAGGAGATACGGAAGTTCATTGGGCGCCTCGAGCGGCTCGGTGCGCGCCAGTGGCCGCGCGATGCTGAGATTGTCGAGCTGTTCTGCGGGCGCGGGAACGGCTTGCTGGCGCTGCAGCGCCTTGGATTTACGCGCGTGGAAGGTGTAGATCTTTCTCCATGGTTGATTGCCCAGTACAAAGGTTCTGCAAAATGCATAGTCGCTGATTGCAGAAGGCTGCCTTTCGAAGACCGCAGCAAAGACGTGCTCATCGTGCAAGGCGGTTTGCATCACCTGCCGAATTTGCCCGGCGACCTGGACCAAACCTTTTCCGAAATGCAGCGCGTGTTGCGGAAAGACGGCCGGGTCCTGTTCGTGGAACCCTGGCGAACACCTTTTCTTGACTTCGTTCATTTCGTCTCTGAAATTCGGATCGTCCGGCTCCTGTCCAACAGGATGGATGCCTTTGCCATCATGGTGCAGAACGAAATCCACACGTACACGCAATGGCTTGCGCAGCCGGAACTCATCAAGAAAGTGGCTCGCGCGCACTTCGTGCCGGTTCATGAGTCGTTCGCCTGGGGCAAATGGAATTTTGTTGGCACGCCGAGCTGAAGTATGAGATTCGCGCGCCCTTCGCGTGCCCTTGGCGCTTCCCGTTTCAATTCTTTG
>DATDNK010000425.1:0-18818 GCA_036518275.1 Candidatus Acidiferrum sp.
GATTTCCGAAGCGTTTCGTCTCTCGCGTTCTCAATTCTTTGATAAGCTAGACTGCGCGATTCCTCAAGGAAACGGCCTTGCCGGACATCTCCCCGATCTCAGACACAGGCCATGGAGTGAAACCAAGGAGTAAAACATGAGCAGCGCGGTAACTACCCAAGTCCTCGAACTTGAAAACTATGTGAATGGCGCCTGGCGGCGCGCCACCGCCTCCGAATTTGCTGACGTGACAAACCCCGCGACTGCGGAATTGCTCGCGCGCACGCCACTCTCGGCGCTTGCCGATGTGGATGCTGCCGTGCAGGCGGCTGCCGCCGCATTTCCCGCGTGGCGCCGGACGCCTCCGGGCGAGCGGATTCGATATCTCTTCACGCTGAGAAATCTCCTTGAAGAAAACATCGACGAGCTGTCGCGCATCATCACCATCGAAAATGGGAAGACTTTCGCCGAAGCCAAAGCCGAAATACGCCGCAGCATCGAAAATGTCGAAGTCGCTTGTGGAATTCCCATGCTCATGCAAGGCCACAACCTGGAAGACGTGACGCCGGGCGTGGACGAAATGCAGATTCGCCAGCCGCTTGGTGTCGTTGCCGCCATTGTGCCGTTTAACTTCCCGGCCATGGTCGCCTACTGGTTCCTGCCGTATGCCATCGCCTGCGGAAACACCTTTATCGTGAAACCGTCCGAGCGCGTGCCACTGTCGATGCGCCGCACCTTCGAACTTCTGGACAAGACTGGCTTGCCGAAAGGTGTCGTCAACCTCGTCAACGGCGGTCGTGACGCCGTGAACGCGCTTTGCGACCACCCGCAGGTGCGCGCCATCAGCTTTGTTGGCTCTACGCCCGTGGCGAAGCACGTGTACATGCGTTCGGCAGCCAGCGGCAAGCGCATGCAGTGCCAGGGCGGCGCCAAGAATCATGTCATCGTTCTGCCCGACGCCGATATGGAACTGGCCACGCAAATTATCAGCGACAGCGCGTTTGGCTGTGCGGGGCAGCGCTGCCTGGCGGTCTCTGTCGCCGTCACCATCGGTGAAGCGCAAAAGACGTTTCGCGATTCCATCGCGCACGCCGTTTCCAAAATTCATGTCGGTAACGGCCTCGATGCGGATGTGCAGATGGGTCCGGTCATCAGTAAAGAAAGCAAGAGGCGCATCGAAACTCTAATCAACGCGGGCGTCGGCGAAGGTGCGAAGCCCATTCTGGATGGCCGCGGCACGAGAATTCCCAAATATGAGGCGGGAAATTTCCTAACGCCCACGATTCTGGACGGGCTTCCTTCCACCAGCCAACTTGCGCACACGGAAATCTTTGGCCCTGTTCTCAGCCTGATTCATGTTAATTCTGCGGATGAGGCCATGGAATTCCTCCGTCGCAGTCCGTACGGCAATCAAGCCTCGCTTTTCACCACCAGTGGCTCGGCCGCGCGCAAATTCCGCTATGAGGCTCCCGCCGGCAACATCGGTATCAACATCGGCGTTGCCGCGCCCATGGCCTATTTCCCCTTCAGCGGATGGAAAGAAAGCTTCTTCGGCATTCTTCACGGCCAGGGGCGCGATGCCGTTGAATTCTTCACCGAGTCCAAGGTTGTGATTGAGCGCTGGTCGCGCCAGGAAACCCGTAAGTTCTGACTTGGAGTGCGGGAGCCTTGCTCCCGCCTTTACGGGCTCGACCGGCTACTGCGGCCGAGCCGTTAGTTGTCATTCCAAGCGAAGCGAGGAATCTACTTTCTCTTTCGCCTCTTGGCGAGGACCGAGTTGATGACTACAAAGCCCTTGCACCTCGACATGCACGAACAAATCGAATGCGCGCACACGCTCGCATCCCGTTTCTACACCGATCCCGCGATCCTGGAAATTGAAAAATCGCGCATCTTCCAGCGCACCTGGCAACTCGTCGGAACGCTCCACCAGTCGTGCGGGGAAGTAAACGGAATCAAGCGCACCATCTCCGACGCCGAGAGCTTTTTTACCGTGGACGTTGTCGGCGAGCCGGTTATCGTCGTGCGCGACAAGCAAGGCGAGTTGCGCGCCTTCAGCAACGTTTGCCGCCATCGCGCCGGACCGATTGCGCTCGGGAGCGGCTGCGAAAGCGTTCTGCGCTGCCAGTACCACGGCTGGACCTACACCCTCGACGGACGCCTCATCGGGACTCCCGACGTCGATGGCGTCGAGTTTTTCGATCGCAGCACCATGGGCATGGTTCCATTGCGCTGCGAAACCTGGGGCCAATTCATTTTCGTCAACTTCGATCTCCAGGCCGAGCCGCTGTCCGCTTACCTCGGCAAAATTCCCGAGCAGGCGCGCGGTTTCCAATTCGACGGCCTGGAATTTGCCGAGCGCCGCGACTACGTCATCGATTGCAACTGGAAGGTCTACGTCGATAATTACCTCGAAGGCTACCACATTCCCATCGCGCATCCTGGCTTGATGAAGGAAATCGATTACGCGCAATACCACACGGACACATTTCGCTATTACTCCCAGCAATTTGCGCCCATTCGCGCGATGAAGCCCGAAGACGCGCGCGAGCGCCTCTATGCGCCGGGCGCTGGTTTGCAGGATGCGCTGTACTTCTGGGTTTTCCCCAATCTAATGTTGAACATCTACCCGGACAATATTCAGACCAACGTCATCGTGCCGCTCTCCCATGAGAAAACGCTGACGATCTTCGAATGGTTCTTTCACAATGCTGGGGATGACAAAGTTCGCGAGCGCATCGCCAAGACCATCGCGTTCAGCGACCAAGTGCAAAAAGAAGACGTTGGCCTCTGCGAACAGGTACAGCGCGGCTTGCGTTCCTCCACCTATGACCGCGGGCGCTACTCCGTAAAGCGCGAGAACGGCGTTCACCATTTCCACATGCTGCTGAACAAATTCCTCGCGCGGCCTTGAACGGTTGCGGATAATTGCCGTGATTGTTCTTCTTATGGGCCCGGCCGGATCGGGCAAAACCACCGTCGGCAAACTGCTCGCGACACAACTTTCCTGGGAATTCGCCGACGGCGACGATTTTCATTCGCCAACGAACAAAGAAAAAATGTCGCGCGGCATCGGCCTGACCGATGAGGATCGCCTTCCTTGGCTCTACTCCATCCGCGACGCAATGCAGCAATGGTTAGCACAGCCGAAGAATGTCATCCTGGCTTGCTCAGCAGTGAAGCGCAGTTACCGTGAGCGGCTGGGCGTTCATTCGAACGCAAAAGACATCAAGCTGGTCTATCTCAAAGGTTCCTATGATCTGCTTCTGGATCGGCTTCGCTCGCGTAGGGGTCATTACGCAACCGAGCAACTCCTCGCCAGCCAACTCGCTGACCTCGAGGAGCCGGCCGACGCCCTTGCTATTGACGTGGCTAAGTCCCCCGAAGAAATCGTCTCCGAAATCCGCGCGCAACTGAGCGTATGACCGATAGCACAAAAATAGACTCCCATAGACTTCTTCGTCTGACTTAGAACTTACAACTTACAACTAGGGACTCTCTTACGGCTTTGCTGGAGCAGGGGTCGTCGCGGGCGCCGTCCCGAAGTTCACCTTAGGAGCTTGCCGCGCGCCCTCCTCGGTCTTGAAGTAGGCATTGTTGCGCGTGAATCCGCCGAGGCTTGCCACCAGGCTGTTCGGGAAGGTCGCGATGAACGTGTTGAAATCCTGGACCACTTCGTTGTACCGGCGTCGCTCGACGGCGATGCGGTTCTCCGTTCCTGCAAGCTCATCTTGAAGACGCAGGAAATTCTCATTGGACTTCAGTTGCGGATAATTCTCCGTGAACGCCAGGAATTTGATCATCGCCCGGTCCAAATCCCCGTTAGCCGCAATCTTATCCGCCGGGGTGCTGGCGCTTAGGTACGCTGCGCGCGCTTTGGCAATTTCTCCAAAAACGGTTTGCTCCTGTTTCGCGAATCCCTTCACGGTCTCCACGAGGTTGGGAATCAAGTCCGCGCGCCGCTGCAGTACCACGTCCACCTGCGCCCACGCCGCATTCACCGCTTCGCGCTTGATGGCCATCTGATTCCTGCGGCTGATGAAAGAGCTTCCAAGAATTAACGCAATGACCAACAAGACCGCCAGGACCGCCAGAAATGCTTTCATATTTACCTCGCTTCGTTCGAATTTACGATTGTGCGCCCTTCACGCGCTGCCATTCCCGCTTCGGAAGATGATGGTCGAGCGCGTGCAAAACTCTTTCCAGCGCTTTGAGGTACGCGCCATACGCCGGGACAATATCCCCGTGAAATTCGCCGCTTTCGCGCAGCTTCAAGAGCGCGTCGAAGCCTGCCTGGTCCGTGCCGGTTAGCGCTGCGGCGCGCGCGACGATTTCGTGCGCGTGCACCGGAGCCGTTTCTCCGAACGCAATCACCGTATGGCGAAGCAGCGTCAACACGCTGGAAAAAGATTTTCGCAGCACCGGCGCCAGTTCGTGTGCGTTTCCGGGCGAGCGAAGATAATGCTGTCGCAATTTCAAAAGCACCGTCCGCAGGTCATGTTCAATCTGCAGCCGGTGCAGATTCATCGGCACTTCAATTTTGGCAACCAGGTCTTCTCCATACAGCACGCGGCGCCCTTGTTTCATGTCCAGAATTTCAATGGCAAAAACGTCCGCCGCTTGCCGCAATTCTTCGTGCGTGAAGAAAAGAGGCGCGGGTTCTCTTTGCTCGACGTACCACCACTTCACTACGCCAGCCAGTCGCCCCAGTTCTTCCACGGTCAGCGAACGCAGGATGCAGACGACGTTCAGGTCGGAATGTCCTTCGCGAAAATCGCCGCGTGCTGCCGAACCGAACAAGATGACACATTCCAGGTTGCTGGCGGCAAATTCCTTTAACCGTTTCACAAGTTCCGTCAGCTTTGCATCTGTAGAAAGCATTTCTGCCTCATTTGCTCCAACTCTACCAAGATCTCCGGCGAGCGCGACTTTCATCTGAATCCCTAAGCGCCGTGGTTTCTACCAGCCTCCCGATGCCCCCCCGCCTCCACTGCTTCCGCCTCCAAATCCCCCGAACCCTCCTCCTCCCCAGCCTCCCGAGCCCCCGAATCCTCCACCGCCCCAGCCTCCGCGCGATCCTCGGCCAGCGTTACTTGCCATCATTCCGAGCAAAAACCACAACAGGCCGCCTCCGCCCGACCCGCCGCGGAATCCACGGCCTCCGGACGCGCGTCCGAGAAACGAAAACAGAAGAATCAATCCCACGAAAAGCCAGAAAAGTCCGCCTCCGCTGCCATTGTTTCTGTGCCTCACCCGCACTGCGGGAGGCTGACCGCTCAGCGTGACATTCGCATCATCCGCAATGTACTTTGCCAATTGCCACGCGCCCGTTTCAATGGCGTCGCCATAATCACTTTGCCGCAAAAACGGCACCATCGCGCGTCCCGCGTCCCCCGCGCGCGCGTCGTTAATAATCGGTTCCAGGCCGTAACCAACCTCGATTCGGTACTTTCGGTCGTTCGGCGCCACCAACAAGAGGACGCCGCGATTGTCTTTTTTGCTTCCGATTCCCAACTGCTTGAAAAGGTCAACGGCGTAATACTCGACGCTTTCTCCTTCTAGCGAGCGTACCGTCACGATCGCCATCTGTGCGCCGGTTTTCTGTTCCAATTCCGTGCACAACGCCTCCAGGTTGGCTTTCTTCGTGGCGCCGATGACTCCCGCCAGGTCCGTAACATAACCCGTAGGATGAATGCTTTTTATGTCTTCGGCGTGTGCAAAAACCGCGCCCGCAGCCGCGGCTAGGCACGCGGCGCACAGCAAGACGGCAGCTCGAAGAAAATGGGTAGCGCGCATTGGGGGATTCGAACCTGTCCGTTGGCTTCCTCTATTCCTACGTTGGCCCCGCACCAAAAATATCATGGGATTTGCCGTTTCACGTTATCGCGAATATCTCAAACCATCCGTGATGCCGGTCACAGGATTGCTCGAAGGGAAGTAGAGCACACCCAAAATAACGACCGGATGCGCCGCGGATTGCTCTTAATGGACCCTTGTGCAGAATTCCTGCGCGATTTCTCTCAACGAGGAGGCGGCAATTCGCGCAGCCGACTTCGCTGCGCAAAATCTTCGCTCAGCGCAAACGAGTTAAACTTTCCCACAGCACGTCTTTTGCGGTCGCACGATTGCTCGCAACTTCCCGGGGGATTCCAAAGAAGGAGACCAGTGTGGCCAAGCGACCCATTTGTATGGTGTCCTGCAAACCGCACTGAGGTGCATTCCATCACAAGACTAACGTGACCGATACACTCTTTCCTCGTAACGAGAATCCCCCAAGCGGAGGATTCTATGAAAGAGTCAATCATTGAGCGGAACATGAAGCCGCTCCCGGTACCCTTCGAGGAGTTTGAGGAGTTCACCACACCAATGCAGGAGTTTTTTGATCTGATTGCGCGCCGCCCGTTCGAACTGCTTGGAGCCACACCGCGCTTCTTTACGCGCGAACTGGAGAACTGGTTCAAGACCGAACCCGAAATGTTCCGCCCGGTCAACTTGAAACTCTACGAGACCGAGGAAGCGCTGATGGTTCGCGCCGAAGTCCCCGGCTTCACGGAGAAGGAGCTGGATGTGCATGTGGAGCCCTGGAGGCTCATCATCGAGGGCAAGAAGGAGTTCAAGGAAGAGAAGAAGGAACTGCCCGTGTACAAGGAGAAGTTCAACAAGATCTATCGCACCGTGAAGTTCCCAATCGAGATTCGTCCGGAAGAGGTGAAGGCGATTCTCAAGAACGGTGTGCTGGAACTCACGCTGCCAAAGGCAGAGGTCGTGAAGAAGGTCCATGTAGAAGTGAAGTCCACGTGACAAATCTCTAACTCGGGAAACGTAAAGAGAGAAAAATTCGTTGGCGGGCGCGCACACTGGCGCGCCCGTCCTGTTTTCTTATTTCAAAATTCATCGTATCCTTGAACGACACGGAATTTTCCCCGCACCTTTTTGAAAAAGGCCGTTTCGCGTTTCAGGGAACGAGTACGTGCGGCCCAAGGTCACTACAACATGAGCGACGTCAAGACAGCCCGGCCCGTTTGGAAGCCCGCCGGCAAAGTGCACACTGGGGAGCAGCCGTTCAAGTATCCTCTCACAAGAGAATTCGTCGAGCCCGACTGGCGCCGCCTGCCCGGCTACAAAGACGTCACTGCCGCCGAATGGGAAACCGCTCTCTGGCAGCGCCGCCACACCGTCAAAAATTTAAAGGAAGTCCAGGCCGTCTTCGGCCCATTGCTGCCCCAAAGTTTGCTCGAAAGCATGGAGCGCGACGTCAAAGAGCGCGCCACCATGTCCATCCTCATCCCTCCGCAGATGCTCAATACGATGGACGAGAGGGATCTCTGGAACGATCCCGTCCGCCGCTACATGCTGCCCGCGTTCGACGATCGCAACCCGGATTGGCCGAGCCATCCCAAATCCAGCCGCGACAGCTTGCACGAATCCGACATGTGGGCCGTGGAAGGACTCACGCATCGCTATCCGACAAAAGTCCTCGCGGAAATGCTTTCGACCTGCCCGCAATACTGTGGTCACTGCACGCGCATGGATCTCGTCGGCAACGACGTGCCGCAAGTCGTCAAGCTGCGCTTCCAGCTTCCGCAAAAAGAGCGCTACGAGCAGATGCTCGACTACCTGCGCAAAACCCCTTCCGTGCGCGACGTGGTCGTTTCCGGCGGCGACATAGCGAACATGCCAATCGCGCAACTCGAGCCGTTCGTGTCCGCGCTTATGGACCTTCCCAACATCAAGGACATACGCCTCGCCACCAAGGGACTCATGGGCATTCCGCAACACTTCCTGCAGGATGAAGTCTTGAAGGGTTTCGAACGCCTGGCCAAAAAAGCGCGCGAGCGCGACGTGGATTTGGCGCTTCACACGCATGTAAACAATGCGCGGCAAGTCACTCCGCTGGTGGCTAAAGCAACAAAGAAAATCTTGGAGCTTGGCTTCCGCGACGTTCGTAATCAGGGTGTGTTGCTGCGCGGTGTAAACACCAATGCCAAAGATTTGCTGGAACTCTGCTTCACGCTCCTCGATCGCGCAAAAATCATGCCGTACTACTTTTACATGTGTGACATGATTCCCAACTCCGAACACTGGCGCCTGGCCATCCACGAAGCGCAGCAGTTGCAGCACGACATCATGGGCTACTTGCCCGGTTTTGCCACTCCCCGAATGATTTGCGACGTGCCTTTTGTCGGCAAGCGGTGGGTCCATCAGCTCAAAGACTACGACCGCGAGAAAGGCATCTCCTACTGGACGAAGAATTACCGCACCGGCATTGAGGCCGACGATCCCGAAGCCCTGAATCGCCTCTACGAGTATTACGACCCCGTCTACACGCTGCCCGCCTCGGGCCAGGAATGGTGGCGCCGCCAGGCCTCCGTCTTCGCCGAACGGTAGAGCTCCTTCAGCGGGGTTCTAAAATGTCGTATACAAATCAAGACGTTTGACAGAATATCCTAAAATTGGGATAATCGAATGGCGAGGTTAAGGCGCGTTCCTGGGGAGAAGCCGCTTTTCTTGGTCGCATCCAGTAAGCAGGAATTGCTCACTTTCCCAGGCCCGGTTCAGGACGAGATCGGGACAGCGCTCAGCGTGGCTCAGTTCGGGGGCAAGCACCCCAAGGCCAAGCCATGGAAAGGCGCTGGCCCGGGAGTCCTCGAAGTTGTGAGGACCATCGTAGCGACACGTACAGGGCGGTTTACGCTGTGAGATTCGAGAGTTTTGTTTACGTCCTCCACGCCTTTCAAAAGAAATCGCCGAGCGGCATACGGACGCCGAGAAGAGACGTGGAATTGATAATGCAACGCCTGAATTAGGCTAGGAAAGACTTTGAGGGGAGGCATGGCCAAGGTAACAAATAGGATCAAAATGGTTCCGAGCTCGGGGAACGTGTTTGCTGATCTCGGCCGTCCGAACGCCGAGGAGAAACATACGAAAGTCCGGTTGGCCGCTGCGATTAACGAGTTGGTTCGCCGACAGCAGCTTTCCCAAGCCATGGCAGCCCGGCGCTTGAAAATCAATCAGCCCAAGGTTTCAGCGTTGTTGAATTATCGGCTCCAGGGCTTCTCGGTGGAACGATTGATGAGATTCCTCACTGCCTTGGACCGTGATGTTGAGATCGTAATCCGCCATAAATCGCGAGCGGGCAAGAGTGGACGCATTCTCGTAACCGCTGCGTAGCTCTTTCGCGCGCCATGGACCAACCGCCAAGCTCTGGTCTTCGCCGACGCTAGTGGTGTTGGCTGGATTGCGGCTACAAGGTACAGCCATCTCGCCGGCGCTGATTTTCCAATTTGGTTCTTGGTTAGTTCGCTGGTACGTGGCGCACTTTCGTCGCTTGCGAGCCCGGCCCTGGTTCCGGCACGGGCTTGGGCATTTCTGAATTCTTAAATCGCGGCACCATTTGGTCCGCCATAGCGACGGCGTAAACCGCTGAAGCAATCTCGACCGCGCCTTCTCTCACGTCTTCTTCATAGATTCGCTCGTAGGTGTCGAGGTTGGTGTGATGTGTAAACGATCCATAATCAAAGGCGTCCTGCGCCAAGCCAATTCCCGGTAGACCTGCGTTGTTGAACGACGTGCTATCCGTCCCGCCCGTTCTCCTGCTGTCGGTTGCGACAGCGCCCACGAAGCCCCAATCCGCGAACGGTTTCAGGGCGTCGTACACTATGTCCGCCGCCGCTGCCGGCCCAAACACGCTTGCACCTCGCGGCTTCCCTGTCCCCGAATCGATGTTGAAATACGCATCCAGCTTGGCGTACTCCGGCTTCTGGTTTTCAAAGCTTCCAAAATGCTGCTGCACGTAAGCGAGCGAGCCGAGCAGCCCTTCTTCCTCGCCGCTCCACAGCGCGATGCGAATCGTTCGCCGCGGCTTCACGTGCAACGCCGCCAGAATCCGCGCTGCTTCCAGCATCAGCGATGAGCCGATGCCGTTGTCCGTCGCTCCCGTCGCGTCATGCCACGAATCGTAATGCCCGCCAAGCATCACGATTTCATCTTTCTTATCCGTCCCGGCAATTTCCCCGATCGCGTTATACGCCGTCGTTCCTTCCGGATACTCTTTGTTCTGAATATTGATCTTCAACGTCACCGGCGTGCCGTCGGCCATGATACGCGAAATGCGCCCATAGTCTTCGTTGCGCATGACCAGCGTGGGCACCGCGCGTGTCCAGTCATACGTGCCATTTTGCTGCGCAATGATGATGCCGTGCGCGCGGCCCGCGTCATTTACGCGAACCAGCGCGCCGTTGTCTACGAGAAATTGATCCACTTGCCGGGAAACTTCCTGCCGCGTCAACTGTCCTTCCGGCAATTTCGGTTGCTCTGGAAAGCGAAACGGCTTCGCATTGGGACCGAATCGCGTCTTCCATTCCTCCTCGGACCGCCGCATCGGCGCTGGATTCATTTCTTCCGGTACTTCCACGTGACGGCCGACAAACACGATCGCTCCACGCACTTTGTCCTTCACCGAATTCAAATACGCATCGAGCTCCGCTTGCGTCGGCTGCTTGGGCTCTTCCGGTTTCTCTACAGGCGGCATCGGAGGCGCCGCCCACTTCGGCTCCGGCGGTGGCGGTGGACCTCCGAAAAAGTTGAACCCGCCTCCTCTCGGTGGCGCCAGTCCGGGGGGATCGAGCAACACGATCTTCGCCGTTACAACTCCCTTCGTGCTCGGCGTCCACGCCAACGGCTTCACCATCAGTTGTCCATGAAACGGCGCGACCGCTTCCGCGAGCAATTCCATGTTCTCCCATCCGGGCACCGGCGTCGCCGCACTCGGTGGCTGAAACGTCCACGGCTCGAGATGCGTGTTCGTGAGCCCCCACGAAGCCATGGTCTTCACGGCCCAGTCATCGGCAGCCTTCAGATTGGGCGAACCCGTTACGCGCGGCCCGTAAACGTCCGCCACCTCGTGAATAATCCACATCATCTTTGAATGGTTCGTCTCCTCCGCTCGAATCTCCGCGTACACTTCCGAGACGCCTGGCGCTTGCGCCGTCGCAGGCAGCGCCGCCAGCAGCAAGAAACAAAGAAAAAATGCACAGAATCTAGCCACGTTTCCTCCCTAAGACTACTGCTTGCCCACCATCAAAATAGAAAACGAACCTTCAATCATCGGGCCGCGTGCCGCGCGTCCTGCTGGTCCGGGCGTCGCGTTCTGCGGAGGAGGACCGAATTCCGCGGCCATTGTGAGCAGGTGATTTGTCTTGGTATCTAGCGCCAGCGTCTTCGCGCCGGCCATCGTTGGTAGCGTCTGCTCTACCGTGAAGCTCGTGGGACTATTTTCCTTGACGAACGTCATCGTGCCGGCGTATTCCGCGCTGATAGCTTCCATCGTCGCCGGATTGAACGCTACGGTATCTACGCCCATCCCAGTCGGAAGCGTGGTAATGATGTTGCCGTTGTCAGCGTTCACAATCACGACTACGGGCGATGGCTGGCGGTAATACGCAAAGAGGATGTGATTCTTCGCGTTAAAGGCCAGCCCACTTCCGCCCGCGCCCTTCGAGCTCATGTCGTAATGCGCTGTGACGGTCAGCGTCTTCGCGTCCACGACTGCGATATTGGCCTTGTCAGCGATGTTCACATAAATCGTGCCTTTGCCATCGCTCACGGCCTGTTCCGGCGCTCCTCCCAGGTCGAGCGTCTTCACCACCGTCCCTTCCGCGGCGTCAATCACCGTGGCGTGCGGCGGCTGATGGCTCAAGACCCATACTCGCGCGTTATAGGGATCGCACAGGATCCCGTCGGGTCGCCCGTCCACGTCAATCGTCTTGATCACCTTCAACGTGCTGGCGTCCCACATCGTTAGCGGCTTCGTCGTCGAGAATCCGTGGTGGGATTTTGGGTCAACCGTAGCGCCTCCGGCTCGGACATCCGGAATTGCGCCGGCGGCTTCCAGCGTATCCAAGTTGAAGACGGTCAGTCGCCCCGCAGGGCCTCCGCGTGGGATAAACAAGCGCCGCGCTTCCGAATCGGCGAAAATGTAGTCATAGCCGCCTTCGCCGCCAGCCTTTGCCGTCTTCAGCACCTTGTATGGGCCTGCGCTTGCGCCTTGCTGGGCCAATCCTACGGACACCGATACTGCCATCCCTGCTGCAAGCGCGACTATAAAGTGAATTGGTCGCATGAAATAGTTCCTCCTCTGGCCCAGAATCGCCAATGGGCCCCCGAAGGCGCGCCCGAATATACACCAAATTCGCACGGGATACTTCGGCAACCAGGAAATGATTGCGGGAAGTCGCTTAGAAGCGAAGCGTGGCAAAGATTGCCCGCATCGAAGTAAATGCGGTTATGGGATCTTCAGATCCGGTCTTGGTCAGATCTAGCGGGACGCCCGCACAAGACGACTTACACTGCTTTGGTGTTTCGGTGCTGGAGCACTCCCAAGTCAGTCGATGGTCAGGCTCGCCGTGATCTTGTGATTCAGGCCGCCGGATGTTCCTGTGAACGTCAACGTGTGTGTTCCTTTGGAAGCGTTCTGAGCAGCGGTGATCGTGACCGTCGCTTGCGCTGAGCCCGAGCCGCTCAGGGTTACTTGCGTTGGCGAGATCGCACAAGTTGTGCCTCCGGGCGCTCCGCCGCAAGAAAGCGACACGGTCCCGCTAAATTCGCCAACGGGTGTCACAGTCAACGTGTATGTTCCCGAACTTGAGCGAGCAACCGTCAACGAGCTTGGAGACACGGCAAGTGTGAAGTCCGATATAAACTGCGTGAATGCGGTCGAAGTGCTCCCGGAAAAATCCGGGTTGCTGGAAGTAAACACCGCCACGACCGAGTGGCTGCCGGCGCTCAACGAATTCGTCGAATACTTCGCTGCGCCGTTCGAAAGGTTGACGGTCGCGGCAGCCGTGCTGCTTCCATCCAAATAGAAACTCACCTGTCCGCTTTGTGTTCCCGCGCTCGAGGAGGATACCGTCGCCGTGAAGGTCACATTGCTTTTTACCACCGCTGGATTCGCACTCGAGGTAACCACCGTCGAAGTCGGTGCAGGATTCACTACCTCGGCAAGTACGCCGGAGGTGCTGCCCGCAAAATTCCGATCCCCGGCGTAGCTCGCGGTGATCGAATGCGCGCCGAGCATAAAATTTCCGACCGAAATTTGAGCAACATTGTTTGAGAGATTACCGGTGCCAAGCGAACTGGATTTATCAAAGAACGTCACCGTGCCCGTTGCCGGGGTTCCGCTGACAGAAGGCACCACCGTCGCCGTCAAAATAACAGCCTGCCCGAACGTCGCTGGATTGGAGCTCGCTCCCACCGTCACCGTTGAGCTCGCAGGATTGATCGTTTCCGTCAATGCGCCCGAGGTACTCGCCGTGTAATTCGCATCGCCGCTATACGCCGCTGTAATTGTGTGTGGTCCGCCCAGGAAACCTGTGAACATTAGCTGCGCGACGTTGTGCTGGGAATTGTTGTTTACAACACTCGCTGTTCCTAGCGTCGCCCCGCCATCGTAGAACGTCACGGTCCCCGTGGCCGCCCCTCCGCTCGCCGTTTGCACCGTTGCGATGAAAGGAACTCCCTGGCCAAAGGTCGCTGGATTCAAATTCGAAACCAGCGTCGTAGTGGTGCTCGATTGATTCACGGTCTCGGTGAGCGCAGAAGATGTGCTCGCAGCAAAGTCTGTGCTGCCACCGTATGCCGCTGTTATCGAATGGGAGCCCGGCGCAAGCGTTGCAATGGTGAGTTGCGCAGAATTGTTGATCACTGCTGTGCTTCCCAGCGTCGTCGAGCCATCGAGAAAGGTAACTGCTCCGACAGGCGAATTGCCCGCTCCCGCCTGTACTGTCGCTGTGAACGTCACGGCCTGTCCCGCTAGGGCAGGATTCACGCTGGAGGCCAGCGTGGTTGTCGTGGTCAACTGGTTTACAGTTTCCGTCAAGGCTGCCGAAGTACTTCCTGCGAAATTCCCATTGCTGTTGTAGACGGCTGTGAGTGTGTGCGCGCCTGGAGCGAGCGTTGATGTCGTCAATTGCGCCGAGTTGGTTGCCAGAGTCACGGTCCCCAGCCCGAGCGAACCATCCAGGAACGTCACTGTACCCGCTACCGAAATGCCCGAACCTGCCTGTACCGTGGCCGTCAGCGTGACCACCTGTCCGAACGTTGCCGGATTCAGGTTCGATGCGACCGTCGTGCTCGTCGGCAGCAGGTTCACAGTTTCGGTTAGGACCGCCGACGTGCTGCCAGCGACATTCGCGTCACCATTGTATGTTGCGGTGATCGAATGAGAGCCAGCCGCGAGGGTGGAAATTGTGAACTGCGCCGAACCTTTGGAAAGATATGCGCTCGAGAGGGCAGTGTTGCCGTCATAGAGAGTAACCAAACCTGCGGGAGTCCCAAGATTCGACAAAAGGAAACTCGTGCTAACCGTATACACGACCCCTTGTCCATACGACGAGGGGTTCGTGCCGGAAGTGACGGTGGTAGTGGTCGCATCGGTATTCACCACTTCATTCACTGTGCCGGAGCCCGCTTGGAAATTACTGTCGCCATTGTACTGTGCGGTGATCAAGTGGGCGCCAACCGCAAGCATGCTCGTAGAAAGCGACGCGGCGTTGTTTGAGAGGTTGACTGTGCCCAGCGAAGTGGAACCATCGAGGAACGTAACCGTGCCTGTTGGCGTGCCACTGCCGTAGAATTGCAGTGCTGCCGTAAGGGCGACGCTCTGACCGAACTGCGCTGCATTGGGACTTGCCGAAACGGTAGTACTCGTCGAAGCTTGGGTGATGGTCACGGATACGCTTGGCGAACTGCTGCCCGTGCAATTACCATCGCCCGAATAGGTGGCTACGATCACGTGTGGGCCCGCGCCCAGATTTGTCAGCGTGAGTTGGGCGGAATTGCTGGAAATAGTCGCGGTCCCTAGCGTTGTGGAATTCGTTGTGTCGGTGAAAGTGACGGTCCCGGTTGCGGGCGCAGGAACTTGTGGCTGGATGCTGGCAGTCAGCGTGACCGACGTGCCATAAGGGCCATTGCTGAGATTCGAATTCAGTGTGGTGGTGGTCGCGGACGTCGTCACTGTTTCCGTTACTACATTCGAGGTGACAGGCACAAAATTCGTGTCGCCGCTGTAGACGGCCGTGAGCTGATGCGTGCCCGCCCAAATGAAATAGCCTTGCGGCAGTACAAACTGAACTTGATATTGATAGCCGCTCAAGGTCGTACTTGTGACCTGGGTTGAGCCGTCAAAAAGACTGATCGTTCCGGTTGGACCAGCCGGCGCCCCAGGCGGCGGCGTCAACTGCACCGTGAGCGTCGGAATGTATCCGTAGACAAGAACAGAATTGCTGGTTGTCAGTTGAAGTTGCATGACCTCCGCTTGACGCATGACTGAATAACTGCCCGACTGATTCGCTGTTACCACGTCCAGCCGCCCGTCCTGATTGAAATCAATCAACGCCAACGCTTGCGGCGAGTTTCCCGTGGCAAAGCTCTGATTCGGCCAAGGGAGCGGGTTGAATTTGCCCGTGCCATCTCCGAGCAATATGCTTACAGTACCAGCGTTGGAATTGACGACTACCAAGTCCAGCAAGCCATCAGCGTTCATGTCCGCCGTAGCAATCGCAGTCAAACCTGTCGACACGAACGTCGCCAACTCCGGAGGCATCGGCGTGAGCGAGCATTGCGGCGCGGGCAATCCGGCGCAATTCTCGTTGAGCAAAACGGCAACATCCTGGTCGCCTGAGCTCGTGACTGCGACATCCAGAGTTCCGTCACCATTGAAGTCCCCGATGGCGATTCCCGCCGGTGGCCCGGTAAATCCGGTTGAGGGTGTGTTGGAAGCCGCCGAAAACGTTCCATCACCATTCCCCATCAACAGCGTCAGGTTGTTGCTGGAGTTGGCTACGACGAGATCAATGAATCCATCCTGGTTTAAGTCCGCCGCGGCAATCGCGGCTGGCACAAGGCCTGTGGCGGGCATTGTCGGCGCGGCGTTAAACGTCCCATCTCCATTGCCCAACAGAATCGCCACGTTCGCCGGGCCTAACGGCACAGCTGTCGGGTAGCATCCGTACTGTCCTGTGCCGCACACGTTGAGCACCGCCAGGTCTATGTTGCCGTCGCCATTGAAGTCTGCTGCCACCAGTTGCGTTGGATACATTCCTGGGTCGCTAATGGTCGTTCCCGGTCGAAACGTTCCGTCACCATTTCCGAGAAGAATGCTAACCGTATTGTCGTAAGCATTCGTTACGGCCAGGTCCATCACATGATCACCGTTAAAATCCGCCGCCACGACTCCCCTTGGGAAATTTCCGGTTGGGTATGAGGCTCCCGCTGTAAACGGTCCACCAAAGTTGCCAATAAGGATCGAGACTGTATTTGAGACCTGGGAAATAACCGCAAGATCGGGCAATCCATCGCCGTTGAAATCGGCCGCAACCATCCCGGTCGGGTAGCCCTGCACGAAGGAAGTCACTGGCGATTCGAGCAGCGCGGTTTGTGCCGAGGGCGTTACCGGCAGATAGTACGGATTCGATGCCAAAAGGGGCGCGCCCGTCATATCCCTCTTCGTCACCTTAACCGTCAAGGTTACTGGGGCGGGTAGAGATACATTCGCGAAATTCGCCACCATCTGCGTGCCTGTCGCGTTTACGGTTGGGTTGAATGCAATGGCGGTAGGGGTTGGACTCCACCCGTCAGCGGATAGTTCCACTAGCTCGCCCGGCGCAAAGTTCGCCCCCAGAATGGTCAACGTAAAGCTACCTCCCTGAAACGCCGCCGGCGAGAGGCTAGGCGGCGTCACCTGGCTGATCAGCGGGACGGGACTCGGAGGTGGCGTCTGGCCAAAATCAGCTGCAGTGCAGAATAGGAGGCTCAGTATAGACAGTCGGCGCAGTAGTTTGCTCGTCGGCATGAAAGCCTCCAGGAGGGCAATTTCGAGTGACACTTAGCCTCAGGCGGTTCGCTCAGGGCAGAGTAAAGACCACAAACTGAGTGTGTCTTGCACTTGCGATGAGGCGATTTGACCTGGGCCGCTCGCAATGACGTATATCGTGGAGGCAACACCGTTAACCAACAATGGTACGCAAAGAAGCCGCCTTCCTACTAATTACCTGTTCGGCAGTTCAGGCTCCCCAACCGAGAGGCAACTGCGGCATCGACCAATTCTTGTGGTTTTTGCCATCCCTTTCTGATTGGGGAGGATCTCAGTCTCATGGAATGAGTTTGGCGGAAAGCCTCGTGCGTCGCTGCGCGGCAATCGCTATAATCGCGTTGACAGTCGCGCAGGGCTACTCTAGAATTAACGTTTGTCTCCAAGGGAAAGGTGTGACTGATTGTGATGAGGACGTACGTAGCCAAAGGAGCCGAGGCGGAAGCCCTGAAAACCGGCACGAATTGGTTTGTCGTGGACGCCACGAACGCCGTGTTGGGGCGGCTGGCCACCAAAGTGGCCCGGATTTTAATCGGCAAGGATAAGCCTAGTTTTACGCCGTACCTGGATTCCGGCGACCATGTGGTCGTGATTAACGCGGACAAGATTCGCCTGACCGGGAACAAGATCGAACAGAAGGTCTATCACTCGCACAGTGGATATCCGGGCGGACTGAAGACCGTGCCGGTCAAGCGCATGCGAGAGACGCGACCGGAATGGGTTGTGCGCGAAGCGATTCTCGGCATGCTCCCGAAGAATAAGCTGCAAGCGCGCCGCGCGAAGAAATTGCGCGTATACCGCGATGCGGCGGGTCTGGCAAGGCATGCTGGTCAAAAGCCGCAGGCCGTAGCGATTTAAGGCGTCCGGGCGGGCAGGTGTAAGTTCTTTAGAATCAACACTTGCAAAAGTGTATGAAAATAAAGGACTTTATCCCCTTTAGAATCAACACTTACGCAAAACCCTAGGGGGGAGGGGGGCGGCCTAGTTAAAGTCGGTTGCCGCTCGGTTGTAAACGAGATTCGTAGTTCCGCACGTTGCTGTTCTTTTCTACGTGGGTCCGGTGCAGGCCTTCGCAGGGAATCAGCTAGGCGTGGAGCAGGCCGATGAGTGGGTGTCTCAACGGTCTTACCTGCGGATAAGGTTTCCAGCAGCCCGGATCACGGCATTCGACAGTCAGGAGGAACGTTGAGCACAGCAGGTACGCCCGTTTCGGGCACGCAAACATGGTTTATGGGAACCGGCCGGCGCAAGGAGTCGATTGCGCGCGTGTTCCTTCGCGCGGGTTCGGGGAAGTTCACAGTAAACGACCGTCCCGTCGAGCAATATTTCCCGAATCATGCCTGGAAGCATGAAGCGACCGAGCCGCTGAAATTCACCAGCCTCGCCGAGCAGGTGGACGTCATGGTCAGCGCTAATGGCGGCGGCGTGGGCGGGCAGGCTGGCGCGGTGCGTATGGGATTGTCGCGCGCGATTGCGAGGTTCAATCCGGAGCTGCGGCCCTCTCTGCGGACCAACGGATTTCTGACGCGCGATTCGCGCATGAAGGAACGCAAGAAGTACGGGCAGAAGGGCGCGCGTAAGAGATTCCAGTTCACCAAGCGCTAAACAGCGATTGGTGACTGATGGTCGGCGACTGGCGAAAAAGCCGGGAAGCCGATCACAACGAGCTCCAGGAGAGTGGCGCAAGTCATCCTCCTGAGATCATGGCCGGCAAGCTGCCGGCAAAAGGCTGTTCTGCAGTTGTAGTGGCGGGTCTTTTTAAGCTGAGGCTTCTCGCCGAAGCCTAGACCCGTTCAGTGCGCTGCCGCAAACGGCTATCCTATTAGGAGGAAACTTGGCAGTAGAAATTACGATGAAAGAATTGCTGGAGGCCGGAGTTCACTTCGGTCACCAGACGCGCCGCTGGAACCCCAAAATGAAGGAATATATTTTCGGGGAACGCAACGGCATCCACATCATTGATCTCCAGAAA
>DATDNK010000426.1:0-11370 GCA_036518275.1 Candidatus Acidiferrum sp.
GACGGGCGCTTCGCGCCCTTGGAAATCGCTTCGCGATTCCCACTTTCCCACAGCTCCAACAACAAGACCAACCCCTACACCCAAACACAACCGGACATTTCACGTGCTATGAAAACCGGACATTTTAACTTGCTAACGACACTTCGTTTCTCCTAAACAGGGCCGACAGATTTGTTCTCCCCGAACTGGTCATCCGACGGCTCTCCGGGTTGCAGCGAATTTGTCTTGCAACCGCCCCACGGTCTAGGCAGAGTACCGTGGAATGAGCAAGGTCCTTTTCAGTTCTGAACGTCGCGTCATCATGCCCGCATTGGCTCTTGTAGCTGCGGTTTTCCTCTCTTACTTCAGCATCCGAAACGCTCGTGCCGCTCATTATGCCGGCCTTCAGACTCGCCAGGGTTATGAGCATGCTACGCGGCTGGAACCAAACAACTTCGAGAACTGGTATCTGCTTGGGCGCTATTGGCAGTACAACCTGCAGGACATGGATACCGCGCGCGCCATACAGGCTTATACCGTCGCCGCGTCGCTGAATCCGCGTTCGGCAGACATCTGGTCGGACCTTGGCGCTGCCTACGAAGCAGAAAGGAATATGGGCAATGCGCGCGATGCGTTTCTTCATGCCAAAAAGGCTTACCCTCTTTCCGCAGAGGTTTCCTGGCGCTACGGCAATTTTCTTCTACGCCAGGGCGAGATGGACGCCGCTTTCCTCGAGATGCGCCATGCCGTGGAAACCGAACCGAAACGTGGCGCGGAAGCACTTTCGCGGGCCTTAAACGCCGAGCCCAACATCGACGTAGTCGTTGATCGCGTGCTTCCTCCCGTGAGCGACGCCTATGTCACTGCAATCGTGGAGCAAACGAGCGAAGGCCATACCGCGAATGCCCTCCAGGTCTGGAACCGCCTCGCCGCGCTTCACCCGAAGCTGCGCCTGGAAAATTATTCTTTTTCCTTGGTCAGCGCCCTCCTTCGAGAAAAGCAGCATGTGGAAGCCCAGCGGGTTTGGCAACAAGCAGTGGATTTTGCCGGCCTCGGCGACCTTCCGACGCCTCAGGGCTCGGTCATTTGGGATGGCGGATTTGAATCCGGCGTATTTGGAAGTGGTTTTGCCTGGGCGCCTCCCGCCGGAGTGCGCGGCGTCCAGTTCAGTCTGGATACTCGCGAAAAGCACGCCGGCAAGCAATCGCTGCGCCTCCTGTTTAACGGCAGATACAATCTCCATCTCCTTGGCCCTTGTGCCGAGGTTCTGGTACGGCCTTCAACGAATTACCACTTCTCAGCCTGGGTGCGAACTCTCTCCATAACCACGGAACAGGGCATTCGTTTCGATTTGCACCCCGTGGGAGCACAGGACTCTTCGACGGTCCAGACTAGCGACCTTCACGGCACCCAGCCTTGGACCCGCATCGAAACTTCCTGGTCTTCCGGAAGAAATGTTCAGGAAATGCAAGTGTGCTTGGCGCGTTTGGCCAGCCGGGAAGCCGACGACAAAATTCAGGGGATGGCCTGGGTGGATGACGTCACCCTGGTCCCCATCACTCCAGTTCCTGCGGCCGCGGAGCCTCGCAAACCATGAAGTTTTTGCGGTTGGGCATCTGCGTTTTGATCAGCTTTGCAGTAGCCGCCCATGGTGGCGTAGAGGATTGGGCGCGCGCCGTCCTGGAAACCGGCGTGGCATTTCTCTTTTTAATCTGGTCTTTGCGCCTTTATTTCAACGAAAAAGAACAACTGGTTTCTTCGCCGCTGCTCCGGCCCCTCGCCGCTTTTTTTCTTGTTGCCCTCGGCCAGTGGCTTTTTCGCACGACCGCTTCTCCATACAACACGCGCATCGAGCTCTTGCTGCTGCTGGCTAGCCTGATTTTTTTGTTCCTGTGCGTGCAGGTGTTCCGCACCCTGCAAGACTGGCGCGGCTTCGTGTGGTTTGGCATGGGTCTCGGATTCGTGGTCAGTGTGTTCGGCATTCTGCAGCATCTGACCTTTAACGGAAAACTCTACTGGTTCCGTGAACTGCACTACGGGGGCATACCGTTCGGCCCGTACGTGAATCGCAACCACTTTGCTGGTCTTATGGAACTGATCCTTCCGTTGGCACTGGTTCCCCTGGTGCTCGGTAGAGTTCGCCGGGAACGTCTCGCGGTCGTGGCGCTCTTCGCAGTCATGCCTATCGTTGCACTCTTCCTATCGGCCTCCCGCGGAGGCATCGTGAGTTTTTGCGTGCAACTCGCGCTTCTCATCTATCTGCCCCTTCGCCGCCGCGGCCTGGGGAAAAACGTGCTGGCGGTCGCCGCAGTTTTGCTGGCCGCGGTGCTCGTAGTCTCGTGGCTGGGTGTTGGCCAGATCCTTCAGCGGTTCTCCTCGTTCCAGTCGCTTGAAGTAACCGAAGGCAAGCGCGCCTCCATGCGCCGGGGCGCCTGGCACATTTTTCTGGACCATCCGTTAGCAGGCACCGGACTCGGCACGTTCCAAATCGTCTATCCGCCCTACGAGACCCTTTACGACGCCAAGATTGTCAATCACGCGCACAACGACTACCTCGAAGCTCTTGCTGAAGCGGGCGCGCTGGGCGGACTTTGCTGCGCTTGGTTTCTCGTGGCCTTATTGCTCAAGTCCTTTTCGCGTTTCCTTCAGAATGACTTTTCCTTTGCAGGGGCCTTGCAACTCTCTGGAATTGTGGCTTGTGCAGGATTGCTCGTGCACGCGCTGGTCGACTTCAACTTCCACATCCCTTCCAATCTTTGGCTTTTCCTCATTATGGCGCACCTGGCCACAGCAGAAATTCAGCAGTCCCCTCGGTACGCCAACACAGCGGCTCCGTCGTAATTCGCGAAATCGCTAATTGACTTTATCCCTATGGCTGTATAATCGGGCGGGGGTCATCTATTCTCATGCAGCCAGCCAGACTGGGTGCGATGGTGGGGTGTCTGGTATCCGGGGCCTTGCTAGCATTGCTGTCGCTTTCCCCGCCTTGCCGCGCACAGGCTGGCCGCGGGCAGCCAGTACTGGAAACACCACAACAAGTGAATGACCGCATTCGCGCTCTCTCGTCCACTTTGCGGATGATGTCCCACGATTACGTAATCGGCCCCGGCGATCTCCTGAGCATTTATGTTTTTGATGTGGAAGAGCTGAGCCGCGACGTTCGCGTCAGCCAGACCGGCACGATCGGCCTTCCTTTGGTTCCTGTGCGGTTGCACGTCGCCGACCTAACCGAAATGCAGACGGAGCAGAAGATCGCGGAAGTGCTGGAAGCAAACGGCCTGGTCACGCACGCCGATGTCAGCGTCAGTGTCAAGGAGCATAAGAGCAAGCCCATTACAATTGTCGGCGCTGTTCCGCACCCGATGGTGTACGAGGCCGACCGGCCTGTAACGCTCCTGGAAGTTCTTGCTGAAGCCGGCGGAGTCTCTAGCGACGCCGGTGACACGATCATTGTGTCGCGTCTATCGCAGGACGCGCTTACCGACGGCGGCGAACCCCCGGAAATCGGGTCGGAGCAACCGCTTCCCTCGAAAGCTTCTCCTGCTGATGCCTCGCGAACTCCGGATGCCTCAGCTTCCTCTGCCGCCACCCCTCCTTCCCCCAATGCGCAAACGGGGCAAAAAGCTGTGGCGCCCGCAACTACGGCGGCCGCGCTCACCCCAGCTTCGGCAAATCCTTCCGCGAGCGCTGAGCCTCCTCCTCTCACGAACACCATCACCATCAATTTGTCCGACCTGATGGAAACAGGCGACACCAAAAATAATATCGCTCTGCAAGCCGGAGATGTTGTCACCGTTCCCCACGCGGGCGTCGTGTATGTGCTGGGCGCTGTCGGCCGCGCCGGTGGCTACGTTCTTACCAATGACCGCACGCAATTAACCACGTTAAAGATTCTTGCACTGGCTGGCGGGCTGACCCGCACCGCCAAGTCCGACAAGGCGGTCATAGTGCGCAAGGATAATTTGGGACAGCAGCATGAAGTGCCTATCGATTTGAAGAGAGTGCTGAATCGCAAAGCGGAAGACCTGCAGTTGCAGCCGAGCGACATTCTCTATGTGCCGGAAAGCGGGTCCAAGCAAGCGTTGTTTCGAGCCGCCGAGTTTGGCCTGGCACTGGGCTCCGGCGTAGCTTTGTACCGGCTTGCATATCACTAGAAGATGGCTGACGAAAACAGAATCGTTTCCCGCGAAGACGGCTCGAACGGTCAAGTCGAGTTGGTGCCGGTCTCGGGCCGTTTTGCCCCCTTTGATCTATCGCCCCGGGAGCCGCACCTCTACGATTATCTGCTCATCCTTCGGAAGCACCAGTGGCTGATCCTGTCCTTCATGCTCTCCGTAGTGACCATCGTGAGCATCGTTACGTTCCGGATGCAGCCCGTCTATGTGGCCACCGCCCGGATCGAAATCGACAAGGAAAACGCCAATATCCTTCCCTTTCCAGGCGCGGATTCTTACGACGTCATGGTGGACACCGACAACTACATCGAAACGCAATCCAAAATCCTGACCAGCGAGACCCTGGCTCTGCAAACCATTCGCAACAATGGTCTGGCCTTGCGTCCGGAGTTCGCCGGGTCCAGCGGACTTTCCGAAGCCATCGCGAATGGCAACCTTGCGAACCAGGTTCGCCCGCCCGAACTGGCCGCATTCTTGAGCAACCTCAGCGTGAGGCGCGTTCCCAACAGCCGTTTGATGGATGTGAGTTTCGAATCCACAGATCCACAGCTTGCCGCGCGCACCGTTAACGCCCACATTGCCACCTACGTGGAACAGAATTACCGCAGCAAGTATGAATCCACGTCACAGGCCTCCGACTGGCTGGCCGACCAGCTCAAGGATTTCAAAATCAAAGTACAGAAGTCGGAAGACGCCCGCATTTCCTACGAGCGTCAGAACCAGATCTGGACTCTCGACGACAAGCAGAACATGACCACGCAGCGGCTGGCTGACATCAACAAGCAGTACACCGATGCGCAAAGCGAGCGCATGAAGAAAGAATCGCTTTACGAGTTCGCCAAAGCGGGAAACCTCGATGCCGTGCCTCAGGTGGAGAGTAATACTGCGCTGACGGATTTGCTGAAAAAGCGAGGCGAGACGTCCGCAGAGTACACCGATGCCCTGGCTCAGTATGGACCAAATTTTCCCAAAGTGCTGCGCCTCAAGGCCCAGTTGAAAGACATTGACGACAACATCGGAAAAGAAAAGCAGCAAATCCTGGACATACTCGAAAGTGATTATCGTGAAGCACGCCAGCGCGAGGCCTTGATGAGCGGGGCCCTTGATCAGGCCAAGGCCGAGACCAATCAAATGGCCGAGAAAATGGTCGAATACAACATCCTCAAGCGCGAAGCGGAGGCCAACAAAGCCCTCTATGAAGGCCTCATGACCAAAATGAAGGAGACGGCGATCTCCGGTGCGCTTCGCTCATCCAACATTCGCATCGTCGATCCGGCAATGGTTCCCACCACACCGGCGCGCCCCGCAAAGACAAAGAACATTCTCTTATCTTTCCTCGTCGGGCTCGTTGGCGGCATCGGATTGGCGCTGTTGCGCGAGTATTTGGACAATACGGTGAAGACCCCGGATGACATCGAGACTCTCGCCCGCCTGCCGTCCCTTGCGGTCGTCCCGCAATTTGCCGAAGCCAACGGCAGCAAGCGCCGCATGCTCCAGGGTTTTTCCGGCAACGGCCACGAGAGGCGCATCGAACTTGTGGCCCAGCATCTGCCCAAGTCACAGATGTCGGAAGCCTTCCGCGCCTTGCGCACCTCGATTCTCCTTTCCCAAGCGGAGCATCCTCCTCAGGTGATCCTGGTTACCAGCGCCTTGCCACGGGAAGGGAAGACCACGGCGGCGGCGAATCTGGCTGTGACCCTTGCACAACTTGGCGACAGCACCGTCCTCGTTGATGCCGACCTTCGCAAACCGGGAATCGGCCGCCTGCTTAATCTCGGAAGTGGTAAGTACGCGGGTTTGAGCTCTTATCTCGCGGGCGTATCCAGTCTGGATCTGGTGTCAGTCCCTCATCCTGCGATTCCCAACCTGGTCGCTATCCCTACCGGCCCTCTCCCGCCGAATCCGGCGGACCTGCTTTCTTCGCACAGACTCGCCGACGCCATCGCCGAATTGCGGTCGAAATTCAAGTTTATCGTGATGGATTCGCCACCCATCATGGCAGCGACTGACGCCGTGATTCTTTCTGTGCAGGCGGATGGCGTGCTGTTGGTGGTTCGCAGCGGCGAAACTCCCAAGGTAGCCTTTACGCGAACACGGGACCTGCTCGCCAGCGTAAAATCTCGCGTGCTTGGTGTGGTTCTTAACGCAGTCGATTCCAGCTCGCCGGATTATTACTACTCGTATCGGTATTACCCGTATTCGTATGGCTACGGTCCTCAGGAAGGTGCGGAAGCGGCACAGGGTGGGGCCTCGGAATCAGTAAGCGAAGCCCTCTCCCGTCATCACGACGACGATTCGCAAGCTCTTTGAGGAGGGCTTTTTGCGCTATCTGATTACTGGCGGCGCTGGTTTCATCGGATCTCATCTCGCCGAGCGCTTGGTGGAGCGCGGCGATTATGTCGTGTTGCTGGATAATCTCTCCACGGGCAGCGTCGGGAACATTCGCCATCTCAAGTCTTCCGCGCGTCTCGAATACCACCTGGACAATATCGAGAATCGCCAGTTACTGGCGGAACTCGTGGATGATGCCGATGTGATCGTTCATCTGGCAGCGGCAGTGGGCGTCAAGCTCATTGTCGAAAGCCCAGTCAAGACGATTGAAACCAATGTCAACGGCACGCAGTTGATTCTCGAAGCCGCCTGCAAGAAAAAGAAACTCGTCTTGACCGCTTCCACATCCGAAGTCTACGGCAAAAGCACGAATATTCCTTTCCGTGAGGATGCCGACCTCGTCCTTGGGCCAACCACTAAAGGCCGCTGGAGCTACGCGGCTTCAAAAGCTCTTGACGAGTTTCTCGCACTTTCTTATTGGAAGGAGAAGAAGCTTCCGGTTGTGGTCGTGCGCTTGTTTAACACCGTGGGTCCGCGCCAGACCGGGCGTTACGGAATGGTGCTGCCCAACTTCGTCAAATCCGCTCTGGAGAATTCACCGATTACTATCTATGGAACCGGCAAGCAGTCGCGATGCTTTTGTGATGTACGCGACACGACGGAGGGTTTGATGCGCCTCATGGATACCGAGCGCGCCATCGGGGAAGTCGTGAACCTGGGGAACACCGAGGAAATCACCATCGAAGACCTCGCGCATCGCGTGAAGGAACGAACCGCCAGTTCTTCTCCCATTGAATATATCCCTTACGACCAAGCTTACGAGCCCGGCTTCGAAGATATGATGCGGCGCGTGCCTTGCGTGGACAAACTCCACGCTCTTACCGGCTTCCGACCGCAGACCTCTCTGAATGAAATCATTGACCGCGTAGCGGAGTACTTTCAGCAGAAGAGTGAAGGGTTCGAGCGCCAAAGAGTCGCGGCGGCCAGCGCCGACTGAACCTCCTCGCTTCGTACAGCGCGCCGCGAAGCCTGACCTTCACGCCATTTGCAAGGCGCTGGGCATTCATCTAGAGTATTGCCAACAGTTGCTCCTTTCGTTGCTCGGCATACAGACTCTTTGAACGGGGTTAGAGTCGCACACTGACTGAGTATCTTGTGAACTCGCAAGACTTCAGAACGCCTTCTGGATCTGGCTCCCGCCACTCCGAGCGCCTTCTCCTCTTATTCTTCGTTCTCTCCCTTCCCTTTTTGAATCCCTGGGTGCGCGGCGACGGCGTTGGCTACTACGCCCTTGCTCGCGCGCCGCTCATCGAGCGCAGCTTTGATTTTACCCACGACTACCAAAATGCGAATCCCAGTTTTCGCGACCCGCGTGTCGATGAACATGGCAGGCCCAAATCCGATTTCCGCACCGCCACTGGCCATCTTGAAAATCATTTCAGTGTCGGCCCAGCCATGCTTTGGACCCCGTTTCTTCTCGTGGCTCACGCTGGCGTCTTGCTTGCACGGGCATTGGGCTCCTCGGTTTCTGCCGACGGTTTCTCCGCTCCCTACCGCATAACCATGGCGCTTGCCACCGCGCTCTACGGTTTTCTTGGTTTGTTGCTCGCCTTTCGGCTGGCTCGCCAGTACGTCGAAGAGCGCTGGGCTCTTCTCGCCACGCTGGCCATCTGGTGGGCGAGTTCCTTGCCCATCTATATGTATTTCAATCCCTTCTGGTCCCATGCGCATTCCGCGTTTGCCGTCGCGCTCTTCCTATGGTACTGGCACAAGACCCGCGCTGCCCGCTCTTTACGCGAGTGGCTCATGCTCGCCGTGATCGCCGGCCTGATGCTTAACATCTATTACGCCAACGCGATGGTTCTCTTTGTTCTCGTCGTCGAAGGCATGTCTCAGTACTCGTCCGCCCTTCGTCACGATTCTCGCGCTTCCGCCGAAAACTTAATCCTTTCGAGACTCTTTGTGTCCCATTTGCTCTTCGCGTTTACGCTGCTGGTGTGCCTGCTGCCCACTTTCCTGACGCGTTACATCATTTACGGAAATGCTTTCGAATCTGGTTATGTTCCGCTGCGCGATTGGCTCTGGTCCTCGCCGGCATTTCTTAGCGTGCTTTTCTCATCGAATCATGGCCTGCTCGTTTGGACTCCCGTTCTGCTGTTTTCCGTGCTCGGTCTGTTTCTGTTCTGGCGCCGCATTTCGCATATCGGAGGTCCGCTCCTCGCCGCTCTCCTGGCTTTTTACCTTTTCATCGCTTGCTATCCCGACTGGGCCGGCATCTCCTCTTATGGAAACCGGTTTTTTGTCTCTCTCACTTCACTTTTCATCCTGGGCCTAGCCGTTTTTCTCGATCGCTCCGCTTCATTTTTCCGCTCACCCAAGACTGCGCTCGTTTCCGCATGCGTGCCGCTTGCCTTGCTGGTGATTTGGAACGCCGGCCTCATGTTCCAATGGGGCGCGCATCTGATTCCCCCGCGTGGCCCTGTCTCCTTCTCAGAAGTCGCCCAAAACCAGTTTTTTGCCGTTCCTCGAGAGCTCTCCGCGGACTTACGCCGCTACTTCTCTAAGCGCAAAGCGTTTATGCAGCAGATCGAGCAGCGCGACATGCAGCAGCTCGAAAAGGATCCGGCGAAGAAATGACTCGGGAAAATCGAATACCGATAATTGGAAACGAGCCTGGAACGGGCGATGAGCGCACTAGGGCGGCGCGATCCGTTCTTCCCAATTTCTAATTTCCTATTTCCATTTTCCAAACCATTCTTTGCTATTCTATTTCGGAGTTAGCTGCATCCTGCAGCGCGCTCGATTCTCTTAGGGGATTCTGCTCGCAACGCATGGCTTCGCTCACAGCATCGCCGCAATCCGCTCCTCTCCCGCTCCACTCCGGCGCCGCAACCACCATCCGCATCGAGCCTCCCCGCAGCCTCTTCGAGCTGCGCCTTCGCGAAGTCTGGGCCTACCGCGAGTTGCTCTACTTCTTTGTCTGGCGCGACGTCAAAATCCGCTACAAGCAAACCGCCATCGGTGTCCTCTGGGTCATTTTGCAACCCGTCCTCAACATGCTTGTCTTCACTTTATTCTTCGGCCGCCTCGCCAAACTCCCTTCCGATGGCCTTCCGTACCCTGTCTTCTACTTCGCCGCGCTCATCCCCTGGACCTACTTTTCCTCTTCCCTCACCTCCACGACCAACGTCGTCGTAGAAAGCCAGCACCTCATCACCAAAGTCTATTTCCCGCGTCTCATTCTTCCCATTTCTTCTGTTCTTTCCGGTCTTGTGGACTTCGCTATCGGTTTCATCGTCCTCGCCATCTTCTGTTTTGCTTACGGCATTCTCCCCACGCTAACCGCGCTCTGGCTTCCAGTTCTGCTCTTGCTCGCGCTCTTCACCGCTCTCGGCGTCGGCCTGTGGCTTTCCGCGCTCAACGCGCTCTATCGCGACGTCCGCTACGTCATCCCCTTCGTTATCACCTTTTGGATGTTCGCCTCCCCCGTCGCTTATGCTTCGTCCCTCGTGCCCGCGCGCTGGCGCTGGCTCTACGGCCTCAATCCCATGGCCGGCGTCATTGACGGCTTCCGCTGGGCCATCACCGGCCGCGGCCAAGCTCCCGGCCTGTTGCTGCTGGCATCCGCCTCCGCAGTCGTCCTGGTCCTGCTCGGCGGCATCTTTTTCTTCAATCGCATGGAGACCACCGTTGCCGACCGTGTCTAATCGCGATCCCGCGATTGCGGCCGCCGCGTCATCGCCCGCAGCCTCGAGCCTCCTGCAAACCTGGCTTGCTCGCCTTGCCGAATATCGTTTCGCGCGACTCGTTCGCCGCAACACCATGCTCACCGAAGTCCGCCTCGAGAGCCTCGCTCGTCTTGCGCGGCGCCTCGAAGACGAGCAAATCCCCGGCGACATCGTCGAATGCGGCGTCTACAAAGGTGGCACTGCCGCGCTTCTTGCGCGCACCGCCACGCATTCGCGCCTGCCCCGCACGCTCTGGCTCTTCGACGTCTTCGGCGGCATGCCTCCCGCTAGCGCCGCTGACGGTCCCAGCGCCGCACGCTGGGTCGGCAGCCTCAAATCCACCGCGCCCCGCGTCGAACGCCTCCTCCGCCGCACGGGCGCCAACCTTTCCCGCGTTCGCATCGTTCCCGGCCTGTTCCAGCAAACGTTCCCGGCCGTCCGCGTCCCGGAAATCGCGCTCCTCAATCTCGACGCCGACTGGTACGAATCCGTCAAGCTCTGCCTCGCCACTTTCTACGACTCCGTCGTCCCTCGCGGCTTCATTTCCATTGACGACTACGGCGCCTGGCCGGGCTGCCGTCTCGCCGTCGACGAATTCTTCCGCGCCCGCGTGCTCTCCTATCCTCTTCAGCGCGTCGACGAGACCGCCCACTGGTTCCAAAAATCATGACCGCCCTCGCCGCCACTCCTCGCGATTCGCGCATTCCCGAGCTCGACGGCCTCCGCGGCTTTGCCATCTTGATTGTCGTGCTCGTTCACTATGGCTATTACGAGGGAGCCCCCGGACCTCCTTTGCTGGTCCATATTCGCAACCCGTTTGGTCTCGGCTGGACAGGAGTCGACCTGTTTTTTGTGTTGTCCGGCTTTCTCATTGGAGGCATTTTGCTCGATGCAAAATCTTCCACAAATTACTTCAAGACATTTTATGTCCGCCGTTTCTTCCGGATTATCCCCATCTACTACTTATGGATACTGTCCTTCATCGCGCTGGTTGTTTTCGGTGGCAAACTGCTTCAGGCGCACACTCACTCCGGGGTCTTGCCACCTCTGGGATTCGACCTCTTTAAACATTTTCTGTTTCTCCAAAATATGTTCATCTCCAAGCAGGCAAATCTTACGAGTTCGTGGTTCGGCGTTACGTGGTCGCTCGCGGTCGA
>DATDNK010000427.1:0-4077 GCA_036518275.1 Candidatus Acidiferrum sp.
TGGGAATGGTGGGGCAAATCATCGTGCTGCCGTAAGCCGACAAATGGACGAAGCGACGGTCACTCATTGCGCAGGGCAGCGATAGGATCGATCCGCGCGGCGCGGCGAGCCGGGAGGTAACCGGCCAGAGCGGCAGCCAGAGCAAGCAAGCCCGTCAGCCCCGCAAGGACGGGGATGTCCAGGCGAACCACGCCGACGAGCAAACTTGCAAGGACGCGCATCAGGACGAAGGCTACAGGCACGCCGACGGCTAGGCCAGCCGCAGCGAGCTTGACCGAATTCCCAATGACCATCCGCAGCACATCAGCAGGCCGCGCGCCCAGAGCCAAACGTACTCCAAGCTCATGGGTGCGTTGTACAACCGCATAAGCCATGACGGCGTAAATGCCCGCAACGGCGAGCAGGAGCGCGATAAGCGCAAAAGCGAACATCATCTGAGCTGAGTACTGGACGCCGCTGGCGTTATCGGAATTGAGCTGCTGCAGTGTGCGGATGTCGAACGTGGGCAGGTTGCGGTCGACACTCTGGACTGCACCACGGGCAGCAGTGGCTAACGACATGGGGTCGATTGAGGTCCTAAGGATGAAACCGGAGGATTGTGGCGGCGCTTGGAACATTGGCGTGTACACGGTCGAGCGGAAACGATCGTCAAAAGTGTTTTGGCGGATATCGCCGACGACACCGACAATCGAGCGCCAGGGATCGGTATCGGTCGAGCCAAAGCGGATGCGGTGGCCGATCGGATCCCTGTGTGGCCAATATCGGTTTGCCATCGTCTCAGTGATCACAGCTACCGGCGCAGTATTGAGGCCGTCCTGATGTGTCAAGAAGCGGCCAGAGCGCAGGGGAATACGGAGCGCTCGGAAAAAATCGGGAGTAGCGGTTTGCATCCCAGCTCGGAACTGTTCGCCGGGACGCGAGGGCATGTCCTCAACCGAAAAAGTGCCGGTTTGCCAAAACCAGCCGGAGGGCAAGTACTGAACTCCCGCCGCAGCTTGGACTCCTGGAACAGAGGCCAACTTCGCCACAGTGCGCTGGTAGAATTCCGCGCGCGCCTGGGCGGTTGCATAGTCCTTCTCCGGAAGAGTGACCCGAAAGGTTAACGCGCCGCTTGCTTCATAGCCAGGATACCGATTGGCGAGATACCGAAATCCTTTCACCATAAGGCAAGCGCCGACCAAAAGAATCATTGCCAAAGCAACCTCCGTCAGCACTAGCAATGAGCGGGAACGGCCGCGCACCGGGGCGAATGACGATCCGCGCAGCCCCTCTTTCAACTGGTCGCTTAACCCGGACGTGGAGCAGGCTTGGAGAGCGGGAACCACTCCCGCCAATATGCCGGTGAGCACAGCTATGATGGCGGTGAAAGCGAGCACGCTTCCATCCACTTTGATGTTTTTGATGCCGGCAATGTGCTGCACGATGAATGGCGGCACACCAGCACGCGTGATTGGAACGGCCCATTCAGCCAGAACAAGGCCTACCACTCCTCCGGCTAGAGACAGCATGGCGCTCTCTGCCAGCACCTGGCTTACGATTCGCAAACGCGACGCGCCCAGCGCTATGCGCACAGCAAGTTCCTTCTGCTGACCCATGGTGCGCGCAAGCTGCAGGTTGGCCACATTGGCGCAGGCGAGCAGGAGCACAAAAACCGCGGACCACATCAGGATCAGAATGTACTGGCGGGTATCTCCAAGAACCTGTTTGCGCAGGAACGCCATGTCGAAACGGCGGCCTTCGTTAGTGGCTGGGTATTCTTGTTCCAGATTTGCGGCTATGGTGTTGAGTTCAGCTCTGGCTTGGTCGACTGAGACACCGGACTTGAGGCGGCCAATGACATCGAGCGTGTGATCGCCGCGACTATTCAGCTCGGCGGAGTCCACCGGCCATGGGGCCCAAATTTCGGCGCCAATGGGGAAGTCAAATTCGCGAGGCATGACGGCGATGACGGTCACTTGACCGCCATTGAGGCTCAGGTTGCGGCCAATGATCTGCGGATCAGCACCAAAGTGGTTCTGCCAGGTTGCATAACTGATGATGGCTTCGCGAACGCTGCCGCTCCCGGCTTCGCCTTCGGAGAACACGCGTCCAATCAGCGGCGCCATGCCCAACAAGGAGAAAAAACTGGGAGTGACCAGATAGCCTTCCAGCCGTTCGGGCATACCTGCACCGGTCACGTTGGCATCCCAACCGCGGCCCTGGAATGCGGCCAAGCGTTCAAAAGCGGAGCTGCGCTGTGCCAGGTCGCGATAATTCGCAGGAGCCACGTTGCCTTCCCATCCAATGCGAGGAACCGTCTCGCCGATGATCAGAACGCGATCGAGTTCGCGGAAGGGCAGGGGGCGCAGGACCATTGCGCGAAGCGTACTGTAGATTGTGGCATTGGCTCCAATCCCAAGCCCGAGCGCAGCGATGGCCACCAGGGCAAATGAGCGATTGTGAAGAAGCACTCGGACGGCAAGGCGAACGTCCTGGATCAGGGTGTCAGCCACTCGCCAGTCGCGCGGCTTGGACGAAAAGATGTGCAATGATCGGGACCTGCGCGAAGGTAGGCTAGCCTGTGTTAATTACATCACGCTGTGACTGGAATCACTCAAGGGGCGTGATGGCAGTCACAGAAGCGGCAAGCATGGCGTGGCGCTAGGGCAGGGTGAAGGCGACCAAGGAATCGCCGACCTTCTCTTCGGTGATTTTCGGATGGCCGCCAGCGGCGATGACCAGGTATTGCTTGCCGGTTGGTGACACCCGGTAAGTCATGGGTGTGGCGTTACCGCAGGCGGGGAGCTTGCCCTTCCACAATTCTTTGCCGGATTCGATGTCGAAGGCGCGGAGGAAGCAATCAACCGTGCCGGCGATGAAGACGAGTCCACCCGCCGTGACGATGGGGCCGCCAAGGCTGATGGAGCCAGGCGGAATCTGCTGCGGGTGTTCGCCACCGAAGTCACCCATGGAGCCTAGAGGCACCTGCCAGCGAATTTCCCCCTCGTTCATGTCTAGAGCGGTAAGCATGCCCCAGGGCGGAGGGCTGCAGGGAAGATCTGAAGGCGACTGAATGAAACGGCGGTAGAGGCCGTAGGGAGCGCCGAGTTGATCGCCGTAGTCGCCGTCTTCCGTGCGCGAGCTGCGGTCATTGTATTTTTCTCGGGGAATCAATCGCGCGATTGCGGCGATATTGTTGACGTTCGTGACCAGGATGCTGCGCTTCGGGTCGAAGGCGTACCCGCTCCAAGTCATACCTCCAATGTTTCCGGGAACCATGAGCGTTCCTTGCAGACTCGGTGGAGTGAAAATCCCTTCATTGCGTAGATGCGCGATGTAATTGCGGCACCAGTCGCGGTCTTGGGGAGTAGGACCCCAGGCCTGGTCCGTGGAAAGAGTGTGCGGAACAAGCGGCGGTGGCTTCAGAGGAAAGGGCTGAGTGGGCGAAGGGACTTCGCCGGGAACATCGCTTTGCGGGACGGGGCGTTCTTCTACAGGAAAGACGGGCTTGCCGGTGTCGCGGTTCAGGACATAGAGAAGGCCGGACTTGTTCCCTTGGATGACCACGGGGACATCTTTGGCGTCGAGATGCAGGTTGGTGAGCAAGGGCGGTGAGGCGCTATCAAAATCCCAAAGATCGTGATGGACAAGCTGAAATCCCCACACGAGTTCACCGGTTTTGCCGCGCAGCGCGACGACGGAGTTGGACCACTTGTCGTCGCCGGGGCGGAGTCCGCCGTAGTAGTCAGGACTGCCGCTACCGGTGGGAACGAAGAGCAGGTCGCGCTCTTGGTCGGCGACCATGATAGACCAGGCGTTTCCGGCGCCGCTGCGCCAGGTTGTGCTTTTGCCTTCTGCGGCCGCAGCAGTGGGATTGGCGGGAAGAGGGTCCCAACTCCAGCGAAGAGCGCCAGTGCGGACGTCATAGGCGCGCACAACGCCGCGAGCCATGTCCACACGATGATTGTCGTCGATGGCTGAACCCACGACCACGAGATCGTCAATAATGGCGGGGGGAGAGGTCATGTGATACCAGCCGGGGTCGTATTGGAGCACGTCGCGGAGGCTGACTTGACCGGCTTTGCCAAAATCTGCGCA
>DATDNK010000428.1:0-12886 GCA_036518275.1 Candidatus Acidiferrum sp.
GACTCCTTTGGCAAGCAGACGGCGTCCTCCGGTTCGCTGACGAATTCCTTCCGCTACACGGCTCGTGAGTTCGACACAGAAACATCGCTGTATTACTACCGCGCCAGATACTACGATTCGGGCACTGGCCGTTTTCTTTCTGAAGATCAGAGGAACCCGGGCGTGGCTGCTGAACCGGCTGATCTGTATCCGTACGTGAAGAATACGCCGGTCGATTTTTCCGACCCATTCGGACTGTACACAGTAAAGCCAGGCGTACCGGAGCCCTCGCTTGCGATCGAGGCTTTGGTTGACTGCATTGAGTTCAAGACAATGCTGCCGATCCAGATTACTTCGACTACTGATTCCCATGATCCAAATACTCCGCACACGAACGGCGTAGCGGTTGATTTACATTATGACAATGATGAGGCCACGCAGAGTATTTTGTGTGCTGCTGCCGCGTGCGGCGCCGGGTTCGGGCTCGATGAAAAGAAACATCCCTCGCATCCCTGGGTTGTGCCTCACATTCATCTGCAGATTCCTTCCGGCAGGAACGGTGGACGCGGTGATCTCCCAGTTCCGAACTGCCACAAATGCGAGAGATAAACTACCAATGGAGAAGCATAAATGAACGTACGACGCCCTGCACTTGGACTAGCGTTGCTTTTGACAGTGCCCTGTCTAGCCCTTGCCCAGACACCTACAACATCGCACGCTGCAGCGAAGATTGCAGAGGGATCTTCTTGTACCTTGGGTTCGTTGCCTTTGGAAATTCAGAACCGCCTCAAGAGCGATTTTGGTGCTTGGAAGATTCAGGAAGCCGAAACGCTAAGCGAAAACGCTCGGAAGACGTGGGCCGGTAAGAAACCACGGGCATGTCCTGGAATCGCGGTAGGGCTTTTCCAGACCTCGAAAACACCCTCTTATGCCGTTCTGCTTGTCCCTGTTGATCACCCCGACGCAGGCTACAGATTCCTGGTATTTGGTCACAAAGCTGGAGAGACATCTTATGAGACCGTGATCGTGGAGCAGTCTGATAACCACGGAGCCTCTAATTATTTCCTTCGAAGAGTCCCTATGAGCGACTTCTTCAACGAGGAATCCAAGAAGAGGTTTCAAGTACGCGCTACCGATGCCATCTTGACGGTGGATTCTGGAGACCAGGAATACGAAGCCGACATCTACTTTTGGTCGACTAGCGGCTTTCGGCACGAGCCTGTGGACGAGTAACCAGGTGGTACAGGCTGCCGGACTCTTTGATTTGTAGGGGTCCGGGTTTTGAGTCAAATTCATGGGTGGCCTAATCTCCCGCAATTCAGGACGTGTCCCAGGGTGTACAATTCAGATATGGCAAAGCACGTAGTCCACATCTCGGAAAAGGAAGCTGCTACGACCAACGTGGCGACTTTGTTGGCCCACGTGCGCGCCGGTGCGGAAGTTGTCATCGAAAACGGCAAGCAACCGGTAGCGGTTGTTCATCCTGCTGAACCTGTGCGCCGCACTATTTCGGAGTGCATTGCTCTTCTTCCCAAGGACTCGACTGCCACGATCGACGCAGATTTTGCCAAGGATGTAGCCGCGGCCATCGAAAGCCATCGCGAGCCTCTTAACCCACCGGCATGGGATTGATTCTCGACTCCAGTGTTCTAATCGCGGCGGAGCGCGAGGGCAAGAACGCGCGTCAGGCATTGGCCTCCATAGCCCAAGAAATCGCCGACACCGATGTTGGCATTTCAGTGGTGACGCTGATTGAATTGGCGCATGGGGGCGGTTCGCGCAGACACTCTTGAACGAAAATCAAAGCGCGAAAGGTTCATCGAGGAATTACTGACCGCGATGCCTGTCTACTCGGTCTCGGTGTCTATCGCTCTTCGTACCGGCAAACTCGACGGGGAGAATCAGGCCCGTGGGTTAAAGGTTCCCCTCCCTGACCTATTGATCGGTGTTACCGCACTTGAGCTTGGCTATAGCGTAGGCACCGCCAATCTACGACACCTTAAGCAGATTCCTGGCCTGACAGTCCTACAGCTCTGAGAGGTTCGTAATGCTGGAGGCGGGCGAGCAACGGCAGCAAACGATGTGACGAGGCTGGCAGACATGAGGTACCTTCCCCTGGCTTCAGAACCGGCTACGATTTATCGGGGACTGACGTTTCATGCCACTACCGCGCCAGATACTACGATCCGACAACAGGCAGGTTTCTGAGTGAGGATCCAATCGGGTTCAGTAGTGGGGTGAATTTCTATCGTTATGCGCGGAATGCACCCACGGGACTCAGAGACCCCCACGGCAAGTGCGTTAACGGAATAGATACGATAATCTGCATAGCAGTTGGAGTTGGGGCCGTTGGGATCTACGTGGGGTATCTGAACTTCAATACTAGAAGCCATCTCATAAATGTTTTGGCCGTCCCCGAAACGCTGTCTTTTCAAGGGTTTGGGGCGCCCGCAGGCTATTTATGAGATAAGTTCTAGTCTCCAGAACCTAGATAATCTGGTTTATAACTACCGTGCGGCCATGCAGAACGCCATCAATACATGTTTGAATCTGACAAAGAATAGTCCTGAGGCTTGCCAGAAGGCCATCGACCTTGCCGCACTGACTGATTGTATACGTTCGCGGGCCATGAAGCACAGCATCCTTGCTGGCCTGGCGCTGCCTGGCACCGTGGTCGGAGGCGATTTTCCCTCCAGCAAATGGGACCTAGCAGTTGGTGCTATCCAGGACCAGATCACCGCAGAGGCCGAACGTGAGGTCGAAAAGGCGGAGAAGAATTCAGAAAAGAAGGGCTGTGGATGCCAACAATAAAGCGAGGCTAGAGAGGTTTCGCCAAGAACTAGACTCGTGCCCGAAGGAGTGGAAGTAGAGATGGAGCCGCGAAAAGCGAATCCCAAGCGTAGAAAGCAGCAGGTGATTCTAGCCATCCTGACGGTCCTTCTGTTTGTAATTGTTCTTAGTCCGACCATAAGTTTGGGAGTACAAGCGTTGTTTCCGCGCGCTCCCACCCAACTTGGAGCCGTGCCGATCTCAGTACCCAAGACGTGGATGCTGTCGCGGGATTCTACGAGGGTAACTGTGTGGAAGCCGTGCATTACAATATTCTGTCATTCATCCCAAGGGACCTTCGTCCTTGAAGTGAAAGACCTGCCTGAGGACGTGTGGGAGCACGCCGCGGCCAAGATCCTTCGTGACAATTATTCGGGAGAGGTCGTCACCACGACGATCAATAGAAACTCGGAACTAGTTAAATGCGTGGAACTTCAATCGACGTTGGCCGATGGAAAGGTCGTTGCGTCTTGCGTCAACTCCGATTTACACCTGACCTCCACATTTGTGGGGAAACCGTCGCTGAGACCGGTCTTCTACAGCGTACTGGTGACTGCGCACAAGAGTCCTTGATTCGATCGGGGGGACATGGACCGAGGCGGGTGGCAGCAGTTGTAGGAAATGCCCCAACGCCAAAAAATGAAGGAGGTATGCCCGCACAATACAAACAACTTAGAACTTCCTGACCAACTGACGATCCAGCGGAAAATTTCTTCCGTTCTAACCTCCAGTATCCTAACGACTTATGTACGGCTTGACAAATCTTAATTATCTGATACAATTTGTGATCGGTGGGCAGCCTACTCTCTGCCTAGGTCCCTTATATGCGCGGCCACCGCGAGGCATTACAAATCCTTCGCGGCACCCTCCTAGCTGGGCTTGGCAATTCCCGTAACTCCTTCCGAATCACATCCTTAGCAAACCTCCACGCCTCAACTCCCATGGAATCACATCCTTACGAAAAAAACAGGGGGGAGGGGGGTACACTCTCTCTCGTCCTCCATTCCTTCATATATTCTTACAAGTTCCGTATCCTTTAAGTCCTTTCTTTCTCACTCTTACCAAGACTGTCGGGCGTACCTAAAGTTCTTCCCATTCTGATACTCCAACGATGTCCTCCATCTTCAAGCCTTTCAATCTTAGAACTTTTCATCCTTCAACCTTTCTTTTCCCGTCCTTCACCAGCCTCGGATTGCGGACCGCCTCACTTCTCGAAACGCGGGGACGGCTGAACGGAAACTGCACCTCAGAACAGGTGGCAGCGGTGTTTCAGGGCGGTACGCTGCGTAATACAGCCCAGTTTATTAAGGACCAAGTTGGGAGGCGTGATGCGCAGCCCGAAGATTTTGCTTGCTCGAACATTTTCCGCGCGGCCGGCATTGCTACTTTTTGGCTGGCCCACCCTGGCCCTGCTGGCCTTGCTGATGCTGGGGCTTCTCGCATGGCCCATGACCGCAAGCGCACAGTCGCCCGCCGGCGCAGGCAGCCAGCAACAGCAGCCTCCGCCAAACGCGCAACAAGCGCCTCCGGCTACGAACGCGCAGCCTTCGCCGGCAGCTCCAGCTGCGGCGACGCAGGATTTGCCTCCAATGCGGACGACGGTGCGGCCTCAGCAGCCGCTGTCCCCGGAAGCGGTGATCGACAAGATTGTGGCTCAGGAGCAGGCGGAAGTGGGCTTGGTCCGCCAGTATTCGCCTCTGGTCGAGACGTATATTCAGTATCTCCGGCCCGACAAGCAGGTGGGAGCGGTCCCGAGTGGCGACAAGTACTACCTGGGCCGCGCCGAACTGTCACGCGGCGTCGACCTGGAACCGCTGGACCGCGAATCCGGCGTGAAGCACAAAGTGGCGGGAACCTGGTCGACTTTCTTCAATTCAGAATTCATGCCCCGCGGCTTCCTGCAAATGATTTTTCTCGATATGAACTTCGACCGCGCCCATTACCGCTTCGAGTACGTCCGCCGCGAGTTCCTGGGCGAAGTGCGCTGCCTGGTCTTTGACATTGACCCCGCAAAGAAAGGCGACAAAGGGCGCTTCGTTGGACGCATCTGGGTGGAAGATCAAGACTTCCACATCGTGCGCTTTAATGGCGCGTATGGCGGGTCTTCGCTGACCAGCAACTATTTTAATTTCGATAGTTGGCGCACCAACGTTGGAAAAAACCTTTGGCTCCCATCGTTTATCTATAGCGAAGAAGGCAGCCTGCACGACAAGAGGTCCTTGAACATCGGATACAAGGTGTTCCGGGCGCAAACGCGGCTCTGGGGCTATGACCTGGGCCACTCGCGCCAGGAATCCGAGCTGAGCAAAGTGCTGGTGGAGGCGGCCTCGGGAGTCCGGGATCAGTCAGAAGCCTCCAACGACTATTCGCCGGTGCAGGCGGAGCGTTCCTGGGACCATCAGGCGGAAGACAACGTGACGGACCGACTGGAGCGAATCGGCTTGCTAGCGCCGTACGGCGAAGTGGACAAGGTGATGGAGACGGTGGTCAACAACCTCGAAGTCACGAATGATCTGGACATCCAGCCAGAAGTGCGCTGCCGCGTGCTGATGACCTCCACGTTCGAGTCGTTCACCATAGGCCACACCATCGTGTTGAGCCGCGGGTTGATTGATGTGCTGCCGGACGAGGGGAGCTTGGCGGCGATTCTGGCGCACGAACTGGGGCACGTGGTGCTGGGACACCGCATTGACTCGCAGTATGCGTTCATCAGCCGCCTGCGGTTCGACGAAAAGGACACGTTCAAGCATTTTGATTTTGCGCGCACGCCGGAAGAAGAAGAGGCAGCAAAGCAAAAAGGCCTCGAGCTGCTCAGGAAATCCCCCTACAAAGACAATCTCCGCAGCACGCAGCTGTTTTTGCAGGCGGTCCAGAACCGCGCGAAAGAAATTCCAAACCTGATAAGCCCGCACCTCGGCGACCGGGTTCCAGCGACTTGGTCGGCGGCGTCGGCGGTGTTCGCTACAAAGCCGGGGTCAGACGCGGACAAGGCTTCCACCGGCGATAAGACAGGAACCGGTGACTCGCCCGCGCCGAGCGAAAAGCCGGCGGCCAACGCGATTGCCGCGCTGCCGCTCGGCGGACGCGTCAAGGTTGATCCGTGGAATGACCAGTTGCGTATGCTGAAATCGAGACCGGTTGGCACGGTAGCCGAAGCGGAGAACACGCCGTTCCAAATTACGCCCTTCATGTTTTACCTGACACGCGTGGCGGATAGCTCACCGGCAGCGTCGACACCCAACGCAGGTGTCGAAGCCGCAGCGCAGATGGAGGCTCCGCCAAAACCGCAAAGCCGGCAACAGGCGCTGCCAGGCCTGCCTACGCCGGACCCGGCACAAAAACCATGATGCGAAACGATCCGGAATTTTGGGGCAAAGCACGGATAGAAGGTTAGGGGGAAACCAAATGCAAAGCACAGTCCTTCTAGGCCACGTTCGAGAACTTGGGGCGAGAGCGAACTGCACCACAACCTGGGGCCGCCGTAAGGCTCAGTAGCCCACTCAGTAGGTCATAGGACCGACTTCTTTCTCCACTTCGGTGGTGTCCACCATGACGATGGCGTCCCAGGGACAGCCGTCGAGGAAGCAACCATCCGGGCCCTTGCTGAGACATTTCTTGCAACCAATGCAAAGAATCGGATCAATTTGAATGCGGCCGAAAGGCGGATGGTCTTCGTCGGGAACCCAGAACATGCAATCTTCTACGGGACAGTATTCGACACAGGCAGGAGAGCCGGCGCAACCCGTGCAGCATTCGGTGATGACCGCAAGTTCCTTGGGTTTCTTCTTGCGCGCCGTGGCGATGCCTTTGGAACGGGGTTCGTGCTTCAGTTCGTCAGGAACCATCCCCGGCGCTTTCACTTCGGTAGGAGCAGCCATAGGCGCGATTATACCTGGATTTTGAGAATTTGGAAGAACAGCTGCTACGCAGATTTCGCGCCTCGAATTGGAGCCACGCGGCAGCGCCTTGAGTTGCCCAAGCAAAACACGGTGGAGTAGAAGTCCGCTTAGCGAGCGGCAAGGGACCGGCAAAGTTGCGGGCATTCCCTGACTTTGATGTGGGCCTCTATCATGTTAGAGTGACTCTTGCAATTTTGCCGTGGTGGCCATTTCCACGCTTCAGGTTGTCGAGGAGAGTTATTCAATATGCGACGAATCAGAGTCGCCCGAAGTGAGCCGTTTACGCTGGGGAGCGCGGCGACACGAAATCAAACGAATTTAGCGAAGCGGGTACGCGTTTCGCACGCGGACGGAACAAGCAACAGAGAAACCCTGGGACTGCGCGAGCGCAAGAAGGCCAGGCTGCGGCAACAGATTATCGACACCTCGATTCGGCTTTTTCGCAAACGCGGGTATGAAAACACGAGGGTCGAGGATATTGTTCAGATCCTTGAAATCAGCCAGCCCACATTCTTCCGTTACTTCCCAAGCAAGGACGCGGTACTGCGGGAGGTCGGCCGGCGGGGTTTCAGCTGTATTAAAGAACACCTGGAGAGTGAACTATCGAGTGACGCGCCTACGGCGGAGCGTCTGCGACGGATGTACGAAGGCATGGCCCGCGAGGTGGAGTCCGACCGTCCCCTGTGGAGAGCCGTGGTGCTTTCGGGTGCGATGGATCCGGTGCGCTCGCCGGAAATGCGGCGACCTGAGGAAGTTGCGGTTAGCCTGTTGCGGGGAATCCTGGCGGAAGGCCAGAAGCGCGGAGAAGTCACGAGAGCTTTCCCCGTGCCGCACCTTGCGGAGTTCATGGAAGGGCTCTATACAACGGTTGTTCGGCGGTGGGCGGTAGACCTTTCGGGACCACACAATCTCAGCGAGCGAGTGCATAGCGCGGTTGAGTTTTTCCTAAGCGGCGTACGGCCTTAAAGGCAGTGAGCCGGAGAGAAGCTTGCTTCCTTCGATTGCCCACATCATTCTTCAACACAAAGACCATCTTCGTTCCCAATCCAGCGCGCATGATGGCCTGCTCTGCGACTTGAGGCAAGAGGCATGAAGGCCGCAGTCCTGCATGAATTCAAGAAGCCACTCTCGATAGAGGATGTTCCTCGGCCGGCAGTGGAAGCGAGCGAGGTGCTCATTCGGGTGGAAGCCTGCGGCGTTTGCCATTCGGACCTGCACGTTGCCGATGGAGATTGGCCGCAATTTACATCGATCACGAAAATGCCGCTGATCCTCGGGCATGAAATCGCCGGTCGTGTGGTGGAGATTGGCGGCGCCGCTGAAGGACTGAAGATCGGCGACCGGGTCGGCCTGCCGTGGATTTACTGGACGTGCGGCGAATGCGAATTCTGCCGAGAAGGAAACGAAAACCTTTGCAGCAAACAGAAGATTACAGGAGTGACTGTTGACGGCGGCTTTGCGGAGTTTGTGAAAGCCCCCGCGAGCCACGTCGTGAAAATTCCGGAGGGACTGCCGGCAGTGGAAGCGGCTCCTCTGTTTTGTGCAGGCGTTACGGTCTATCGAGCTTTGAAGCAGGCCAAAGTCTCGGGCGGTCAGCGGCTGGCGATTTTTGGCATCGGCGGATTGGGCCACCTTGCCGTGCAAATCGGGAGAGAGATGGGGGCGGAAATCACGGCGATTGATACAGCCGATGAGAAGCTTCAGCTTGCGGAATCGCTGGGAGCCACGAAAGGCTTCAATGCCAAATCAACGAATGTCGCAAAGGAGATGCGGGCAAAGGGCGGAGTCCACGTGGCGATGGTCACTTCCGCAGCCAAAGCGGCGTATGACATGGCGTTTGCCTGCGTGCGCCCCACGGGATTGCTGCTTGCGGTCGGGCTGCCATCGGAGAGCATCTGCTTTCCGCCCATCGTGATGGCGGCCAAAGAAGTGCGCATCCAAGCAAGCGCGGTGGGAACTCGCCAGGACCTGCGGGAAGTGCTGGCGATAGCAGACAAAGGCAAAATCCGCTGCCATGTCGCAACGCGACCGCTGTCCGAGGCGAATCAGGTCATCGAGCAACTGCGTCAAGGGCAAGTCTCTGGGCGGATGGTTCTCTCTTTCCCGTAAAACCCACGCCTGGCGGCACTCACGGTCGCGGATTCGGACCTTTTCGCCTTCCAGCACAGAATCTCAAGATTTGGGCTTCCATAAAATTCGTGTTGACGTTAGTTCGTAAAATGTGATACCGACTATCACATTCTGGGGGTGTACTCCACTACGGAGCGTGGGATCGAAGCAATGCAGACTCTCCAATCCATGCTCGCTGTTGGACTTCCTAACTTAGTCGAGGGCGGCCGTGGCACGAGTCGAGACTGCCGCGGTGCAGAACGGTTGATTTGAGGATTCAAGGAGTCCTTTGGATCGACCACGTGGTGCTCGATACTTCTGATGGACCAGGAGGAGCTATGAAGTCGACCTTGTTGGCAGTTGGGATGCTTTTGGCGGCGTGTTTGTTTCCCGGTAGCCATGCAGCTACCGCGCAGGGTGTGGGAGCGTCTGCGGACCTGACGGGGACGGTCTCCGATCCGACCGGGGCGGGAGTGCCGAACGCCAAGGTAACGGTGACGGACGCTGCGAAGGGCGTGGAGCGCAGCGCAATGACCGACGAACATGGAGTCTATCGAGTCTCCGGGCTTGCGCCCTCCAGCTATAAGGTCAGTGTCGAGCACTCCGGTTTTCAGACCGAAGTAGCTCCGTCTGTCACATTAACCGTCGGGCAAACCCTGGTTTTTGATTTCCGGCTCAAGTTGTCGGGAATGACGTCGCAAGTGGAAGTCAGTTCCGAACCTCCTATCGTGGAGACGGAAAGAGCAAGCCAAGCAAACACGCTTACACAGGAATACCTCGGCGATCTGCCGATTGATCGGCGCGATTATCTTACGTTTACTCTGCTGATGCCCGGAGTGTCGAATGCCACCAGGCTGGCCGACGATCAGGACTTTCGAGTCAAGCAGACGCCGCAAAGCGGCCTCTCTTTCTATGGAAGCAACGGCCGCGGCAACAGCGTCACCGTTGACGGCGGCGAAGCCAACGGCGATTCGGGGGGCGTCCGGCTGACGGTGAGCCAAGACGCGGTACAGGAATTCCAGGTGAATCGCAGCAACTATGGCGCGGACTTGGGCGGGGCGAGCGGCGCGTCGATCAACATCGTTACGAAGTCAGGAACCAACGAGGTACATGGAGGGCTCTACAGCTATTTCCGCAACGACGCGATGGACGCACGCGATCCGTTTGCCTTCAGCTCCGCGCTGGCGCCTGACCCGACCTTTAACAACTTTAACTTTACGTCCGCAGGCAAGCCCGTGAAAAACAGCCTTAGCCGTTATCAATACGGCGGGACGCTCGGATTTCCCATTCGAAAAGACAAAACTTTCGTGTTTGGAGGGTTTGAGGGCTTGTTGCAGAACTCCCAGAATGCCGTTCCCTTGCTAACGAACAGTTTCATTTTCGCGGGACCGAATCCGCTGGCAACGTCCAACCCCTTTTCGTCGGATGACCCGAGACACGCACAGCAGGACATTGTCACTGCGCTGGCAACGGACCCGGGAAATCCTACCGTGCCGTGCTTCAACAATCCGGACGGCACCAAGACCAGTTTGCCTGCGCAGACTTGCGCAGGAGCGCTCGCACTTGGATTGACGGTGAGCCCGGCGACCGGCTTATCGGCGGGTCAAAACGCGTTAAATCGATTTCTAATCACTCAATTGGAAAACAACGGAGGGCTGTTCAACTACAATACGCGCGAGTACCTTGCCTCGGGCCGTCTGGATCATCGATTCAGCGAAAACGACCAGCTTTATCTCAGCTTCCGGTACGGTCATGACCTCGAGGAAAACCCGGATGTGCAATCTCTGACCGGTTTTTCCGCAGGGAGTTCGATCCACAACTATGACGACAACTTTCAGGCGGGCTGGTTCCACGCGTTCAGTGCAAAGACTCAGAACGAATTCCGTGCGCAGTGGGATTACAACAGCTTTAGAGTAATCCCGAATGAGCCTGCCGAAGTGGGACTCCAAATCTTTGGGTTCGCGAATAACCTGGGAACGAACATCTTCCTGCCGAACCTTACGATTACACGTCGGACGGAGATTGCCGACAATCTCACCATGATCCGCGGCCAGCATACTTTCAAATTTGGCGGCTCCGAGCTTCTCCGGGGGAATCACAGCGAATCCCACACGTTCTTTCCTGGACGTTTTGTCTTCGGTACGTTGCCGGGCGTGGCGCTCAGCGATTGCCTGGCGGCACCGGCGGCCGGCTGTGGACTGTCGTCCTCGCTATCCTCCGCGGTCATTAATTCGGTTCAAACTGCTTCCTTAGGGGCGCCTCAGGTTTATCAACAGGGTTTTGGGAATGCGAATTACCCCGCATATACGCGGCCATTCACCGCCGGCTACGTTCAAGACGCATGGCGCATGGCTTCAAACTTTACGCTTACGTATGGTCTTCGCTATGAGATCGATTCGGAGTATTTGCCCCTCAATACCTACTACAAGGACTTTGGACCGCGAGTTTCGTTTGCCTGGGACCCGTTCAAGGATCACAAGACCGTGATCCGAGGCGGCTACGGAATCTTCTATGGACCGATCGACACCCAGATTCCACAAGTGGACTTGAGCCTGGGGGTTCTGAACAAGAATCGCAGCACCGTGGAGAACCAGAACAACAAGTCCCAAGTTCCAGACCAAGTAAATAACGTGGTGGGGACGTGCGGAGTCAGCTTTGGACCGGTGACGATCGTTCCGGGAACAGGAACGAGCCCGTGTACACGTTTTATTGCCATTTATGTGGATCCGATCGGCCGGACGCCTTTCTTCCCTACCTTACAAACGGCCCCGCAAGTGTTCCAAGGACTCTTCGCTCAGGGGCTGATTCAATGTACGACGCCGACTGCCGGCAACTCCGCTTGCATCACGCCAGCGGATGTGGCGCAGTTTGGCATTTTTGTCGCGAACAGTGGTCCGCTTTCGCCGCTAACCGTGCTATTCAGCAATCCAGCGAATTACAAGCCACCCTATGCGCAGCAAGCTTCGATCGGAATTGAACGCCAAATTGCGCCGGGGTTCTCTGTTGCCATTAGCGGAATCTATTCCCATACACTCCGGCTGCCGGTTGCCATCGACACGAATCTTTTGCAAGCACCGTTGACTGCTGCGACGTTAGCGAATGGAAAAACAATCCAATACCGCAACTGGAATGGCGGCGTGGCTCCGGGCAACGCGGCACCTGCCGACCCGCTCGGGGGACAGGAGGTCATCGTGAGCGGTGCCAACGCGGGCCAGACTGTCCTTGCGGCTGGGTATCCATGCGCGAATCCCTTCGCGTGTTTTGTGAATCCCCTGATTGTGCAGAATAACCAATACACTGCCGCGGCCTCGGCGCTTTACGAGGGAGGAATCCTCGAAGTTAAGAAGCGCTTCAGCAACTCCTTCACATTGCTGGGGAATTACACGTTCAGCAAAGGGTTTGATACTTCTACCGACTTCAACAGCGATTATGGACCACAGGATCCGACGAACCTAGGGCTGGACCGTGGGCTTTCCGAGTTTGACGAGCGCCACAAAGTGGTGGTCGCCGGCGTGTTCGACAGCCCGTGGAAGGGAGGCATTGTGGGGGGCTTCCAGTTGGCCCCGATTTTCACTTATCACAGCGGTCATCCATTTAATCTGTTGGCCGGTGGAGAAGTGAACGGCAACAATCACACGACAAACCAACGTCCGATTGGCGCTCCTCGTGACAGCGGCCTTGGACCTGATTATGTGAATTTCGACATGCGCCTGAGCTGGCAGCACAAGGTGGCCGAAAAGGCTAGAGTGCAAATTACGGCGGAGGGATTCAATATCGCAAACCGCACAAACTTTGCGAGTGTCAACAACGAGGTGGGCCCGGTTTTTGGCTTTGAACCGAGTTTCTCAACCTTCAACGTCCATGGCATCAAGCCGAACTTCACGACGATTACGCCGAGCACGCCGCTCGCTTTTACGTCGGCGTTTCCAAAGCGCGAAATCCAGTTGGGGTTGCGGTTCACTTTCTGAGGGCAGATCAATTCGTTTTCCGGCGCTGTCCCCGCCGGTAAGACAGCGTCCCCGCTGTCCAAGACAGTGTTGGATGAGAAGAATCGCTTACTAGCGGAAGCT
>DATDNK010000429.1:0-6824 GCA_036518275.1 Candidatus Acidiferrum sp.
AAGACCTGGATGCATCAAATTCCCCCGACTGCTGGGTGAAACCCGCCCCTGCATTCAGAGTACTACACACAATTACCAGTGTGTTAAGAATTCGGAACAGAAATTGGCCGGTTGACTCAGCTTCGTCTTAAAACACGCTCGCTCGGAAGCAAGGTCCTTTATTGGTTGCCAGCCCGCCCGGGTGGCGGCACGGGAATCCTGATTCTGCTATTCTGCTTGAGTTATGGCCTTTCTTTCAAAACCAGCCCAAGCAGCGCTGTTCGGGTTGTTTCTAGGTCTAGGCTCCTGCTGTACTGCCGCAGAAGTCTGGGCTCAAGATAACTCGGCTGCGGCGCCTCATGCCTCTTCTAAAACCGCCAACAATGCTGAGTTCATTGCTGCCGCCGACGAAGTGCTCGAGCAAATGAGCGAAATCACCGGGCTGAAGCTGCTCACGCCGTTGAAGAAATCCTTGCGGTCGCGGGAAGAGATTCGCGCGTACGTCATCAAGCAGATGAACGAAGAGAAGAATCCCGCCGAGCGCTACGCCGATGCGCGCACTGCCGAAGCCTTCGGGTTACTTCCCAAGGGATTTGACCTCGATACATTTATGGTGAACGTGCTCACCGAGCAGGTCGAGGGTTTGTACGATCCCAAGGCCCGAGAATTCTACATTGCGGATTGGAGCCCCCCTTCCGACCAGCGCATGGTCATGGCTCACGAACTAACGCATGCGCTCGAAGACCAGCATTTTCACATTGAAGCGTGGAGCCGCGCGGCGCGGCCGAATGAAGATGCGGAACTTGCGCGCGACGCCGTGCTCGAAGGCAGCGCCATGGCGGCAATGGTCGACTACCTGATGGCTGGGACCGGGCGTTCGCTGAAGGACCTGCCTGAGTTCGATCCTTCCATGTTGATCGGCGAGCTGGAAAGCACACCGACGCTCAAGAGCGCTCCGCCTTTTCTAAAAGACGCGCTAGTCTTTCCCTATATTGCCGGGCTGAATTTTACGGCTGCAGTCCTGAAAAGCAGCGGCTGGCCGGCTCTGGCTGATGTATTTGAAAAGCCTCCGGTCTCTACCCAGCAGATTTTGCACCCGGGGTCGTACAAATCCGGCAAAACCCCTTCGACCGTGTTATTGCCACCGCTGGAGAAGATGCTTGGCAAAGGCTGGACGAAGCTCGACGAAAACATCCTGGGCGAATTCGGATGGAAGGAGGTCCTCAAGCAGTTTCTGGACGACGACCGTGCCAAGGCCTTGGCGGCGGCCTGGGAAGGCGACCGTTATGCGACTTACGAGCAAAAGGATAACAAGAAGCTGATTCTCGTTACCCGCCTGCGTCTCGATAGCGAGGAGCACGCCGCGCGCTTCTTCGGGCAATATTCTGAAGCGCTGGAGAAAAAACATTCCGAGCGCTCCAATCTGATGCGCCGCCCAAACTTCTTCCAGTTCGATGTGCCGGATGGCAGCGTGTTCCTGTACTGTTTCGGCGATAGTTGTGCGACCATGGAAGGGGCCAATCGCAAACTCTTTGATGCTTTCACCAAAGCGCTGGATTGGCCTTCGGCGCCCCCTCCTCCGGAACACACCGGCGCCGTGCCGGAGAAGACGGCAGCGACGCTTTTCTTTCCAGCCGCGCAAGACGCTTTTTGAAGGCTTTTTCCTGCCGCATCAACCGGGCTGTCTGATAAGGATCACTTGAACCTTGCAACGAACCCGCCCGCAGCCGTCTCAGCCTGGCCAAGCCCAATTTTGCGTATTCTAGGGCCCGCTCGATGTCTCGGGCTCGACGTTCGTAATGGATCGCCAGTTGTTCGCAGGCGTGAACTTCATCTTGAGAATCCACCACCATCTCTTTCCAGATTTCGGCGGCGCGCTGGTATTCGCCGTTGCGTTTTGCCATCAGTGCCAGCTCCCGCTGCGCCTGGGGCCGAACATCGGCAGGTAGCCCGATTGCCAGCGCCTGCGCGCACGCGGATTGCGCCCGTCCAGGATTTCCGCGGCGCTGCAGGAATCGGGACAAACCAAAAAGGTCAAGGCTTTCGCATACCTCGCGCATATCCGGCGATTCGGAGAGCATCGCGTTGATTTTGCAGAAAAGAGCGGCCAGCCCGCGCAAGTCCAGCTGGTTGTGCCGCACAATTCCGGCCAGCGGAGCTACGGGACCACCTCGCAAGTAATCGAAGTAATGCTGGGGGATCAGAGCCGACTCGATATCATCCTCGCGGCGCCAGCCAAGCCGCTGCGAATCGAGGACGTTGCGCTCCAGTTCCACCAACCGGACGCTGCCTAGCCGCAGCTTCCATAACACGCGGGCTGGGTGCAACAGGTCCAGATGCGCAGCTAGCTTCGGCGCGCCGATCGAGCGCGTCATCGCGAAACGGTTTTCGAGGAGGGGCCAGTCGAAGGATTTTCCATTGAAGGTGACAAGGACAGGCCGCTCCTTGATGTGTTCGGCGAGTTCCTTAAGCAGGGAATATTCTTCCGTGAAATCGCGCATCAGGAACTGCTCGACCTGCAATCCACCGGCGTCCCACCAGGCCAGCCCAATTAGGAAGGCGTAAGTTCCGGTTCCTCCTGCCAGCCCGGTGGTCTCGGTATCAAGGAATAGCCATCTCGAGGGATCTTCGAGCGTCGACCGCGTTTTTCCGGAAAGGGATTTGTCGCGCGTGCGCGAAAGAAGCTCCAAGGCGATCACAGAAGGTTCTGAATACTCAGGCGTCGAATACCAATTTCGAATCGCGAGATGCTCGCCAAAATGATTTCTCGCCACGCCCGCTCCAAGAAGTTGGCCGAGCGCATCCTCTTCGTCGGGTGCGCGCAGCGCCGCCTCCGCTGCGCGCATGGCACTGGGCCGCGCGGGTTTCAGCGCTGCGAGCCGCGAGAACCTGTCAGCTGACGCGGCCATTTATTCACATAACCGATCGAGGATGGCAAGAGCAGCATCCTTTGCACGTGGCGCGAGATCGCCCGCAGGGCCGACGCAGGAAGGGCAACCCTCTTCACATTCGCACGAAGAAATCAGCTCGCGCGTCTTCTCCATCAGCAAATCGTGAGCGCGAAAGAGTGGCTCGGAAAAGCCGATGCCGCCTGGATATGCGTCGTAGAGATAAAGATTTGGCTCGAAGAATTCCCTGGCGTTTCCAGAAACTGCATCCTCCATGCGTACGGCTGCGAGGGAGCCTTCTTCGTGTCTTGACGCGGGAGGGCGTTCCCCGATGGCGGTTCCGAGATCGCGCCGGTCGCACATCAAAAGCAGGGTGGCAACGGATTCCAGCGCGTGCAGCAATCCAAACATACCCGATTGCCGTTCACTGATGGAGAAGGGAAGCGACTCAAGCAAAGGCCTCTCCAGAGTGATCCAATAAGACGTCGTGTGCATTTCGTTTTCCGGCAATTCGAGCTTGCCGTCGCCAATGGTTTCGTTGGTGAAGAATTTGATCTTTTTAAAGCCGACCACCTGCGAGCGCACTAGGACATCACCATGTGAATGGGAGTGACCGGACGCGCTTCTGGTTGAGTTCGAGCTGAGATCCTTCGCTGCGCTCAGGATGACAGGGCTGTTACCATTGCGGTGGGAAGACGCAGCAATTTCGAGCACTCGCACCTGCGTGTAGCGCACCGCATCGGTGTAATAGTCCACATCGACTTTTCTCACGTACGCTTTGCGCTCTTTGAAATCAAGATGTTCGACGTGGTGTTGCTGCCCGCCATGAAGGTAAATGGCCTTTTCGTGGACAAAAACCAGCGCGCTCGGAAAATCAATTTCGCCGATGACGTTCGGTTCGCCCGTGATGTCAATAATCAGGAAATTGTCGCTGGAGACGGAGCGCAGACTGATGGTATCCGCTGGATACGCTTCGTGGGTCCAGTGATGCTTTGCTCCGGCGAGGTGAAGAAAACCGGCTTCTGCAAGCCGCGCGCAAAGATCAGGCAGGTCAACGTCGCCGAACTTTTCCTTCGGCCCGATCGGCAATTCAAACGCTGCGCACTTCAGGTGATTGATGAGGATTTCCAGATTGTCCGGTTGAATGAACGCATGCTCCGGCGTGCGGCCAAAGAAATAATCGGGATGCCGCACCATGTACTGATCGAGCGGCGCGGATGAGGCTACCAGCACGGCGCAGGAGCTTCCGCTGCGGCGTCCCGCGCGGCCGGCGCGTTGCCACGTCGCCGCAATCGTTCCGGGATAACCTGCCATCACTACGGCGTCGAGCGAGCCGACATCAATTCCCAATTCCAGAGCGCTCGTTGCTACGATGCCGAGAATCTTTCCATCGCGCAAGCCGCGCTCGATTTCGCGCCGCTCGTTGGGCAAATAGCCGCCGCGGTAGCCGCGAATCGTTTCCGGTTTCCCAGGCAAATGCGGATTTGCCTGCTGCAAATAGGTCAGGAGGATTTCCGTGTTCAGCCGAGAATTTGAGAAGACCATCGTTTGCAGTTCGTGGCGCAGGAATTCCTGCGCGACGCGTGCCGATTCGTTGATGTAACTGCGGCGAATGCCAAGCGCGCGGTTGACTACCGGCGGATTGTAGAAGACGAAGGTTTTCTCCGCGACCGGCGCGCCATTTGAATCCAGCACTTCGACTTCGGATTCGAGCAGGCGCGAAGCCAGTTCGCCTGGATTGGCAATCGTCGCGGAGCAGCAAATGAATTGCGGCTCCCGCCCATAAAAACGCGCGATCCGGCGCAGCCGTCGCAGAACATTGCAAAGATGGCTGCCAAAGACGCCGCGATACGTGTGCAGTTCATCCAGAACGATATAGCGCAGATTTTCGAACAGGCGCGTCCAGCGCGTGTGATGCGGCAAAATGCCGGTGTGCAGCATGTCCGGGTTCGTCAGGACCACGTGACCTTTCTCGCGAATGGCTCTGCGTGCGTCGGCGGGCGTGTCGCCATCGTAAGTGAATACGCCAAAGCAGTTTTCGAGGCGCTGATTCAGGTCATAAAGTTCGGCAAGCTGGTCCTGCGCGAGAGCTTTCGTGGGGAAAAGATACAGCGCGCGTGTGTCGGAATTCTCCAGAACTGCGTCCAGCACGGGCAAGTTGTAGCAGAGCGTTTTGCCGGAGGCCGTGGGTGTGACAATTACCACATTTTTCCCAGCATGAACTGCTTCGGCCGCGTCAGCCTGGTGTGTGTAAAGTCGCCGAACGCCTTTTGCGTTGTATGCCGAAACCAGATTGGCGTTTACCCATTCAGGGAACTCCGCCCACCGCGCTTCGCGTGCTGAGAAGTGACGGATCGCCGTCAAGATTTCGCCGTTGTTGTCGCGCGCGGCGAATGCATCCAACACTTCGTGAACCCGCGTGATAGCGCTCGAAACGCCAGTTCTGCGAACCGCGAGTGATTCGGGCATGATCCGTAGCTCCCAAAGGTACAAAGCGCTAGGCTAGCGTATTCGCCTTTTGTTCGCCAAACGTAACACGCCGCTTGCGACAGCGCAAGAGCAAATCAGGGTTATGTGCGCAGACGTAGGATGAGGAGAGCCCCTGCAAAAAACAGGATGGCGGAGGAGGCGAAGGCGATTTGCACGTTGAAGGCGCTCCAGAGGGATCCCACCAGGAGGCTGGAAACGAAGTCACCAACGGCGTTGACGGCGGCCAGCGTGCCGAAGGCCATGCCGTGCTGCTCCCGGGGAACGAGTTCAGCGGAAAGCGAATCCTCCAAAGCCTCCTCGGTCCCTATGTAAAGACCTGCCAGGATGAAGATCACCGCCAGCAACGTCAGCGAATGCGTTCCGGCGCACAGAAGAATCGCGGTTACGCCCGCAAGCGCGTAGCCCGCGGCGAGAACTAATTTACGGCTGGGGACATGGTCGCTGAGCCAGCCACTGAGATAAGCGGAACCCGCGTAGAAGACGTTGTGGAGCGTGTAAAGACCAACGGCAATGCTGGCTGCCAACTTAACGCCGTGTACAGGAGCCAGCATGCGCGAAGCGTAAAGAATCAACAATGAGTGAGCGAAATCGCCCGCGCCAAAGATTCCTACGCCGACGAGCAGCCGGCGGAAGGGAGTCGGGAGCGCCTTCAAGCCGACAAAGAAGGAACGTTTAGAGCGGGCTGCGAAAGGTCGCTCGCGAACCAGCAGCCAGAAACATCCAACGGCAACAAATCCGGGAAGCAGTGTCCAGAAGAAAACTCTGCGATAGGAATGGCCGGTGACTTCAAGAAGCCACAGCGCAGTTAGCGGGCCAACGATGGCCCCAAGCGTGTCCATTAAGCGCTCGAGGCCGAACGCGCGACCGTACGCGTTGGGAGGAACGTCCGCGGCCAGTAAAGCTTTTCTTGCGGGCGTGCGTACACCCCGTCCAAGCCAGGCTCCGGCGCGACCGAGAAGAACCTGATAGGCGTGAGAGGCAAAGCCGAATGAGGCAGTGCATAGCGCCGTAAACGCATATCCGAACACGGCAAGCGGCTTGCGGCTCTTTAAGAGATCGGTGTAATGCCCCGCGACGAGCTTCGCGAAGCTGGAGAGGCCATCGGCGACACCTTCAATCGCGCCGAGCCATGCGGGACCCGCACCGATCGCCGCGAGAAACGCAGGCAACACCGCCGTTGCAGTTTCGTGGCTCCAATCGCTGAAAAGGCTGGTGAGGCCAACACCGAGCACAGTGCGGTTGAGCCAGGATTGTTTTTCTGCAGCCTCGGGCATGAGGAAGCAGTTTACAGTCGGCAGTTCGCAGTGAAAAGTGCTGCAGAAGACCATGTCTTAGCTCCATAATTCTGTCACCCCTTAACGGCAACGTGAAAATGTCACCCCATGAGACAGGAGACATTCGCGTTGAGTCAGAAGGAGTTGCAACGAGTGGCGGTCATTTCCAGATGCGTGAAGGGAGAGATGGCGT
>DATDNK010000430.1:0-6986 GCA_036518275.1 Candidatus Acidiferrum sp.
AGATAATTGGCGATGAGATTGGGAATGCCCCAGCCGAGATTGACGTAAGCGCCGTCGGGCAATTCGAGCGCCGCGCGCTGGGCGATTTGTTCTCGGGACAAGCGCGGTCTATCTAAAAGTATTTTTTCCTGAGTGCTCTCAGCCGGCATAGTGGAGCCCTTTCGCCTGCACGATGCGGTGCACAAAAATTGCCGGAGTCATCACGTGCTCCGGCTCAATGGAACCTACAGGCACGAGTTCTTCCACTTCCGCGATCGTGGTTTTCGCAGCCATGGCCATGATGGGATTGAAATTGCGAGCCGCGAGCCGGTAGGTCAAGTTACCCAGTTCGTCAGCTTTCTGCGCTTTGATGAAGGCGAAGTCCGCATGAATGGGCATTTCCAAAATGCAGCGCTTCCCTCCGAGCATGCGCTCTTCTTTGCCATCGGCGACTTCCGTGCCGACGCCCACAGTGGTGTAGAAGCCCTGCAGGCCCGCGGCCGCCACGCGCATACGTTCGCACAGGATGCCTTGGGGGACTAGTTCGAGCGTGACTTCTTTTGCCGCAAAGCGTTCCTGAAAATGATTGGCATGCGGGCCGGGGAACGAAGCAATGACATGCCTGATTTGATTGTTCTTGAACATCAGACCGAGTTCGCCGTCGCGCGTGCCGCAATTATTACTGATGGCGGTAATGTTGTTGACCCCTTTGCGCACCAGAGCCTGAATTAGATTATTCGGAAAGCCCGCGCCGCCGAATCCGCCGAACATAATGCGCGCGCCGTTGGGGACATCCGCAACAATCTCGTCAAGGCTGGAATAAACTTTCTTCTTCATTGTGCTACCAGAGGTGATTTCCGGCGGCCACGCCTGTTTCCTTCTGCTTGCCGCTTTGAAGCCTTACATCCAACCCGCTTTCGCGTAACCACCGGCTCGTTGCGGTTCCGCTGAGATCGTGCTCTAAGAGGACACGCAAGTCGGATTCATCGTCAACATCCATTTCTAAGCGAGGATTGCGGCGAATGAATACCTGCGCGCCCGTCTGCGTTGCTTCGGCTACGTGTTTCGCAAAACTTCCTTCGCCGAAATGTGAGGGAAACAGCGTGGGCGGCGTGCGGAGAAGAGCGTTTGTGCCCGTGCCATCGCGCGATGGCACGATCACCATGGCCGGCAGCTGGCATTCAATGGCCAACAATTCATCGATGTCACGGGCCTGGACCAGAGGCAAGTCGAGCGGCAGTCGCAGCAGCGAGCAAATGCCGCGCTGTTCACAGATTCGAGACGCGGCATCCACGGAATCGCTTTCAGAAATTTGCCGGTCTTCGCGCAGAATCTCCCAGCCGTTTTCCTCAGCGAGATCCAAAACGGGCTGATAGTTTGTGACAACAAAAATTTTCTCGGCGCGGCGAACACTTTGTACTGTTCGAATCATGTCCGATAGCATGGCCTCGACTAACCCAAATCTTTCCTCCCGCGTGAGCACACCGGCGAGCCGCTTCTTGGCATTTCTCAGGTCTTTCACCGGCAAGAGAAGAGCGCGCATAGGACTGCCTAGTAAGCACCTTCCGTGTAAGGGGTATGAGTTTCGGTCCGCGCGAGGCGAAATGGTGCCATCATTGAAGGCGGATCGTCCTCAGGCCGTGCGAACGTCCGCCGAATTCTATATGTCGTGGAGCGCTCCGCGGGCACGCGGTCAATCTTTCGGATGTGCGCCCGAAACTCTTCCGGCGAGACATATTCGCCAAACGTGGCCCCGGCCGCTTTGGAGATGTTTTCTTCCATTAGCGTTCCGCCAAAATCGTTGGCGCCGGCTTGCAAGCACGCAAGGGAAGTGTCGATTCCGAGCTTTACCCAGGAAACCTGAATGTTACGAATGGCGCCGTTGAGCAACACGCGGGAAAGCGCGTGAACGCGCAGGTGTTCGTCGCGAACGGCTCCCGGTCGCGCTCCTCCGTGTTTGTAAAGCCGCGTATTCTGATGAATGAATCCGAGCGGAACGAATTCCGTGAATCCGCCGGTGCGTTTTTGAATGGAACGCAGCAGAAGCAGGTGGTGGACCCAATCGGCCGGTTCTTCGACGTGGCCGTACATCATGGTCGAAGTGGTAGGAATACCTAGCTCGTGTGCGGCAGTAATGATTTCAACCCAGCGCTCAACTGGCAGCTTGTTCGGACTGAGCTGCCGGCGGATGCGGTCGTCGAGGATTTCGGCAGCGGTTCCAGGAATGCTGCCCAGGCCCTCGTCTTTCATCATCTGGAGATAATCACGCAGCGGCATTCCCGTTTTCAAAACGCCGTAATCGATCTCCATCGGCGAAAACGCGTGGACGTGCATCTCGGGAAGGTTGCGTTTGATGTCGCGGAGAAGGTCCCGGTAGTAGAAGCCGTCGAGGTCGCGCGGCAGTCCGCCCTGAATGCACACTTCCGTGGCTCCGCAATCCCAGGCTTCCTTCGCGCGTCGAACGACTTCCTCGAAAGAAAGTGAATACGCATCGGAAGCTTGCGGTCCTCGGCCAAATCCGCAAAAACTGCAACCCACAAAACAGACATTGGTGAAATTGATGTTGCGATTGACCACGTAGGTGATGGTCTTGCCCACTGTTTCGCGTCGCAAGTGATCCGCGGCAGTCACTAGCCCTTGCAGATCCGCGCCTTCGGCGGTTGCCAGTTGCAGGCCTTGGTCGAACGAAAGCTCTTCGCCCCGCAAAACGGACTCTAGAGAATCGTGCACGTCATGTGCGCACAATGAAAGTGCTCGCTCCAGCATTCCCTGTGGCGCGGATTCGTTTTGCACCAATGGAGTCACCATCTCATCCTACTTTGGTTTAACACAAATGGCGATTAGCTCCTCTGTTTCCTCTCCTTCGTAAGGGGTCATCCTATCAGAGAGGAGTCAACAACCGAAATGCCGATAGTCTTCGCATCCTAACCTCATCTGCAAAAGGCTGGAATGCTGAATAAAACGGGGCACATGGCAGTCTACAACTATGTGCTGGTTCGGATGCTTGCTGGTCAGCCGAGCTCCCAATTTGGGGACCGTGCGCGGACAGATCTACAGCGCACTAAGTCTGCTATCGTTTCGTGCGCAAATGATTTTCGCTGAGGTAACAATACTTGGGCTAACATCTTCCTATTCTCTATGAAACGCAGCACACTTTTGATTCTGATTGGCCTCCTGCTCCTCGGCATTGCCGTGGCGTTTGCCGCCTCAATGCTGCATGGCGGGTTGAGCGCCAAGGCGACGCCGACGCGGCTGGAAGCGTTTCTGGCGCGCAATGCGCGTCATCTGGCGATTCCCGCTAACGCGCGGGCGGCTCAGAACCCCGTGCTGGATTCGCCGGAAGGTCAGCGGGAAGCTCGGTTGCATTTTGCGGATCATTGCGCGATTTGCCATGGAAATGACGGTAGCGGGGACGCAGCGATTGGCAATGGCCTCTATCCCAAACCACCGGATCTGCGCAAGCCGGAGACGCAGAACCTGAGCGACGGCGAATTGTTCTGGATCATCGAAAATGGCGTCCGGTTTACCGGCATGCCGGCCTTTTCCACCAACGGGGACCACGCAAGCGGGAATCATGGCAATGGGCAGGACAGCTGGAAGCTGGTGCACTTTATCCGCCGCCTTCCGCACTTGACGGAGGCGGAACGTTTGGAGATGGAGCGCTATAATCCGAAAGGCCCGGAGGATCGCGCCGAGGAGCAGGAAGAAAACGAATTCCTGAATGAAGCAACGCCCAAGGCAAAGCCAGAATCACAGATCCAGAGGCATAAATGAGAGGCATAAATGAGGGGACATAAATGAGGGGCACAGGCTACCGCCGGGAGAGACGATGGAGAGAGCTATGAAGACACGATGGCTGACATTCGCGTTTGCATTCGCATTTGCAGGCGGCCTAGCACTTGCGCACGGAAGCAAAGTGCACGTCAAGGGAAGAGTTGAAAAGATCGGCGCGGATTCCTTACAAGTGAGAACGCCCGAGGGGAAGACTGTCGAAGTGAAGCTGGTGCCTTCCACCGTTTATGTCCTGCATGTTCCTGCGAAGCCGGGAGAGGCTCCTGGTATGGATGAAAACAGACCCGCCAAGCTGGCTGACCTCGCGGTCGGGGACGCCGTGGTGATCCACGCGTCGCCGAAGGACGGGAGCCTGGAGGCGGATGAGGTCAAGTTCTCCGCGCCGGGTTCAAGCAAGGTGGCTTCCGCAGTGGCGAAACCAAGGGTGTGAATAGGTGATCAGTCGTTGGTCCTTAGTCTTCCGATCCAGACAAAAGAATTCACGCGCGCGGATGAAAAACGCGGCTTTTGCAGGCGAGCCGTCCTCAGGGATACGGGGGAACTCTTGCTATCCCTATCCCGGCTAGTCGACAAGATGGCAGGAATGCGTTTTCACGACCAGCCAGACTTGTTTTTCGGCCGCTAGTTCAAGCGCTCGGACAGCGCCGGGGGTGACGTGCGCGACAAACGTCACCCCGCAATCGACACGCGCAACGAACATAGCGCCGCGCTGCTCCAGCGAAAGCATTCGCCCTTCCAGGATGTTGCGCGCACTCAGCCCGCGCGGGCGCTCTGACGCTAGCAAAATGTCCCCGGCACGGATGGCTACCTGCACGCGATCTCCCGCGGACGCGTGACCGAGCGGCACTTCAATCTCGCATTTGCTCTCGCCGAGCCTCACGCGCATCACGCCATCCGGCTCGCGAAGATCAAGGACTGTTCCGCTGAGCAAGTTCTCGAATCCGGCAGCCTGCGCGAGCCGCTTGCGGCGGGGCGCATCCAGCACGTCCATCGGGGCGCCGTGACTGACGACGCGGCCATTTTCGATGGCGATCACGCGATCGCCCAGCGCGTCTACTTCCTCGCGGCTGTGCGTCACGTAGAGAATGGGTATTCGTTTTGCTGCGTTCCAGGCACGCAAATCCTTCACGATAGACGCTTTGAGTTCTGCGTCCAGGCCCGTTAGCGGCTCGTCGAGCAGCAGCGCACAGGGCGCAGTAACTAAAGATCTTGCTAGCGCGGCCCGCTGTCTTTCCCCTCCGGAGATCTCACCAGGTTTCTGGTTTCTCAGCTTCTCAACGCGAAAGGTTTCAAGAATGTCGGCAGTACGCTCTTGGCGCTCACGCTCTACGAGTTCGCTCAAACCGTACTCGACGTTTTGTGCGACCGTGAGATGTGGAAATAAGGCGAGCGATTGAAATACATAAGCGATGCGGCGCTTTTGTGGCGGAACATTGATGCGCGCCGCGGAGTCGAACAAAACGTCTTCACCGATCATAATCTTGCCGCTGTCTGGACTCACAAGCCCTGCAAGACAATCCAGCAGGGTGGATTTTCCGGCACCGGACGGTCCGAACAAGATCGTGATGCCAGGAGGCGCTTCGAGGGAAACATCAAGAACAAGGGAAGCCCCGCCGCGATGGGCCTTGCGGATGTGCACGCTGAGCATGGGCTGAGTTATTTCGCCGTCCATCGCGCCCACGCTGGCATCCACACGCGACGATTGACTGCGTACACGAGACAAAGCACGGTAAAAGCAATGGCCAGCAGCAGCAGCGCCAGGTGATTGGCTTCGCCGTATTCGAGTGATTGCACACGGTCGTAAATGTCGATGGAGACGGTGCGCGTCACGCCGGCAAGGTTTCCGCCGACCATGAGCACCACTCCAAATTCGCCGAGCGTATGCGCGAAACTGAGCACCAAAGCTGTGACCATGCCGGGCAAGGACAGCGGCAGTATGACGCGGCGAAATGTCCGCCATTTTCCCGCCCCGAGAACGGCGGAGGCTTCCAAGAGCTTTCGATCGACTCCTTCAAAAGAAGCAATCAGCGGCTGCACGGCAAAGGGGAAGCTGTAGACGACAGAAGCGAGCACCAAGCCGCTGAAGGTAAACGCGAGGCCGTGGCCGAAAAGCGCCATCCACAATTTTCCGAGCGGTCCGCTGGGCCCCATGGCGAGCAGAGCGTAGAATCCGAGAACTGTGGGAGGAAGGACCAGCGGCAACGCCACGATGGATTCCAGCAAGAATTTGCCGCGCCAATTCGAATAAGCCAGCCAATAAGCCACCAGCGTTCCAATCAACAGCAATATTGCCGCGACGCTTCCCGCCAATTCGAACGACAATGCCAGCGAACTCATGTTTGTTCCCAGCTTTCTTGTGAGTTCGGCTTCATTGTGATTTCCTCCGTTCTTCGTCTACCGGTTCATCGAATCCGTATTTTTCCAGGATGGTTTTGCCGGTGCTACTTCTTACAAAGGTCAAAAAGCCGAGCGCTGCATTCTTGTTCTTCGCGGCTTTCAGTACAACCGCTCCCTGTTCGATGGGTGGGTACATTTCTGCCGGAATTTTCCAAAGCTTCCCTTCCTTCATTCCCGAGGAGAGCGCCAGGGAGTAGGCGATGATTCCCGCTTGGGCATTTCCGGACTGTACAAACTGTGTTGCTTGCGAAATGTTTTCGCCGTAGACGAGCTTGTTTTTCACTTGGTCGTAGAGACCTGCCTTTTGCAAAGCAGAAACCGCCGCTCGTCCATAAGGGGCTAGGAGAGGATTGGCAATCGCGATTTTCTGCACTCGCGAATCCAACAAGACATTCCAGCCTTGTTTTGCAACATCTATTTCCGTGCTGGCAGGCGCCCAGATTACGATTCGTCCTAAGGCATACTCACAGAGTGTTCCGGGTTCCGTGAAACTCTCAGCTTCCAGCCTCCTGGGATATCCCATGTCCGCAGAAAAGAAGAGGTCGAAGGGCGCGCCATTCTGAATTTGTGCGAAAAAGTTGCCGCTGGAACCGGTCGTGATGTCCACTCTTATCCCTGTTGCGTTTTCGAACTGCGACGCCAATTCCCCCATGGCGAATTTCAAATCGGCTGCGGCGGCAACCCGCACTGTCTGTTGCTGAGCCCGCAGATTCATTGACGCAAGAAGAAAAAGTATAGGAATCAGGCAGAGGGCAAGTCGCAAGCGCAGCTTTGCTTTTACGTCAGTCACCAGTCACCAATCACTGTTCACACGCGAA
>DATDNK010000431.1:0-6708 GCA_036518275.1 Candidatus Acidiferrum sp.
ATCGTCATGAGCAGGCACTCCGCGGAGATACTGCAGGAAGTATTCGACGTTCCGATCGACAAGATCGATCTGATTCCACATGGCATCCCCGATTTACCCTTCACCGATCCAAATTTCTACAAGGACGGCTTCGGAACGGAAGGAAAAGACGTTTTGCTCACTTTTGGCCTGCTGTCGCCCAATAAGGGAATAGAAAACGTCATCCAGGCTCTGCCAAAAATCCTCTCGCATCACAGCAATGTTGTTTACATGGTTTCCGGCGTAACTCATCCACATATTTTGCGGCGCGAAGGTGACAAATACCGGGTTTCCCTGCAGAACCTGGCGAAGGATCTCGGTGTTGAAGCCAATGTCATCTTTCGCAATCGTTTCGTGACTCCCCGAGAGATGATTGAATTAATCGGCGCAGCGGACATTTACATCACGCCTTACAAACATAAAGGGCAAGTCGTTTCGGGCACGCTGGCGTACGCCTTGAGCGCCGGCAAGGCCATCATTTCGACGCCCTACCTGCACGCGATCGAACTCCTGGACGACGAGCGCGGCACACTTGTTCCTTTTGATGATCCGGAAGCTATAGCCGCAAAAACAATTGAACTTCTGGACCACGATACCGCTAGGCATGCCATGCGGAAACGCGCTTATCTATACGCGAGGGACATGGTGTGGAGTCGCGTAGCACAAAAATATATGAAGAGTTTTGAACGCATCTACAACGAGCGCTTGCGAAGTCCACGCGCTACATTCTTGGCGCAAAACACGGAAAAGACTCTCGACCGGCTTCCCAACATAAAGCTGGATCACTTGATTCGTATGACAGACCAGACGGGAATCGTCGAGCATGCAGTTTTCGTGGTACCGAACTATCCAGAGGGCTACACAACCGATGACAACGCACGCGCACTGATAGTAGCCATTCTTCTGGAAGAGTACGGAGCCGGGGCACCGACAGGCGCTGCCGATCTAGCTTCCCGATATCTAGCTTTCCTGTGGCTTGCTTTTGATCCAACCACAAAACGGTTTAGAAACTGTCTGAGTTACGAACGCCAATGGCAGGAGCGGGAGGGCTCGGAAGATAGTCACGGGCGAGCCCTGTGGGGATTGGGGACCGTTCTCGACAGATCCAAAAACGCAGGATGGAGAGGAGCTGCTGGGCGCATGTTTGAACTTGCTGTCCCCGCAGCCATCGAATTTAAGAGTCCCCGCGCCTGTGCTTTCGCCCTGCTGGGACTGCAGGAGTATCTCAATTCGTTCCCCGGAGATCGGGCTGTTCTCAGCGCGTCTAAGGCTCTGGCAAATCACCTATTGAATTCATACCGATACAACCGATCCGATGACTGGAAGTGGTTTGAGAATGGGCTGGCATACTCAAATGCGCGATTGCCGCAGGCTCTGATTCGAGCGGGAATGCGCGCCGGGAACGAAGAGATGGTTTCAGCCGGACTCGAAGCTTTGGATTGGCTGGTCGCGATTCAACGTTGTGAGGTGAAGGGCCATTTTGTACCCATCGGATCGCAGGGCTTTTATTCCAAGACAACCGAGAAGGCCCGCTTCGACCAACAACCTGTAGAAGCCTGCGCGGTCGTCTCGGCGTGCCTGCAGGCTTATCGCGCCACTGGGAAGGGGCGCTGGCGTAAAGAGGCCTGGTCCGCTTTTAACTGGTTCTTGGGAGACAACGATCTTCAGATTGCGCTCTACGATCCGACTACCGGCGGTTGCCGAGACGGCTTGCATTCCGACCGGGCAAATGAGAATCAGGGAGCCGAGTCGACCTTGTCCTTTTTGATGGCGCTCCTGGAACTGCGTAAGTTGGAAGAAGCCGACGGTACAGAGAACAAGCTCTGACATCTAGTCCAATTAATCTTTACTCTGAAAAGAACTGTGAGAAACCAATCCCATGAGTACGCTAACACTCCCAGTGAACACCAAAACGAAACAATACGAAACGCTATTTAGCCGGCATGCTGCCAATCCCATCTTGACGGGAGCAAATTGGCCCTATTCCATCAATAGCGTGTTCAATGCTGGCGCAACGCTGCTGCCGGACGGGTCAACGCTTTTGCTTTGCCGCGTCGAAGATCGTCGCGGACTCTCTCACCTATGCGCAGCCCGGTCGGTGAACGGGGTTGATGATTGGCAGATCGATCGCGAGCCGACGCTCCTCCCCAATCCGGAGCAATACCCTGAAGAGCTTTGGGGCATTGAAGATCCGCGGATTACCTACGTCCCAGAACTCAAAAAATTTGCAGTAGCTTACACATCTTATTCTCGCGGTGGTCCCGGAGTGTCTTTGGCCCTGACAGAGGACTTTCGGAGCTTCGAAAGATTTGGCGTCGTCATGTCGCCGGACGACAAGGACGCAGCGCTGCTGCCTCGAAGAATCAACGGATTCTGGGCCTTGATCCACCGGCCCATGACACTTCTTGGAGCACATGTTTGGATCTCTTACTCTCCCGATCTGCGGCACTGGGGAAGCCACAAGCTGATGCTGGAAGCCCGTCGTGGCGCCTGGTGGGATGCGAACAAGATTGGCATGTCGCCTCCGCCGATAGAAACTCCCAGAGGCTGGCTGATGATCTATCACGGCGTGCGCAGGACGCCTTCGAGCTCTATCTACCGTCTAGGTTTAGCTCTCTTCGATCTTCAACAACCTGAAAAATGCCTGGTCCGCGGGGATTCTTGGATGTTTGCGCCGGAGGCAGAGTACGAACGTCATGGAGATGTGCAAGACGTGGTATTTCCCTGCGGTTATACGATTGGACCGGACGGGGACACGATCAACCTCTATTACGGCGCAGCCGATTCAAGTATTGCTCTCGCGCACGGCAGCATCCGCTCTCTCCTGAACTGGCTCGACGCCAACGGCCATTCGGAACACAATGGGGATCGACGTCACAAATGATCTTCTGGCAGGACTACCACAACATCCCCGCTACACGCACTCACACTTAGTTTTCTCGCTGGGGAATACCGTGCACTTAATGATCTGAAAAGATTGGGGCCAAACTTTAGAGGATGTTTCAGGTGGTGCGACCTTTCAAGTTTGGTCCCTGTGAACGGGTTCAGCGGAATGATGCGTACATAAGGACAGCAAGAAAGACTGCCGCCACACGGATGCTCCGAGGCCGCCAAGTACTGGAAGCACTTTGAGAGAAGCGAGTCCTAGTTTGGTTTTCTGAGTTCATTCACAAGTTTCCTCGCTTCCTTCATTCTCTCTTTGTAAAATGAGGGGCTAATTAGGACTTTTTTCTCTCCCAAGCGCACATGTTCCTTAATTCCCTTCTTCGACAAAAACAACGATAAGGCCATGTACGTCTTGATTTCTTTCTCGAGAAACTTGACTACGTGTTTTTTAGACTCATCCATCGCTGACCTCCGACCGAACAGGCGCGGCCTCCTTGGAAAAAGATGAAAAGGACCGTGACACTCCACAGCCAAATTCGAGCTACCTCGAGCACGCCCGGCAAATTCTGAAGCACGAGAATCACAACGACGAGGAGAGCGAGACTTACGCCTCGTGTTGGACATAGCCCATTGGCGGATGTGAGACCGCCGTGGAGACCCAGCTGATGAAGATGAACTGGCCAACATAGCGGCCGTTCTTGTAGCAACACAATCTTGAACTCTCGTCAATACGCGTGTCTGTTCTTTTGTATACAGTTTCGCATTTTGTTGGCAGCAGCGAGCCATCTCTCAGTCTGGTGGATTACTCGGAGAAAAAGTCCGATGGTTTTGCTACTCGCTTACGTTCCACACGTACAAGTAACCGACGTCCCTTGCAGTCGCTCCGATTGCACTGCGGTTTTGAAGTACATCGGTGTGGGTTTTGGCTTGACCGCGCCCGTTGGAGATTGTTAGAAAGATTGTTGAAGGACAAATCGGAAGGAAACAACGAACAAACAGGATCAAGAAACCAACAAGAAAACATTGGAAGTAGATGTTTTGTGGCCGAAAGAAGAATCGATGACTAAGGTCTAGCACATCTTCTCCAATGGAAGTGTGGAAGCAATCGTGAATCACCGCAACATAAAATCTAAGAATATTCGTCGGGAAACAGCCGGATTTGATCCCCAAGCTTTTCTCGATTCGGCCGGGGTGGCGAGAAAAGTTAGAAGGTTCAAAAGAGCGGAGGTCGTCTACTCTCAAGGTGATGCTGCTAAGAGCGTAATGTACATACAAGAAGGCGGTGTCAGGCTCTCCGTGGTCAGTGAAGGCGGCAAAGAGGCCGTCGTCGCGATGCTGGGATCGGGCGACTTCTTTGGTGAAGGGTGTCTGGCAGGTCAGTCCGTCCGCATGGGGACGGCTACCGCGATCACACCCAGCACCGTGCTTGTCATTGAGAAGAGCGAAATGTTCAAGGTGCTTCATGAACAGCACGCCCTTTCCGACCGGTTCATCGCTTTCATGCTGGCGCGGAACATTCGAATCGAAGAGGATCTGATCGATCAACTCTTCAACTCCAGTGAGAAGCGCCTGGCCCGCACCCTTTTGTTGCTTGCCCGTTATGGGAGTGAAGACAAGCCCCACGGAGTGCTTCCCAAAGTATCGCAAGAAACGCTGGCGGAGATGATCGGCACAACGCGCTCACGAGTGAACTTTTTCATGAACAAGTTCAGGAAGTTGGGCTTCATCAGGTATAACGGCGGCCTTCAGATCAACACTTCTCTCTTGAGCGTCGTGCTGCACGACTGATGCAAGCAGCTTTATCCTCAATGCGCGGGTGGAACTCACGTTGTTGGTTTCCCGGCCAGGTAGGGACTTGAATTCATTCACGGCCCGCTCAAACCCTGGCTTCGGAACTAATAGCGGCGATCAAGTACCTCGACTGGCCGCGGTAGCTCTTGTCCGCTTTTCTTTCATCCCATACAAGGCCCTGCAAGCGGATCCTGGTGTTCAAAAGGAGACAGCCGGCAGGCGTTCCGGTGCGGCAAGATTGGAACGAATGCTTGGTCAGACCGGTTGGTGGATAGCGTCTAGGGCACGCAGCCAGCAGCCGCGGTATTTAAGGATTGCGGAAGTGACGAACATTTTCGAACGCGACAGAACGTTTGCCCAACCGATCAATTGGGTCACGACGCTTTTTATGGCCGTATTCCACGTTGGCGCGATTGCTGCGTTGTTTTTCTTTACATGGAAAGCCCTTGCACTCGCAGTGGTGTTGTGGTGGATGTCAGGTAGTCTCGGCATCGGGATGGGCTACCACCGGCTTCTGACGCACCGCGGCTATAAGACTCCGAAATGGGTCGAGTACTTCCTGACCGTATGTGGCACGCTTGCTCTCGAAGGTGGACCAATCTCCTGGGTAGCAACGCACCGCGTTCACCATCAGAACACCGACAAGCAAGGGGATCCGCACTCTCCGCGCGACGGCGGGCTGTGGGCCCATATGGGCTGGATCATGACAGGCAAGGCAATGCACAGCAGCTCAGGCGAGCTCTTGCCCTTTGTTCCAGATCTTCGCAAGGACAAATTTCACGTCTGGATCAGCAAGTGGCACTGGGTTCCGTTGACTGTCCTAGGTCTCGCGACCTTTGCCATCGGTGGATGGTCCTGCCTGCTCTGGGGCATCTTTTTCCGAACGACCATCGGTCTACACGCCACGTGGCTCGTGAACTCCGCAACACACATGTGGGGATCGCAGCGGTTCCTCACTGGCGATGCGTCAACTAATAGCTTCTGGGTGGCTATGCTTACCTTCGGCGAAGGCTGGCATAACAATCACCACGCGGCACCCCAATCGGCGCGTCACGGCCTTGCCTGGTACGAGTTCGACTTGAACTGGTACGCAATCATGGCATTACGAAGGCTCGGCCTCGCGTGGGATATTAAGCTTCCACGGCTCGAGCCAAGCAAAGACACATGATCTGCCATACATGCTTCCATCAGGTGTAACGATCTGCAGCGGGTGAGCGTGCATCACGGATCCCCATTCCAATTCACGGGCTGGATGTCAGAGAGATCCTCCTCCGCCCGCAGTTGCGGGAGAGGTGTTTTTTCTTGACACTCTCTTACATAGAACGCGGTTACCAGCCAAAATGAAGATCTCCCTGGTCCGGCACCTGATTCTTACGACGATAATTCAAGCCCCCTAAAGGACTTTGTTGACGTTCGTAGCTAACTGCTTGCGGCCGCGAAGCTTTGGAAGCTGCTGACTGCGGCTGCTTCTGTATCGTAAACATCGAAAACAGTCAGCAGCTTGGTCATTTGCAGGACTTCGTGAAATTTATTGCCCAGATGGCAGAGGCGCACCGATGCACCCTGAGTTTTGGCGCTGAGATGCGCGGCAACCAAAGTGCCCAGCCCTGCGCTGTCGATGTATTTGATGTTGGCCATGTTCAGAACGATCTTCTTCTTTCCTTCGGCAAGCAGGCTCTTTAGCTTCTCACGGAGAGAATTGCTCTCCTCGCCCAGCACAACACGACCGTCCAGTTCCACCACGGACACGCCATCTACTTCGCTGTTGGTCATTCTTACAGACATGCTTATTCCCTCCTTGCCGGCAAAAGGCTCGCACGCGACTCTCAAAAGTGGAACACATGAAAGAAGGCCGGTCTGTCCAAAAAGGCACACTCCCTGTGACGGTTTGAGGAGGCTGGGCGAACGCCCCCCTACCGAATCACAGCTATCTTTCCGCTTTGAATGAGCACTGCACTAGCTAATATCGGACTCAAATGTCCGCAGCGCTTACCGGAAGAGTGGAAGGTGGCA
>DATDNK010000432.1:0-19863 GCA_036518275.1 Candidatus Acidiferrum sp.
AGATGGTGATGCCCGGGGACAACGTGAGCTGCGAAGTCAGCTTGATCACTCCGGTAGCCTTGGAGAAGGGCCTGCGCTTCGCCATTCGCGAAGGCGGCCACACCGTCGGCGCCGGCGCCGTCACCGAAATCCTGGAGTAGGAAAATCAGCGGCTTGCCCCTGTCCCAGCCAAGGGAGCATCGCGTAGAACGGGGAGCAGTCGCAATGAAGAAGCAGGAGCAACACAACTATTCGCTGTTGCGGGACGATCTGAAGGCGCTGGGCGGGCAGTTGAAGACCTGGGGGCAGGCGTGGGGACTAAAAGTAAAGACCACGCCGGAGGGGTTGCACGGAGAGGGCCTGCAAGTTTGGAAGGGCCATCAGTTTCTCCGGTTTACCATCTGTAGCCCGAAGGAATTGGGTTCTGAAACAGAGCGTGATCTTGTATGGGGAGTCAAAATACAGGAAGCGCTCACCAATGCGGAAGAGCGGCTTGGACGGTGGCCCGGCGGATGGTGCCGCTATGACAAAGGCAATCAGCGTTGGGAAGAAACGCAGGTATGGTCTTTTGCGGAATCGGTGGTGCGCCGGTTCCTGAACTTAGGTGATCAGGCGAAATCGACGAGTGCTTAGGAGCAAATGTAAGAAATGCGCGAGACGATCACATTGCAGTGCGGTGAATGCAAGAACCGCAACTACACGACGACGAAAAACAAGAAGAAACACAGCGAGCGGCTGGAAACGAAGAAATTCTGTAATACCTGCCGCAAGCAGACGGCGCACAAAGAAGTGAAATAGTTTTTGTTTTGGAGGGTTTGGAGAGGCAGGCCGGATTTGAATTTAGGGGAGTCGTCCAACGGTCAGGACTCCGGTCTCCAAAACCGGGTATGGGGGTTCGAATCCCTCCTCCCCTGCCAGAGTTGAGCGCCCATAAGGGCGCAGGGGCCAGCGCCGGGCCCGGCCGGCGCGTGGAATCGAAAGGACGGAGCGGTGGGCACGCTCGCTCCGGGGAAGTGAAGAGGTTTTATGGCGACGCAGGCGGTAAAAGTGAAAAACGACGAATCGCAAGGCGGGATGGGCTCGGAGTTGACGGGCAAAGTCACTGGCTCGCTTGCGGACATGAAGGAGTTCCTCCACGACACGCGTGTGGAATTGAAACAAGTCACTTGGCCAACGCGTGAGGATGTGACGTCCACCACCTGGGTGGTTCTGGCGACCGTGGCGTTTTTCGGAGTTTTTCTCTGGTTAGTCGATTTGGGAGTGCAGCGCGCCGTGCAGGCAATTTTCAAGAAGTTTGGTCTGTGAAGGGAAAGAGCAACCGATGGGAATGCAGTGGTACATCATCCATACCTACTCGGGTTTTGAAAAGAAAGTCAAAGAGAGCCTGGAGAGCCGCGTGGCGGCGTTCAATCTTCAGGACAAGATTGGCCGCGTGATGATCCCCATGGAAGAAGTGGTGGAAGTGCGCGGCGGCAAGAAAGTCGTTTCGCCGCGCATGTCCTATCCCGGCTATGTGCTGGTGGAGATGGACCTGGACGAAAACACCTGGCACATCGTGCGGTCGACGCCGCGCGTCACGGGCTTTGTGGGCTCGGCAACGTCGCCTTCGCCGCTGAGCGATGCGGAAGTGGACGCCATCATCAACCGCGTGCACGTTCCCACAGATCGGCCAAAGCCAAAAGTGGTTTTCGAGCGCAACGAGCAAGTGCGCATCGTCGACGGCCCATTCGCGAATTTCAACGGCAGCGTTGAAGAGATCGACAACGATCACAGCCGCTTGAAAGTTTCAGTCACGATTTTTGGCCGCTCGACGCCCGTGGAACTCGATTTTGCCAGCGTCGAGAAGCTGGGTTAAGCGAAAGCGCCCGACGAGAACGAAGAAAAGAAAGTTTGAGGCACGGACATGGCAAAGAAAGTACAGACGACAATCAAATTGCAGTTGCCCGCAGGCAAGGCCACGCCTGCTCCCCCGGTGGGCACAGCGCTCGGCCCGCACGGCCTGAACATCATGGATTTCTGCAAGCAGTTCAACGCGAAAACGGCGAAAGAGCCGGATGGATTGATTTTCCCTGTGCTCGTGACGGTGTACACCGATCGCACATTCACCTTCATTCTGAAAACGCCGCCGGCGTCCGTGCTGCTCAAGCGTGCCGCCAACATCGCCAAGGGTTCCGCCGAGCCGAACCGCAACAAAGTCGGCAAAGTGACCAAGAAGCAGGTCATGGAAATTGCGAAGATCAAGCTGGTCGACCTCAACACCACCAATCTGGACTCCGCGATGCGCACCGTGATGGGCACGGCGCGCAACATGGGCCTGGAAGTCGTGGAAGCCTAGAAGTTCAGGCGCTCGAGGCCGAACGAGGTAGCGAATGAAGAAGTCAGGCAAGCATGTGGAGAATGCGCGCAAAAAGGTTGAAGCGCGGCCGTACAAGCTCGGCGATGCCGCTGAGCTTTTGAAGAAGCTGCATCACACGAAGTTCAATGAAACCGTCGAACTGGCGATCAATCTTGGCGTGGATCCAAAGCACTCCGACCAGGTGGTGCGCGGAACCGTGGGACTGCCGAACGGGCTCGGCAAAACCGTGCGCGTGCTGGTAATTGCAGGCGGCGAAAAAGTGCGTGAAGCGCAGGAAGCTGGCGCAGATTTCGTGGGCGGCGATGACGTCGTGCAGAAAATCATGGAGGGCTGGACGGATTTTGACGCTGTCATTGCCACGCCGGACATGATGCGTTCCGCCGGAAAACTCGGCAAAGTGCTCGGTCCACGCGGCTTGATGCCCAATCCCAAGACTGGCACGGTCACTTTCGAAGTGGCCAAGGCCATCAAGGAAGTAAAAGCTGGCAAAGTGGAATTCCGTGTGGACAAAGCGGGCATCGTGCATTGCGCAATCGGCAAGATTCAGTTTGACGCGCCCAAGCTGGTGGCCAACGCGCACGCGGTTCTCGAAGCCGTCGTCAAGGCGAAACCGGCTGCGGCCAAGGGCAAGTACGTCAAGAAAATCACACTGACCTCGACGATGGGTCCGGGCATCACCGTCGACTTGGCCGAAGCGGAGGCGCTGGCGACAGCCGCCTAATTGGCGCTGAAGCGGAGCGGAACGAATTCATGAAAAAGCGCAGCGAAAAACAGGCAGACCTCGACAAGCTGAAGTCGGAGCTGGCCAGAGTCTCGACCGTGATTCTAACCACCTTTCAGGGGATCAAGGTGGGCGAGGACACCAGGCTTCGCCGGGCCGTACAAGCCGCGGGCGGCAAGTACAAAGTTGTAAAGAACACTCTCGCAGAGCGCGCCGGAGCCGGCACGCCTGCTGAAAACCTGCTCAAGAATTTGACCGGGACGAATTCCATCGCGTACACCGAAACCGATCCGGTGGCGCTGGCGAAAGCCATCACCAAGATTGCCAAAGATGTTCCGGCGTTTCAGTTCAAATCCGGCGTGGTGGAAGGCCGCGTGGTGTCCATTGCGGACATCAAGCAGCTCGCGAACCTGCCGTCGAAGGAAGAGCTCATCAGCAAGATCATGTTCCTGCTGAATGCTCCTGCGCAGCGCATTGCCGTAGCGCTGAACGCGCTGCCGCGCAACCTGGCTGTCACTGTAAATGAAGCCATCAAGGCCAACAAGTTTGGGTCCGGCGGGGGCGAAGCAGCACCTGCTCCCGAAGCGGCCCAGTAAGTTCAATTTATAGATTTGAGAGGAGAGGAAAGAGTCATGGCGAAAGTCGATACGATCCTGGAGGAAATCAAGGGGCTGACGTTGCTTGAGGCGTCCGAACTGGTCAAGAAAATGGAGGAAGCGTTCGGCGTCTCTGCGGCTGCTGCGACAGTCGTCGCGGCGGGCGGCGGAGCGGCGGCAGCCGGCGGTGCTGCACCGGCGGAAGAGAAGACGGAATTCACCGTCGTGCTCACCGAAGTCGGCGGCAACAAGATCAACGTCATCAAAGCGGTTCGCGAAGTCACCAGCCTGGGCCTGAAAGAAGCCAAGGATTTGGTGGATGGCGCGCCCAAGACCGTCAAGGAAGGCGTCAACAAGGACGAAGCCGCGGCCATCAAGAAGAAGTTCGAAGAAGCTGGCGCCAAGGTGGAGATCAAGTAGTTTCGCCTTCTTTCAAGTTTCCGGACCGGCGCGGCCTTTCGGGCGAGAGGCCGTGCCAGAGGGCATCCGCTACGCACGTTGAGCCTGGGTATTACAACAACTCCAAGCGTTCCCGCGGGAACGCCGGTGGCCGTCTGCGCGTTGACTTCGGGCAAGTCCAGCAGCGCGGCGGCTACGTGTCTTTTTTGAGTATTTCCGCACGTTGCCCGAAAGGGATGAGGTAGATCACGCATGCCGAATAGCAATCAGCACGCCAGGGAACATCAGCGGCTGGATTTCGCGAAAATCCAGGGCTCGATCCAGATTCCCAACCTGATTGAAGTCCAGATGAAGTCCTACCAGCGCTTCTTGCAGATGGATCTGCTGCCAAGCGAGCGCGAGGACGGCGGGCTTCAGTCGGTGTTTACGTCTGTGTTTCCGATCAAGGATTTCCGCGAAATGTCGCAACTCGAATTCGTGGACTACTCGATCGGCAACTGGGAGTGCAAGTGCGGCAACCTGAAGGGCCTGCATCACTTGCGCGCCACCTGCCGCAATTGCGGAGCCTCCGTAGTCACGAATCCGTATCAGACCGGCGACGTCATCTGCCACAAGTGCGGCACGTTCAACAAGAACACGCCGACGTTCTGCAACAAGTGCGGCGACCCGGTGGCCATGCAACTCAAGTACGACGTGAACGAATGCCAGGAGCGCGGCATGACCTACTCCGCGCCTCTGCGCGTCACCATTCGCCTGACCATTTACGACAAGGATCCCGACTCCGGCGCCAAAACCATCCGCGACATCAAAGAGCAGGAAGTTTTCTACGGCGACATCCCGCTGATGACCGAGAACGGCACGTTCGTCATCAATGGCACCGAGCGCGTCATCGTTTCGCAGTTGCACCGCTCGCCCGGCGTCTTTTTCGAGAGCGCCAACAACCGCACCTACTTCCTCGGAAAAATCATTCCGTACCGCGGCTCGTGGGTGGAGTTCGAGTACGATACCAAGAACATTCTGTACGTGCGCATCGACCGCAAGCGCAAGTTCCTCGGCTCCATCTTTCTGCGCGCGCTGGGCATGAAGTCCAACGAGGACATCCTGCGCACCTTCTACCAGGTCGAGCGCATTTCCCTGCGCGACAAGGAACTCTTCTGGAACGTTTCGCCCGGCATCGTGGACCGCAAGCTGGCCCACGAAATCCGCAATCCCAAGTCCGATGAAGTGATTGTCGGCGCCCACAAGCGCATCACCGAAACGCTCTTCAAGGAACTGATCAAAGCCAAAATCTCTCAGGTGCGCGCCTCGCTGCAAGACCTCGAAGGCGCTTTTAGCGTCGCCGATGTGATCAACCGCCAGACCGGCGAAATCATGCTCGAGGCCAACAAGCCGCTGACCCCGGAACTCTGGCAGGCCTTCGCCGAAGCCGGCATTACCGAAGTCGATGTCTTCTTCCCGGAGCGCGACGATATCGGCCTGGTGCTCTCGCGCACCTTGGACAAAGACGCGATTCGCTCCTCGAAAGAAGCGCTCATTGAAATCTACCGCAAGCTGCGTCCGGGCGATCCTCCGACGCTCGAAACTGCCACGAACCTTTTCCGCGGCATGTTCTTCGACCCGCGCAAGTACGATTTCAGCCGCGTCGGCCGCCTAAAATTCAACATCAAGATGGGGCTGGACACGCCTCTGGACAATCGCACGCTGGACACGCCCGATTTCGTCGCAGCCATCAAATATCTCTTTAAGCTGCGCAAGAACATCGGCTTGGTTGACGACATCGACCACCTCGGCAACCGCCGCGTCCGCGCGGTGGGCGAACTGCTCGAAAACCAGTTCCGCATCGGCCTGGTCCGCATGGAACGCGCCATCAAGGAAAAGATGAGCGTGTACCAGGAGATGTCCACCGCTATGCCGCACGACCTGGTCAACGCCAAGCCCGTGATGGCCGCGATTCGCGAGTTCTTCGGTTCGTCGCAGCTCAGCCAGTTCATGGACCAGACTAACCCGCTCAGCGAAATTACCCACAAGCGGCGTCTCTCCGCCCTGGGCCCCGGCGGCCTCTCGCGTGAGCGCGCCGGGTTTGAAGTCCGCGACGTCCATCCGACGCACTACGGTCGCATTTGCCCGATTGAAACGCCGGAAGGTCCGAACATCGGCCTCATCAGCTCGCTGAGCTGCTTTGCGCGCATCAATGATTACGGCTTCATCGAGTCGCCTTACCGCAAGGTCAAGGGCGGCCGCATCATCGACTACGTACAAATCGTCAATGCCGGCGACAGCGAATTCAAGGCCGGCGAAATCGTCGAGCGCGACAAAGTCGAAGAGCTCAACGAAGAGCTGAAGCGCCGAAAAGTGGTCTACGAGCCGTACTGCTTCTATCTCTCTGCTTGGGAAGAGGACAAGTACGTCATCGCGCAGGCCAACGTGGCCCTCGATGAAAAGCAGCGCATCACCACCGAACTTGTGAACTGCCGCCAGGCCGGCAACTTCGTGCTGAAGCAGCGCGAGGAAGTAGACTACGTCGACGTTTCGCCGAAGCAACTCGTCTCTGTGGCTGCCAGCTTGATTCCATTCCTCGAGAACGACGACGCCAACCGCGCGCTCATGGGCTCGAACATGCAGCGCCAGGCTGTGCCGCTGATCAAGGGCGAAGCGCCGCTGGTCGGCACCGGCATGGAACGCGTTACCGCGCGCGATTCCGGTGCGGTCGTGCTCTGCCGCCGCGAAGGCATCGTCGATCAAGTCGACTCCGAACGCATCATCGTGCGTGTCGAATCCGACCACTCCGGCGTGTTGAGCCGCGAAGTGGGCGCGGACATCTATCAGCTCATCAAATTCAAGCGCTCGAACCAAAACACTTGCATCAACCAGAAGCCGCTGGTTCGCGTGGGCGACCGCGTCAAGAAAGCCCAGGTTCTCGCCGACGGCCCCTGCACGGACCGTGGCGAACTGGCTCTGGGACGCAACGTTCTCGTGGCCTTCTTGCCCTGGCGCGGGTACAACTTCGAAGACGCCATCCTGGTCAGCGAAAAGCTGGTGAAGGACGACTACTACACTTCGATCCACATCGAGGAGTACGAAATCGAAGCGCGCGACACCAAGCTGGGGCCCGAAGAAGTCACGCGGGATATTCCCAACATCGGCGAATCGTTCCTGCGCAATCTCGACGAAAGCGGGGTCATCCGCATCGGCGCGGTCATCAAGCCGGGCGACATTCTTGTTGGTAAGGTCACGCCCAAGGGCGAAACTACCCTCACTCCGGAAGAAAAACTACTGCGCGCCATCTTCGGCGAAAAAGCCGGCGACGTGCGCGACGCTTCGCTCTATTGCCCGCCGGGCATCGAGGGCACCATCGTGGACGTCAAGATCTTCACCCGCAAGGGTGGAGAAAAGGACGAGCGCCACAAGGCCATCGAGGCCACGCAGGTCTTCAAGCTGGAGAAGAACCTGGCGGACGAAATTCGCATCCTCACCGACGAGCGCCTCAAGCGCCTTTCTGACCTGCTGGGCGGCAAAGTTCTGCAGGCCGACTTACACGACGAAAAAACCAACAAGCGCCTGCTGACCAAGGGCACCGAGCTGACGCGTGAGCTCATCGAGAAAATCTCCACCCGCAACCTCAAGCGCCTGAAGCTCAACGAAAAGGATCCGCTCCTCATCGAGAAAATCGAAGAAATCGAGGAGATGACTTCGCGCCAGATTGACGTGCTCCGCAAGATTACCGAGGAGCGCAAGGAAAAGCTCAAGAAGGGCGACGAACTGCCGCCGGGCGTGATCAAGCTCGTCAAGGTCTACATTGCCATGAAGCGCAAGCTGTCCATCGGCGACAAGATGGCCGGCCGCCATGGCAACAAGGGCGTCATCGCGCGCATCGTGCCGCAAGAGGATATGCCGTATCTGCCGGACGGCACTCCCGTGGAAATCGTCCTCAATCCGCTGGGTGTTCCTTCGCGCATGAACGTCGGACAGATTCTCGAGACGCACCTCGGATGGGCGTCCAAGGAACTGGCCCATAGCCTGAAGCGCCTCTTCAGCAAGGAAGTTAAAGCCGAGGCCCTTCGCCGCTGGTTCAAGGAAGTTTTTGGCGAGACGGCGATTTGGAAATCGCTCTCGAAGTGCGAGGACGATGAATTGATCGAATACGCCGAAGGCTTCAAGGAAGGCATTCCCTTTGCCACGCCGGTGTTCGACGGCGCGCGCGAGCCGGAAATCCGCCACCTGCTAGAAGTGGCGGGCCTGCCGAGCCTCGGCAAGATCAACCTCTTCGACGGCATGACCGGCGACCAGTTCGACCAGCCAGTTACCGTCGGCTTTATTTACATGCTCAAGCTCTCGCATCTTGTCGACGACAAGATTCACGCGCGCTCCATCGGCCCGTATTCGCTGATTACGCAGCAGCCGCTCGGCGGCAAAGCGCAATTCGGCGGCCAGCGCTTCGGTGAAATGGAAGTTTGGGCGCTCGAAGCTTACGGCGCCGCGCACATCCTGCAGGAACTGCTCACGGCGAAGTCTGACGACGTTTACGGCCGCGCGAAAATTTACGAGGCCATCGTCAAGGGCGAGCCGGGCATCGAACCGGGCGTGCCGGAGTCGTTTAACGTGCTCGTGCGCGAGTTGCAGTCGCTCTGCTTGGACGTCGAGTTGATGAAACGGCAGAAGCCGCCCGTGGAGAAGGCCGCGGATTAGTAGCACAGGCATTCTTGCCTGTGCTCTTGGTGTGACGGTTTGTGTAGCTCAGGGGCTTCAGCCCCGGCAGTGGTTTAGGGGATTTAGGTACCAGAGGTCTTGAAAAGGTTCTCAGCCGGTCGGACGTTCCCAAGAACATCTGGCCGCGGCCCTGATGAAAGTCGGGGAGGGAGGAAACAACCTTGTATCGCAGCAGCCCGTATGATCGCGCCAGCCTGATTGCTGATTTCGATTCCATCCGCATCAGCCTGGCAAGTCCGGAAAAGATTCGCTCGTGGTCCCACGGCGAGGTCACCAAGCCGGAGACCATCAACTACCGTACCTTCAAGCCCGAACGGGATGGCCTGTTTTGCGCCAAGATTTTTGGCCCGGTCACGGACTGGGAATGTCTGTGCGGCAAGTACAAGCGCATGAAGCACCGCGGAGTGATCTGCGACAAGTGCGGCGTGGAAGTGACGCTCAGCAAAGTCCGCCGCGAGCGCCTCGGCCACATCGAGCTGGCTTCGCCCTGCTCGCACGTGTGGTTCTTCAAGGGCTTGCCCAGCCGGATCGGTTATTTGCTGGACATTTCCATGCGCGACCTCGAGCGCATCCTGTACTTCGAGGCGTTCGTGGTCGTCGATCCCGGCGAGGTCGCCATTCTTCGCGAGCGCGAAGTTCTGCCCGAGGAAAAGTATCGCGAGTTGCAGAAGGAATATCCCGGCCGGTTCACCGCCAAGATGGGCGCGGAAGCCATCAAGGAACTGCTGCGCCGCGTTGAAGTGGACAAGCTTGCCGACGAACTCCGCGACAAAATGAAGGCCGACCCGTCGCTCCAGAAACGCATCAAGTACGCCAAGCGCCTGAAAGTGCTGGAAGCCTTCCGCAAGAGCGGCAACAAGCCGGAGTGGATGATTCTCGACGTGATTCCCGTGCTCCCGCCGGAGTTGCGCCCGCTGGTGCCTCTGGACGGTGGCCGTTTCGCCACCTCCGATCTCAACGATCTCTATCGCCGCGTCATCAACCGCAACAACCGCTTGAAGAAGCTCATGGAGTTACACGCGCCGGATGTCATTGTGCGCAACGAAAAGCGTATGCTCCAGGAAGCCGTGGACGCGCTGTTTGACAACGGCCGCCGTGGCCGTGTGCTACGCGGCACCAACAATCGTCCGCTCAAATCGCTGTCCGATACGCTCAAGGGCAAACAGGGCCGCTTCCGCCAGAACCTGCTCGGCAAGCGCGTGGATTACTCCGGCCGCTCGGTCATCGTGGTTGGACCCGAACTGAAGCTCAATCAGTGCGGTCTGCCGAAGAAAATGGCGCTCGAGCTCTTCAAGCCCTTCATCTATCACAAGCTGGAAGCTCAGGGCCACTGCACCACCATCAAGCAGGCCAAGGAAATGGTGGAGCAGCAGGAATCCGTCGTCTGGGACATCCTTGAAGACGTTATCCGCGAGCATCCGGTTCTCTTGAACCGCGCTCCGACCCTGCACCGCCTCGGTATTCAAGCGTTCGAGCCGACGCTCGTTGAAGGCAAGGCCATCCGCATTCACCCGCTCGTCTGCACCGCCTTCAACGCAGACTTTGACGGCGACCAGATGGCTGTGCACATTCCGCTTTCGCCGGAATCGCAGGTCGAAGCGTCCGTGCTGATGCTCAGCTCGCGCAATATTCTCTCGCCGGCGCACGGCTTGCCGCTCGCCGTTCCGTCGCAGGACATGGTGTTGGGCATCTATTACCTTACCAAGAACAAACCCGGAGCCAAGGGCGAGGGCCGCGTTTTCGGTTCCACCGAAGACGTAACGCTCGCGCTGGAAGCTGGCGAGGTTGAGCTGCTCACGCCGATTCGCTTGCGGTACACCGGCGAGGTCATCGACCTCACCACCGCTTACGACAACCAGGACGTGACGCACACCGAGCCGGTAAAGATGGAGCGCCAGTTCATCCAGACCACCGTCGGCCGCGTCATTTTCAACTCGCACTTGCCGGAGAAATTCCCGTTCGTGAACGGGTTGCTCAAGAAGAAGGGCGTCCAGCAGCTCGTCTATTATGCGTATTTGCGTTTCGGCCTCACAGACACGGTCGTTCTGCTGGATCACCTGAAGGCGCTGGGCTTTACGTACGCCACCAAGTCCGGCATCTCCATCGGTATCGAAGACATGTTCATCCCGGGCGACAAGTACAAGCTCGTGGACAACGCCGAAAAAGAAGGCGTTAAGGTTCAGCAACAATACCTGGATGGCGCCATCACCAACGGCGAGCGCTACAACAAAGTCATCGCTATCTGGGGCGACGTCACCGAAAAAGTGGCCGACGAAATGTTCAAAGCCCTCGAAGGCCAGGACAAGGAGGGCAACATCAACCCGGTTTACGTCATGGCCGACTCCGGCGCGCGCGGTTCGAAACAGCAGATCCGCCAGCTGTCCGGAATGCGCGGATTGATGGCCAAGCCCTCCGGCGAAGTCATCGAGACCCCCATCACTTCCAACTTCCGCGAAGGCCTCACCGTGCTGGAATACTTCATCTCGACGCACGGCGCGCGCAAAGGTCTCGCCGACACGGCGCTGAAAACCGCCGACTCCGGCTACCTCACGCGCCGCCTCGTGGACGTGGCGCAGGACGTCATCATCAACGAACTCGATTGCGGCACCAACGACGGCATTTACGTCGAGCCCATTATCGAAGCCGGCGTCGAAGTCGAGCCGCTCCGCGACCGCGTCGTGGGCCGCGTTTCCCTCGACAAGATCAAGGACTTCGAGGGCAACGTCATTGTCGACGTGAACCAGGAAATCAACGAAGAATTGGCCAACGCCATCCAGGCCGCAGGTATCGATCGAGTGCGCATCCGCTCCGTGCTCACTTGCGAATCGCGTCGCGGCGTGTGCGCGCTGTGCTATGGCCGTAACCTTGCCACCGGCCGCATGGTCGAACTCGGCGAAGCCGTCGGCGTCATCGCTGCGCAGTCTATCGGCGAACCCGGCACTCAGCTGACAATGCGCACGTTCCACATCGGCGGAACCGCCACGCGCGTCTCTGAGCGCTCCACGCTCGAAGCACGCAACAACGGTGTCGTCAAGTTCGTGGACCTCAAGCACGTCGAGGGTCGCGGCGGCACGGCCATCGCCATGAACCGTGCGGGCCTCATCGCCATCGTCGATGAAAAGGGCCGCGAGAAGGAGCGCTACCACGTCGTTTACGGCGCGCGCCTCCGCGTGCAGGACGGTGAACACGTTACGCACGGCCAGGTCCTTGCCGAGTGGGATCCGTTTACCTTCTCGATCCTGACAGAAACTGCCGGTACGGTGAAATTTGACGACCTGAAGACTGGTATCACCATCGAGGAGCAGGTGGACGAAGTCACCGGCCTTTCACAGGACGTCGTGACTTTGCCTCCGGGTGATGAAAAACATCAGCCCGCGATTCTTGTTCGCGATTCTTCCGGCAAAGTCCGGAAAAAATACCTCATGCCTTCTCGCGCCCACTTGATGGTCCGGGACGGCGACGATGTCCAAGCCGGCGACGTGCTCGCGAAGATTCCGCGCGAGACGACCAAGACCAAGGACATTACCGGCGGTCTCCCGCGCGTCGTGGAGCTTTTTGAGACCCGCAAGCCCAAGGATCCCGCCGTCATCAGCGAGATTGACGGCGCAGTGCGCTACGGCGAAATCGCCAAGGGCATGCGCAAGATCTACGTCGAGAGCGAAGATGGCAAGACCACCAAGGAATATTCCATTCCGCGTGGCGTGCACATCAACGTTCAGGAAGGCGACCACGTCAAGGCCGGCGAAGCTTTGATTGACGGCCCGCTCAACCTCCACGACCTCCTCGCCGTTCTTGGCGAAAAGTTCACGCAGGCTTATCTCGTCAATGCCATTCAGGAGGTTTACCGCCTCCAGGGCGTGAACATCAATGACAAGCACATCGAGACCATCTCGCGCCAGATGATGCGCTGGGTCAAAGTCGAAGACGTCGGCGACACCAATTTCCTCCTCGAAGAGCAGGTAGACAAGTTCCGGTTCCGCGAGGAGAACGATGAAGCCATCAAGCGCGGGGGACGACCGGCTACCGGCCGTCCGCTGCTCCTGGGCATCACCAAGGCGTCGCTCTCGACCGACTCGTTCATCTCCGCCGCCAGCTTCCAGGAGACCACGCGCGTGCTCACCGAAGCGGCCGTCGCAGGCAAGGTGGATTATCTCCGCGGCCTAAAGGAAAACGTCATCATGGGCCGCCTCATTCCCGCTGGTACGGGCCTCGAGCATTACCGCAACATCCAGTTGTTGACGGAAATGCCCGTGCCCGCTCCGGTCGAGGAAATTCCGGAAGCTGCCGAGCTCACCGCCGAAGAGGCCGCTGCGCTCGACTTCCTCCAGAAGGACACCGAAGCCGACGCCGCCACCGAGGGCTAATTCCCTCCTTGGACGTTAGCTTCGTCAGGGCACGGCCTGCTTGCCGCAGGCAGGCTTCTAGCCGAGCCGAAACGGCTGCAAAACCAAGAGCCTTTAGCCACTTAGCATCAACGGGGTCCGGCCCACGGGTCAGGGCCCCGTTCCCTTTTCCCGGCGCGAGTGCAGGTTGCTCCCAGGAACCCCCGGATCGCGCTTTTGTTGATGCAGCGTTGGTCAAGTTCTTACAATAAAGTGAACACGCACGATTGACGGCTGTTGGCTGAGGCAAACGCCTTCCGTCCATCTTCATGAGCGACAAAAGTCAAAACGCGAGACGCAGTAAAGCTGGCTCAAGGTCCGAAGACGCCCGACGCGCCGCTATTTCCTCGAGTCTCGATCGGTTCGAGAGGCGCCAGAACGAGCTTTGGCGCCTCACGTTCCTCGTTCTTTTCGTCGTTGGAGTGGCCCTGGTCGTCGCGGCTTGGGATTCCATCCGGGCGTTCTGGCATCGCTCCGAAGCATTGGCCTTGTCCGCCGGGCTGGTTGTCCTGATTGTTCTTTTCGCTGCCCTGATGTGGAAGAAGACCCGCGAAATCTCCGAGCTGCGTGGGCTCATGCGCGGCATCGAAGAGCGCGACTCGCAGCCGCCCAGCGACAGGCAGTTGGACCAGCTCTTCGACATCATCTCCCGTTCGCAGCAAGGCTATCGCGACCTGATTGACTCCTTCGACGACATCCTGCTGGCCCTCTCTGTCGAAGGAAAAATTCGAGCGGTCAACCGCAGTTTTTCCGACCTGGTCCAGACGCCTTTCCAGGAAATCATCGGGAGGTCCATCAGCGAGTTTGTGGAAGAAAGCAGCGGCGAAGGTCCTGAGCTCCTGAAGCGCGCCATGCCGCGCTTCCTCGAGCGCCGCCAATGGACCGGCATTCTTCAAGTTCGGCTGAAAAGCCAGAAGTCCCCGTTTTATTTCGATTGTGTTGCGCACGCCATGCTGCGCGACGACCAGATTCACGGCATCACCGTTCTGGCCCGCGACGTTTCCGCTCTCCGCCGGAACGAAACCCGCTTCACCGAACTCTTCGAAACGCTCCAGGAAGGCATCTACATCACCACGCCCGACGGCCGCATCCTGGACGCCAACCCCGCGCTGGTTCGCATGCTCGGCTACGAATCGAAGGAGGACTTGCTCAAGCGCCAGGTGGCTGAGGTTCTTCTCGACCCTGCGGAACGCAAAGCGCTCATGCAGCAAGCCGAGACCCAGCCGATGATTCGCGGCCGCGAAATTACTCTGCTTCGCAAAGACGGCACCTCCATCGTATGCCTCAATACCGTTGCCGCCGTTCGCGACAACAGCGGCAAAGTCGTGCGCTACCAGGGCGCGGTCATGGACATCACCGAGCGCCGCGAAATCGAACGCCAGCTCCACCAGCAGCAGGAGTTTGCCCGCCGCCTTGTCGACAACTTTCCCGACCTCATCCTCGTCCTGGACACGGATTCGCACTACACCTTCGTCAGCCCGCGGTGCGCGGAAGTCCTCGGATACACTATTGGCGAAGCGCACAGCATGGAGTTTGGCGGCCGCACTCATCCCGAAGACCTGCCCGCCGCCCTATCGGTCTACAAGGACATCGTTGCCGGCAAACAGACTTTCGCTTCCCTGGAGCTTCGCGTCCGCCACAAACAAGGCGATTGGCGCCGCATTCTTTTCAACTTCAGCCCGCTCTCCGATGAAAAGGGCAACATCGAGGGCGTGGTGCTCTCCGGCCGCGACGTCACCGACCTCAAGCGCCTCGAAGAACAGCTTATCCAGGCCGAAAAACTCGCTGCCATGGGCCAGATGCTCGCTGGCGTCGCGCATGAATTGAATAATCCGCTCACCGCCGTTCTTGGGGTCACCGAACTTCTCCGCGAGCGCGCCGGCACGGACGAGTCCTTCAAGCGCCAGCTCGACCTGACCCATCGCCAGGCCCGCCGCGCCGCGCGCATCGTGCAGAACCTTCTGGAGTTCTCGCGTCCCGCTTCGCCTTTCAAGAAGCTGCTCGACGTCAATAATCTCGTCGAGCGCACTCTCCAGTTGCACGAACACTCGCTGCGCCGCAACAACATCGAAGTGGATTTTCGCCCCGACGCCGCCCTTCCCGGCGTCATCGGCGACGCCAATCAGCTCATCCAGGTTTTCCTGAACCTCGTCACCAACGCCGAACAAGCGATCCGCGAAGTCCGCGACTCCGGCCGCCTGCAGATTCGCCCGGGCCGCAGCGGCAACCGTATCAGCATCACGTTTCAGGATGACGGCGTCGGCATCCGCCCCGAAGCCATCCCGCGCCTCTTCGATCCCTTCTACACCACCAAGCGCCCGGGCGGCGGTACCGGCCTTGGCCTGAGCATCTGCATGTCCATCATTCGCGAGCATGGCGGGCTCATCGAAGCGGAAGCGCTTCCCGCGGGTGGCTCCGCGTTCACAGTTTTTCTGCCGGCTGCTCCCTCGGAGCAACCGGAAGCGCCCGCTCCATCGGAAATGGGGGCTCTCTCAGCGTCCGCGCCTTCCGCAAGCGTGGCTCCGAATTCGGCGGCCGCGAATTCGTCGGGTATGCGCTCCTCCGCCGAAGTTCTGAAAGGACGCTCCGTCCTCGTGCTCGACGACGAAGAAAGCCTGCGCCTGCTTTTGCAGGAAGGTCTCTCGGCTCAGGGCCTTCGCGTGGACTGCGCCGCTACCGTCGAAGACGCGCTCGCTCTCGTGCAGAGGGCTCCTTACGATGCTCAGCGCTCTTCCTACGACATTCTTCTCTGCGACCTGCATCTTTCCGCCGGCGGCTTTTTCGTCGACGGCCGCGAAGCCGCCGCCCGCCTTCTCGAAGCCATAGACGCCGCCGGCTCGCCGAAGCCTGTCGTCGTCTACATGACCGGCGACTTGACGGACTCTCCGCAAGAGCCTCCTGCACGAGGCGAACCCTCCTTCTTGCAGAAGCCCTTCCGCATCTCCGAAGTCCTCGCGCTGTTCCGCGAGGTGCTTGCCCCCGCGGCCGAACCGCAACCGAAGTAAGTCTGGCGTAGCACGGTCGAGGGGGTACACACCCCGGGCATCTTGTATCGTTATCAAAAGAAAACACAGGGGTAGAGTTCGCAGGGGACCGCGACGTTGGAGGGTTGAACGTTTGAAGGTTAGACGGTTAGGAGGCGGTCAGCGAGGACGCTTGCCTGAAGCTACTGCCTCCTTTTCGGTCGAGAAATCGCGGCGGCGGTGGCGGAAAAAATCGGAGTGGTGGAAACGGCGGCAGAGTTCTTCAAGAAGCGCGCGGGGAGGGCTGCCTTTCCCAGCGGTCTATTGCGGCGGATCGGCGCGTCGGATCAGAGCTGCGAATCGCGGGTCTGCGCGGATGGGATCGTACTCCGGAGCAACGTTTATCCAGGAGAGTTGATAATCCTTTTGCTCGTAAGCGCGTTCCAGCCACCGAATCGCTTCGTCTTTACGGCCGAGTCCGATGCACAAAATTGCCGCAAAGCAGCCGGAAACGTACCTTCGTTGGGACTCCACGATTAGTTTCTTGCGCATTTTTTCTGCATCGCTCTTCCGTCCCATTCGTGCATAGACGTACCCGAGTGCGCCCTGAACGGCCAAGTCGTCGGGTGAGAGTCTTGCGGCCTTTTGAAGTTGGGCAAGGCTCTCCTCGAACCTTCCCATAGCGTTGTAAGTACCCGAAAGATCGAGCAGAGCTGAGAAGTTGTTCGAATCGAGCTCCAGTGCCTTCAGTAGCTCCTGCTCGGCTTGGTCGTAGTGACGTGCATAGAGGAGCGCCTGTCCAACGGTAATCTTCATCGAGGGAGATAGAGGATCCAATTCCGCGGCTCGCTTCGCTTCCGCTAGGGCTTCGTCGTGCCGCAGAGCCCTAGTCAGGAACAAAGAGTACCGAAAGTGTCCCCCTGCGAAGTTCGGATTCAGGGCCAGCGCGCGCTTGCACTCCCGTTCGGTTCCCTCCCAGTTTCGTTCTGACTGATAAATCTGCGCCAGCGTAGCGTGCGCGTCCGCCAGGGTGTCGTCGAGCGCCAGGGCCTTCAGGACGGCTTCTTTCGCCCGGGGGAAGGCTTCGGTGGGGGGAACATGCTCAAAAACTGCAAGGGCGATGTAAGAATCAGCGATTCCGACATATCCGAGCGGGTAGCTGGGATCGAGCGAGACCGCCTTCTGAAAATAATTCAGAGAGGTTGTCAATCCCGCACGCGTGCGGTTGTACCAATGGAAACGGCCCAGAAGATAGGCGTCGTGAGCCTCCGGCATCACCGGGCGGCCCGCGGCCAGCCGAGCCTGCTCCGGCGGCGTCAGCCGCAGACGAATGTGGCCGGCAATGGCCTGGGCTACTTCATTCTGGATTCCGAGGATATCGCGCATGTCGCGCTGGTAAGAGTCAGCCCAGAGGTGGGTCTGATCTTTCACCTGGATGAGCTGCGCGCTGATTCGCGCGCGACCCGCTTCGCGGCGCACGCTCCCTTCGAGCACATACTGCACACCTAATTCGCGACCTATCTGGTCCACGGACTCATCGCTATGCTTATATTTCATGGCCGAAGTGCGGGCAATCACCGCGAGACGATCCGGCTGCAAACCGCCCAGCACGGTGATCATTTCTTCCGTAAATCCATCGCTGAAGTATTCCTGTGAGGGGTCGCCGGTCAAGTTCTGAAATGGAAGGACCGCAAGCGTGATCTTGCCTTCAGGCGGTAGCGTTCGTGGCCAAAGCTGTCTCCAGGAGAAGTATCCGCCGAGCGCAAGCGCCGCAGCCACCGCCAAACCGAGAGCAGGAGCCCATAGGAAGCCTTTCCTATCGGAATCCCGCAGGGTCGTTTCCTCTGGCGCTGCTACAATAGCCCGTTCTTGTGGCGAAGCCTCAGGCGCACCATTCTGAATCGTACCGATGAAGCGATAACCACGACGGGGAATGGTTTCGATAAAGCGTGGGCTTTCGGCATCGTCGCCCAGCACCTCTCGGATGCGGCTGACAGCCTTCTTCAGCGCTAGCTCGTAATCAACAAGTGTGTTTTGGGGCCAGAGGTGTTTTTGTAGTTGTTCGCGAGTAACCAATTGTCGGGGACGCTCCACCAACATCCGCAAGACTTCGAAAGGCTGTCCAACGAGTTTTATCCGTAGGCCGGACTTGCGCAATTCACCGAGTTCGAGGTCCATCTCAAATACCCCGAACTTGAGGATACGCGACTGGTGCGGCGCTGAATCCATGTCATCCAGCTAAGGGGACGGAGGTATAGCCAGGGAGTCTACCACGATTCTGACAGACAGTATCCCGCCATCGAAGGAACGCAATTGGCTTAAAGTCCTTGAATCAACAACTTACCAGGGAACTGACAAACCACCGGCGCGGTTCTTGACCCATCTTTTCACTTTGCCCAAAGTGGCCGCAGTTAAGGCCGTATAAAAAAGTCGATTAGCGGCAGTTTCGAGAAGCAACCCAACTGAAATGAGGAGAAAAGCAATGAAACAGTTATTTGCACTCGTGGCGGGCATTGCCCTTGTCCTGTCAACTCCGGTAACCTCCGTCGCTCAGGCGACGCCGCTCGCAACCGGGAATTTCACTTTTACTTCCATAGACTTCCCCGGAGCGGCGCGGACCCGTGCGCTGGGCCTGAATGATCACGGCGACATTGTGGGCGACTACGTCGACGCTGGAGGCGTGCGTCACGGATACTTGCTCAGGGGCGGAATCAGCTCAAACATTGATCCTCCAGGCTCGATCCAGACGCGCGCCTTGGCAATCAACAACCTCGGCGTAATCGGTGGCAGGTTTTTCGACAGTAGCGGAGTCGGCCATTCGTTCCTGCTTAGCCACGGAGTCATTACAACCATCGACTTTCCCGGGGCCGCATTGACGGCTCTTCAGGGCATGAACGACTTGAACCAAGTCGTTGGAGTATATATTGACTCGGCGGGGAACGGGCACGGCTTCCTGCTCAACTCTGGCAACTTCACTACCATCGATGTCCCTTCGGCCGTAACGGGCACCATCGCGCACTCGATCAACGACCAGGGACAAATCGTCGGAGAGTGGGGAGATGCCGCAGGAAACACGCACGGCTTTCTTCTGAACGCAGGGGGTTTTACCTCCATCGACTTTCCGGGCGCTCTCGATACCACGGCGGCATTGGGTATTAGTAACAACGGGCAAGTCGTGGGCACCTATGACGACGCCAACGGCAACTTCCATGGCTTCCAACTGATTGCGGGAACTCTTGGCACGCTGGATTTCCCGAATGGATTTGGCACCCAAGTATCCCGCGTGAATGAGGCGGGACAGGTTGTTGGCTTTTATTTTCAGGGTGGGCAGCACGGCTTTTTTGCTACACCCGCCCTGGTCCAAAAACCCTAAAAGACAAGGGCGTAACAAGCCTGGCAGTGTCGTATCGGCAACGTCGATTAGCGATGTTCGTTCAGCCTGGTTGAACCCGCAGGGCCACTGGCTTCAGCGAATAACAATACATTTACTTCTTGGAGGCGGGGGGCTTGTCGTCGTTGTCGACGCCGAAGTCCCAGACGAAGAGATTCATGCCGTCGGGCAGGATTTCCGCCAGCGCATATTCCCCAGGGAGAAGCGGTTCGCCCAGCGTGAAGCGGAACACGGTGGGCGCCATCTCCCAGCGTTGCAGGGACATGGTCTTGCGCTTGTCCTCGACCTGCTGGCCAAAGAAGCTTTTGATGGATTCCAACTGGCGCTTGCCGCCCTTGACCGTGGCGCGCACCAACTCCACTTCTGGGC
>DATDNK010000433.1:0-6242 GCA_036518275.1 Candidatus Acidiferrum sp.
GTGGCGTTCATTCCGCTTGCGTTTCACCCGGACAACACGGCGCTTTCGCACATTCCGAAGCCCACAGGCTATGCGGACCTGCGGAATATCGCGGTGTCCCGGCTGCTGCTCGACAATTTCGAGCACATTAAAGCGTACTGGATCATGCTGACGCCGAGCATCGCGCAAATTGCATTGCGGTTTGGCGCGAACGACCTGGACGGCACGGTGGTCGAAGAAAAGATTTATCACGATGCGGGCGCGAAGACTTCCGAATTCACACCGCGCAATGAATTGGAACGTCTGATTCGCGCGGCAGGACGCATCCCCGTAGAGCGCGACACGCTGTACCATCCGGTGGATCGCTCGAAGATGCCGCCGCTTCCTACGCCAACGCGGCCAGACCTGGTTTCGCTCACGTTGAACGTCTGAAGGTCATGCTAGAAATTCGCAAAGAGGTAAGAAGATGCGCCAAGTAATACTCTATCCAGGTGAGAGCGGCTATTGGGTCGTGGAGTGTCCAAGTTTGCCTGGCTGCGTCAGCCAGGGAAAAACGAAAGAAGAAGCCCTCCAAAATATCCGCGAAGCAATCGAGGGATACATCCTGGCCTTGAAAACTGATGGCCGCTCTGTTCCCGCAGAAAACTTTGAGGCTGTCCTCGTTGCAGTATGACCAAGCTGCCTCGAATATCGGGGCGCGACTGCGTTTCCGCACTTCTCAAGCTCGGATTTCAGGTTAAAAGATAACACGGCAGTCATATTATTCTTCGGCGCCAGGAGCCATTCGCCCAGGTAGTAGTCCCGGACCATTCCGAGTTGGATACCGGCACGCTTCGTTCGATCTGGCGGCAGGCATCAGTAACACCAGAGCAATTGTTGGAAGTTCTCTAGCTGCGACTAAATTCCCAGCAAAGACGCCAAAGAAGGAGAGTCTAGTTCAGTGAACGGTGGCAGCCTTAGCTGCGACTTTGGCGAGTAGCTCTGGAGGCAGAGTCGCGTACCCCTGTTCCCGAGCGATGGTTTGTCCGCTGGTATAAACCCACTTCAGGTAAGAGGCGACGGCGCGGCCACGCTCGGGATCCGAGGCCGTCGCGGGAACGTACAGCCAGGTGAAACTAGAGATGGGATAGCTCTCTTTGCCCGGAGCATTGGTGAGCGATAAGCGAAAATTCTCGCCCACCCTGCTGCCACCAGCGGAAGCGGCAGCGGCAATCGATTGAGAAGAGGGCTTGATGAATTCTCCAGCGAGATTCTTGATGCTAGCCATACGCGCGCCGGAGTTGGCGGCAATATTCAATTCCGTATAACCGATCGCACCGGGAGTGGAACGCAACTGGTTCACCAGCTCCTGCGAGCGCGGAAAGCTCTGTCCAACAGGCCACTTCGGGGATTCACTGCGGCCCACGGCGGCAAGAAACTCCGGGCTTACCTTGGAAAGGTAGTCAGAAAGAATGTAGTTTGAGCCTTTTCCTTCATTGCGATGAAAAACGTGAATGGGCAGATCAGGCAAATCCACGTCCGGGTTGAGCCTGGAAATGGCTGGATCTTTCCATACCTTGATTCTCCCGAGAAAAATATTGGCCAGCACTGCGCCGGTGAGCTTCAGGTCCCTCTTCGCTCCTGGCAGTTCATAGATCACCACGATGCCGATCAAAACAGCGGGCAACTCGAGAATGGACTTACGCGAGGCGCGGAGCTGAGCTTCGGGAATGGGGGCGTCACCGCCGCCAAAATCACCGGAGCCGGCGAGGACATCGCGCGCGCTTTCGCCGGAGCCTATAGGCATATAGTGAATTTCCGTGGAGGCGGCTTCCTTGTGATACGCATTGATCCAGTCTTTATAGAGCGGCTCGGGCATGCTGGAGCCGGTTTGGACAAGAACTATGTTTTCCTGGCCGCGAACGGCGGGCATCAGCAAAGCAAAGGCCAACAAAACCACGACGAGATCATAAACTCTTGGGCGCACACGTCTCCTTTGCGTGCGGAAATTTCTACAACGAGCGATAACCTATTTGTCCCCGGACTATTTCTCTAAGATATAGGGGGGGATAAAGGCAGAAAATGATCTTGAAGTGCGAATGTGTGGAATGCGTCACGGGATTTCATAGCGGTGCAACTTGCAAGAGTTTACTCTCGTCTAAGCCCTGCAGAATCCGCACGGACTTCAGGAGCTCCTAAGGAATGCGAAAGGTTTCTTCAGCATTTCGAATATTTTCATGACGTTTGCCAATGGTAGACTGAACCGCTTCTTCCGCCCGGCTGAGGAAGAGGAGGCTTTGATGAAATTGCGACGTTCCATGATTCGAGTGGGCAATCTGGCTCTGCTGGGCGGCATGGCGTTCTCTGGCTGCCTTTCCGCGGCCGCGCAAAACGTTACGCCCACACCTGAAACCGGAGTTACACCGAGCACGCTGCTACTGTACCGTGCCGACTTGCTCCCCGGCAAAGAAACGGCTTACCAGCAAACCGAAACGGAAATCGCGCAGGACTACGCGAGCGCAAAAATCCCGATTTATTGGAGCGCGCTCCAAGCGGTGACCGGTCCGCCGCACGTGCTGTACTTCGACGGATTCGACAATTTTGGGGACATCGAGAAATCAGGAGCAGACCTGGCGCAGGGACTGGATGCACATCCGGAAATTGGAACGCTGCAGCAGAAACTAGCGGATCTGGTTTCCGCGACGCGCACGGTGCTGGCCTTCCGGCGCGATGATTTGGGATACCGCTTGAACAAGATTGACCTGGCCAAGGCAACCTTCGTACGCGTTGCAATTTTTCAGCTTCGGGCGGGCTATGAAGATGAATTTGCAGATGCCGTGCGGAATCGAGCCCGGATGTATGAAACCAACGATATCGACACACCCTGGATGATCTACCAGGTGCACTCTGGATTTTCGTTGCCGACTTACATCGAGTTTCAACCTATGGATTCGCTGAACGAAATTGACGATGCACTGGACCGCAGCGCAAAAGCACGCCGTGCCGGTGAGCGCCCTCTCTCCACTCAGAAATGGATCAGAGATGCGGACCTCAGCATTGACATACAGATTTACCGCATCAGCCTTAGCATGAGCCATTTATCGGCGCTGGACGCGGCTGCAGTTGGCAGGTCGAAGCGTGAGAGCGCCCCGACGGCGCGCGCCCAGAAATATACCCTTCCGGGGCGGCCATGAATCGAATCCCGAGGAATCCAACACAAGTAATCAGAGAAGAGGAGAAAAACGATGCAGCGTAAAGGTTCGGCGGTGTGGCAGGGCGGATTGAAAGACGGCAAGGGCACGATTTCGACGGACAGCGGCGTACTCAAGCAAACGCAGTATTCCTTTAGCACGCGCTTTGAAAATGGCACAGGCACGAACCCGGAAGAGCTGCTGGCCGCAGCCCACGCGGGCTGCTTTACGATGGCGCTTTCCGCCCAGCTAGGGAACGCCGGAATGACGGCGACCAAACTCGAAACGACAGCGACGATTTCGCTGGAGAAATTGCCCGATGGCTTTGCCATCACGAAGAGCCATCTGGATCTGGTCGCGCACGTTCCTGGCGCAGACAAGGCGAAGTTCGATACGGCAGTGAAAAACGCAGAGACGGGCTGCCCGGTTTCGAAGCTGTTCAAGGCGGAAATCAGCGTCAGTGCGCGGCTGGTCTCCTAAAGGCTTCCAAGCGCTCCTATCGAGCGTTCTCGCGAAGAGAGACAAACGAGTACAATGCCGCACATGATTCCAGCGCCAGGCGCGTTCGCTGCAGGTGTCGCAATCTTCGTGATTGTGATTTGGGATGCGTTTGAAGCCATCATCCTCCCACGGCGAGTCACTAGGAAGTTCCGCCTGGTTCGCGTTTTCTATAAATTCACCTGGAACTCCTGGAAATTAGCCACTGGACTCATCCCGTCGCGCAAGAAACGTGAGACGCTGCTCAGTTTTTTCGGGCCATTTTCGCTACTCGCTTTGGTGGGCGTCTGGGCGGTTGGCCTGGTCCTGGCATTTGGCTTGATGCAGTATGGAACCGGATCGGCGGTCAACATCACCGGTGGCCAACCAGGTTTCGCCATGGATGTTTACCTTAGCGGAACGACTTTTTTCACTCTTGGACTTGGCGATGTCGTGCCGCGGACCAGCCTGGCACGCGTTTTGGTGGTTACGGAAGCTGGTTTTGGATTTGGTTTTCTCGCGGCCGTGATCGGCTACTTGCCGTTTATTTACGGATCCTTTTCCAAGCGCGAAGTAAATATTTCGCTTCTTGACGCCCGCGCAGGCACACCTCCGACGGCGGGCGAGCTTTTGCGTCGGCACGCTTATCCTGGCGGTAACGAAGCCCTGCGACTGCTCTTTAAAGACTGGGAATTCTGGGCGGCGGAATTGATGGAGAGCCATCTTTCTTATCCGGTGCTGGCGTTTTTTCGTTCGCAGCACGACAACCAATCGTGGATTGGCGCTCTGACCGCGATCCTGGACAGCTGCGCGCTGGTCAAAGTGGCGATCCCGGATTCTTGCCGGCGCCAGGCGGAGTTGACGTTCGCTATGGCGCGCCATGCCGCCGTGGACCTTTCGCAGGTTTTCAAGATGCCGCCGCGGGCGCTTCCCAACAATCGACTTCCAACCGAAGATGTAAAGCGCATCGGAGATGTGTTCGTACAACACGGCATGAAGGCACTTGACCTCGAAGAAATGGAGGAAAGGCTCGCGGAGCTACGGAACATGTACGAGCCGTATCTCTACGCATTGGCAGAGTATTTGAGCTTGTCTTTGCCTCCGTGGATTCCTGCAGAAAAAGCAAAAGATAATTGGCAAACCACGGCGTGGGGCCGCTCAGCCGGATTGGTGGAGAAAGAAGGCGCGGCCATCGGTGCAGACGATCATTTTTAGTTGTTAGTTCCAAGTTTTTCGTTTTTCTTGATGCTGCGCGTGGCAGTTGCATGGCGCTGTTACATTCTCGGAGATAAATCATGAAAGCGATTCTCGTTCGTCAATTCGGCGGGCCGGAAGTCCTGAAGCTCGAGGAAGTGCCAACGTCTAAGCCTGCAGCCGGACAGGTGCTCGTGCGGATTCACGCAGCCGGCGTGAATCCTTACGATACGTACATGCGCACTGGCACTTACGCGCAGAAACCGCCACTTCCGTACACTCCGGGCTCGGATGGCGCCGGAACAATTGAGGCAGTCGGCGAGGGCGTGAAAAAAGTGAAGCCAGGCGACCGCGTCTACACGGCAAAGACCGTCACGGGCGCGTACGCCGAGCATGCGCTGGCGCTGGAAGAGCAGGTGCATCCGCTTCCCGCGAAAATCAGTTTTAGTCAAGGCGCGGGAGTTTGGGTGCCTTATGGAACCGCATACCATGCGTTGTTTCATTCGGCGAAGGCGCATGCGTCAGAGACCGTGCTGGTGCACGGAGCGAGCGGCGGCGTGGGCACTGCCGGCGTACAGATGGCGCGGGCCATGGGGCTGACGGTTTTTGGCACGGCGGGGACAGCAAAAGGCCTCGACTTGGTGAAACGCGAAGGCGCGCATCAAGTGTTCGATCACAGCAAAACGGGCTACCAGGAAGAAATAATGAAAGCGACCGGTGGGCGCGGCGTGGACATTATTCTGGAAATGCTGGCCAACGTGAATCTCGCGCATGATTTGAAGCTCCTTGCAACTCGCGGACGGGTAATCGTGATTGGTAACCGCGGCGAAGTCACCATCAATGCAAGGGAATTGATGGCCCGCCGCGGCTCGATTCGCGCTTTCACGCTTTGGGGCATCACGCCCGCAGAAGAGGCGGATATTCATGCGGGCCTGATCGCGGGGCTGGAAAACGGTACGCTGCGCCCCGTGGTCGGCAAGGAGTTGCCGTTGGCCGAAGCCGCGCGAGCACACAAGGAAATTCTCGAACCCGGTGCTTCTGGGAAAATCGTCCTTATTCCTTAGCAAGTAACAGCGCGAACAGATTGCGGCGCAACTTTTGCTCTTGTGACGGCTTTAGCGCCGGCAGGATTTAGCCTTATAATCAAGGCTCGCCTGGACCGACTCAGAGAAACCTGTAGATTCACGGTATTCCGTCAATCATGCAGAGCATTCTTTCACTGAAGATTCTTCTCGCGTACCAGAGTGGCCTCAGCCACTACTGGCACCGGCTCCGCGATCAAACTTTCTCAGGAATTTATCACGCCAACGCTTTCGATCTGGCGATGATGATTCCGTATTTTATAGTGCTGCTGGTGCTGGCGATGTACGGACTGCACCGCTATTGGCTGGTTTACGACTACTTTCTGTACTCCAAGAATGT
>DATDNK010000434.1:0-7738 GCA_036518275.1 Candidatus Acidiferrum sp.
AGCACCGTCAGCGCGCTCGTCATCGGCAAAGGTGTTTCTTCCTTTGCGGACGAACTCGCTGCGAAAAACGTCGCCGAAGTTCTGCGCGTGGAACACGATCTGCTTGAAGCCTATACGCCCGACGGCTTCTGTGTTGCTCTAAAACAAGTGATCGAATCCACAAAGCCCGACCTCGTTTTGTTCCCGCACACCTATCAGGTTCGCGACTTTGCTCCAAAGCTCGCCGCTATGCTGGGGAAAGGCATGATTGGCGACTGCATCGGCTATCGCCACGAAGGCCGGAAGCTGGTCTTTGTGCGTCAGATGTTTCAAGGCAAGACGGCCGCGGATGTCACCTTCGTCGGCACCGCCCCCTGGTTTGTCTCCTTTCAATCTGGCGCTTTTCGCGCGGACTTGCTCGCCGCACATCCTTCCGGCAAAGCTTCTGTGAACGACGTGAGTGTTCAGCTGGCCGCTGGGCAAATTCGTACTAAACCGATGGAATTGTTTAAAGAGGCAAAGTCCGCGGTGGACCTCACGCAAGCTCCTCTGATCGTCGCCATTGGCCGCGGCATCAAAGCTCCCGAGAATATTCCCCAAGCGGAAGCGGTCGCCAAGGCCCTCGGCGCGGAGATCGCTGCCTCCCGCCCCATCTGCGATGAAGGCTGGCTCCCCATGGAGCGCCAGATCGGCAGTTCCGGCCAGACCGTTGCGCCGAAGCTGTACCTTGCGCTCGGTATCAGCGGAGCGATTCAGCACGTCGTCGGAATGAAAGGCGCGCGCACGATTGTGGCTATCAACAAGGATTCGAACGCGCCCATTTTCGAAATCGCCGATTACGGCGTCGTTGGCGACATCTTCGAAATCATGCCCGCCCTCACCGAGGCGTTGCAGGGTACCAAGTAAACTGTGACCATAAACGCAGAACTACCCTTCCTCCAACGCCTTAGCGAGTAATATGACAAATTGGACCTTGGCTCCGCAGCAGGCAATCTTCTTAATTGAGAAGACCTCAGCGTATTGAGGAAGCCCATGACAAATGTGGAAAGTTTCCCGTACGAGACGCGACTCAACATTCTTTGTCAGCCCCTGGAAATCATCGACGAACGCGCGCTCGCCGATGCCTGCACGTACAAGTGGTACAACCAGACCCTCTGTCAGGTGAATGGTTCAGTCGTCCGTCTTGGTGTTGTGCAGGGCGAGTACCACTGGCACAAGCATGACAACGACGACGAGTTCTTCTATGTCGTCGAGGGGAAGCTGCTGATTGATCTCGAAGGCCGCACCATGGAACTTGGCCCTCGACAAGGCACAGTGGTTCCTAAGGGCGCGATGCATCGCACCCGCGCTCCGCAAAGAACTGTAATTCTCATGGTCGAGAACGCCGGAATCATCCCTACTGGGAACTAAATGGAGTACGGCCAGCGAAAGAAAATTATCCATGCCACCCAGATTCCGGGCGTATACTGTTTGCTAATTCAATGAAGTTCGAAGACTACAAAATTATTCTCTACCGCCAAGATGATGGCTCTGGGTGGGTTGCGGAAATCCCGGCGATTGGCGGTTGCTACGCTCTCATGAAGACGCGTGAGGAAGCGCTTGCCGAATTGGCCAATGTCTTTCGAATGATTGAGGACGAATACCGCGAAAAAGGCCAAAAGCTTCCCGCCGATTCCACTGAGATCGTGAATGCCTAGCGCCACGGCGCGGGAATTCCAGCGCGTCGCTCGTATGCTAGGATTCGTGCTCACTCGACAAAAAGGAAGTCACGCCAGATGGAACCATCCCGACGGCCGCAGTGTAACCATTCCGATCCACGGCAGCAAAGAAATCGGGGCACCCCTATTTCATAGGATTCTCCAGCAGCTGCGCATTACTCTGGATGAATTTCAGAAGCTCCGTTAACTGGCTGTTCTGGCGAATTTGCTAGAATCGAAGGGAAATGACAGTTCAGCGCGAACAACTCGAAGCGGATGTTCTTATCGTCGGCGCGGGCCCTGCGGGCCTTTCCTGCGCGCTGCATCTCGCCAATCTCATCAAAAAGCACAATGCTTCTGGCGTTAAGCCAGAGCTTTCCGCCGAAAATATTTACGTCCTCGAAAAAGGCCGCGAGATTGGCGCTCATCAACTCTCCGGCGCGATCATGAATCCTAGGGCGCTTGCCGAGCTGGTTCCCGATTTTGAGAAGTCCGCTCCGCTCGACACTCCCGTCACCGATTCCGCGGCGCTGCTCTTCACAAAAAATTCTGCCTTGCGTTTCCCGATTACTCCTCCGCCGTTTCAAAACAAGGGCAACTACGTTATTTCACTGAGCAAAGTCACCAAATGGCTTGGCGGCCTCGTGGAAGCCGCTGGCGTCAATGTCTTCAAGGAATTCGGCGGCGCCGAACTGATCTACCAGGGCGATGGAATTGCCGGCGTCATCACGGAAGATAAAGGCGTCGACAAAAACGGCAAGCCCAAAGACAACTTCACTCCCGGCTACGAACTTCGCGCCAAAGTCACCGTCCTCGCCGAAGGCACACGCGGTTCACTCACAAAAAGACTCGTCGCCGCCAAAAAGCTCGACAACATCAATCCGCAAAGCTATGGCATCGGCATCAAGGAGCTCTGGGATGTTGAGCCCGGCCGCATTCCACCCGGCTACGTGGCGCACACGCTGGGCTGGCCGGTTTCCACGGATATGTACGGCGGCGGCTGGATTTACGGCCTTTCGAATAATCGTGTCTCTATCGGCCTCGTTATCGCGCTTGAATACGCCGACCCGCAATTCGATCCACACGCTGCGTTTCAAACTTGGAAAACGCATTTGTTTCTCAAGAGGCTTCTCGACGGTGGCAAGCTGGTTCGTTACGGAGCGAAGTCTCTGCCTTATGGCGGCTGGTACGCCATGCCGCGCACCTACGTCGACGGGGGCCTCATCATCGGCGATTCCGGCAGCTTTCTCGATTCGCAGCGGCTCAAGGGCATTCACCTGGCAATGAAAAGCGGCATGCTCGCCGCGGAAACGATCTTCGAGGCGCTGAAATCCGGCGACACTTCCTCAAAAACGCTGGGCGCCTTTCCGAAAAAAGTCGAGCAGAGCTACATCAAGAAAGAGCTTTGGCAGGTTCGCAATTTTCACCAATCGTTTTCACACGGGATGCTTCGCGGATTCTTTCACACTGCGTTTCAGCAAATTACCGGCGGCCGCGGCCTGGTCGATCCCATGCGCGCACACCCCGGCTACGAGGCCTACAAAAAAATCAATGGCCGGACTGCTCCGGAACGCTTCAAAGGCGACGGCAAACTCACCTTCGACCGTCTCACCGATGTCTATCACTCGGGAACGCGCCACGAAGAGGATCAGCCTTGCCATCTTCATGTTGCTGACCTCAACGTCTGCTCCACCAAGTGCGTCGTCGAGTACGGCAACCCTTGCCAGTATTTCTGTCCCGCAGCGGTCTACGAAATGGTGAAAGAGTCGGACGGCGCGCTGAAACTAAAAATCAACGGTTCCAATTGCGTGCACTGCAAAACCTGTGACATCGCCGATCCCTATCAGATTATTGACTGGGTTGTCCCTGAGGGCGGAGGCGGCCCCAACTACGAAGGCATGTGACAGACGCTATGAGGTCCCTCATCTTGAGTCGCGAGTAAGATTGCCCCTGACTGGATACATCAGCACGACGAAGGATCTCGACGCGCGCAAATACTTCAATTCGGCTTCAACCCGTAAACATCCAACTCGCCAACTCCGCCATTCGTTGTGGAATTCCCGCGTGTTCCCACATAGACCTTGCCGTTAGCGATAGTCGGTACGGTGAACTTTACCGCGTTCCCCGCAGTATTCCCCGTTCCCTGCGAGCTGTTCCACAGCTCGTTTGCCAGATTCGTGGCATCGTATGCATGCAAGACAGCAGGCCCTGAGCCATTTGGCGTCGGCGGACCATATTGACTGTTATCAAGCGCCCAAACGATTCCGTTCGTCGTTCCGTTCGACGAAACGGATGGCGTGGGCCCAGAAAAGTTGTATACGTGGGAGCTGAGAGAGGTTGGCGATGTGGAGAGCAGTCCAGAGCCACCGGCATTGAAAGAGAAAGCTTTCAGGTTATCGCCACTTACTCCCCCGTCTTGCGCCCCTCCAATATACAGATTCCCATTCCAGTAGGCGGGCGTGCCCCACATGCCGTTCACTTGGCCTTGTATTTCCTGCACGATCTGCGTATCACCCGCGCATCCGTTGCAGTACTGTCCTAAGTTGGAGCGATCCAACAGATGAATGGTTCCGTCTTTTCCCACCTGTACGAGTAGCTTGGCACCCGAAGAGAGATCGGGGAGTACAACTACGCCTCCCGCAGCGACATCGCCGTCTCCCGCATTTAGAGACGCCTGGTTGAAGGGGGTGAAAAAATCGATGAGCGGCAGTGATCCTGCGCTCGGGGGCCCCATTTTAAGGACGCTGTCGCCGAACTCGCTTGCCGCGTCAAAGGAGCCGTTGCCCGTCGAGAAATAAATGTTCCCACCGCTATCAAACGCTGGCGCGGCTCCGCTCATCCAGATGCCCCCGAGGCCGCCGTTCGGCGTAGTGTTGAAGACCGCAACCTGCTGGGACAGATCCGCTCTGTAACAAATTATCCAGCCGTGATATGGGCCGTGATCTTCATGAGCAGCCCACGAAATGTAGACAATGCCGCCGCTGAGCGCCAGGCCAGGCCGTTGATGCTCGTTACCTGGGTCGAACGGCAGCACGCCCCCGCTCGAGCCGTCGCCCGTTCCAGGAACGAATGCCGAGATGCTCAAAGGGCCGCCGAATTTCTCACTGCCAGTGGCCAGGTCGAGCGCATGAAGGCGCTGGAAGAAGGCGAGCGGGCTGGAAGTTGGGATGACAGACTTACTCACGACGTAGAGCGTGCTGCTGGCCGCGTCAATCACCGGCGTGCCCGTGATTCCAACTTCGGGAGTGATGTCTCCGAAGCCATTACCCACCAGATTGTTCGGAGGCGATGAAGGCACGGAAGTTTCGCCAACACCAAGAAGGTTGACCTGCCACAGTTTAAGGCACGGATTTCCATCCGCATCGAAGGCATAGACACTATCGTGTTGCGTGGCCACCAAGATCACATTGTGTTTTGCGCCGCTCACCGTAAGTTGAGGAACCCACAACGGCTGTGCGTAAATCGCACCATCAACTGCGCAGGAGAACAGCTTCCCAAACGCAGTTGTATTTACGCTTGAAAGAGTCAATCCAAATTCATGCATATTCGCGCCGTCGCGGGCAAGATCGTTGTGATAAGTCGTCACGCCCGTCAAATCGGTGATCGCGATCGTCGCTGTAGCACTCTTTGTGTTGTCTGCGATGCTCGTCGCCGTAATGGTGACATTGCCCGTGGTGTTCGGAGCATTGAGCGTAGCCGCGGTGGTGCTTTGGGAGCCGAAGGATCCTCCCGAGGTGGCCCAGGTTACGCCGGCGGCACCAACATCATTCTGCACTAAGGCGTTAAAAGTTATGCTTTGCCCTGTCACTGCCCCGCCGCGCACTGGTGTAATCGAAACGCTGAGGACTGAAGGCGGCATAGACTTCGAGCCGCAGCCGCCGACCAACACGGCCAAGGAGGCAGTGAAGATCGCAACGCAAATAGTTCGAAAAAAACAGCGAGTCCCCAGAGTTTGCTTCATGGCGGGTTCCTCTTCAAGGAATCGTGTTGTAGAAAAATATCCTCATTCATGCGGGAAAACGCAAGAACTTTTCCGTACCTAAAAAGTCCATTTCGATTGAATCTTGAACGACTCTCAAGGACGGCTGGAGAAAACGGCTAAGACCCGCGTGACCAAAATTTCTTCACGAAGTGAACCACGCGGTCTACAACGGAATCATTGGGCTGTGGCGCAGGTTTCCGAGGACTTGTCGCAGCAGGGCGCGAGGGCGCCGGATCCAGCACGGGGGGAGTCGGCAAATCTCCTGCCACGCGCCCTTGAAAAATCAGCGTCGGCCGCACACGCACTTGCCGCACCACCATGATTCTGCTCATATCCACTTCCGGCTGCACTTCGGCGTTTCCGTTATAGATCAATGGCGGGACGAATACCTCATAGATGGGCCCATCTTTGGTGGCCGGTCTCTCCATTGGCAAAGCCGAAACCGTCGTCGCCGTCCCCAAAGGCCTCGCGTTCGCATCTTCCGGGGGGGCGGCTGGTGGACTTAGCTCCAACCTCGGGGGAGGTGTGTATTTCGTGAGTTGCGGATCGCACGTGCACCGGTCGCCCCCCGCGCGCAAGCCGTCCAATTGTCCATTGACGAGCAGAATATCGCTCGATTGAGGGACAACTATATTTTGGCTCGTCAGCTGCTGTTCGAGGCGAATGGCGCCGCGATATGCGCGGACGCACATCGCTCCTGTGGCGTCAAAGCCAACCAGCGCATCCTGAGGTCCTTCGCCGATGGCAATAGGTTGTATCTGAAGCAGTGGAGTATAAATCGTCAAAGCCGGCCCGTGCTCGATGGAAACGTGAATCGTTCCGGTATCCAGAGCCACGGTGAGCAAGTTGCCGGACTTGAGAACCGAAAAATGCGCCGGCCCGCAAATGCTGATAGTTCCGCCCTCGGTAAGGTCCAGTCGCGCAGTGCCAGACTTGACTTGTACGTCGCTACCGCTGCGAAGAACGGTCCGTGGAAAGCCCCGAACAACTTCCACGCGCATCGGGCCGGTGACGGCAATGGCTGCCCCATCGATAATTCCAACGGAATCGGAAAGCGGCTCATCAGAGCGCGCCGTCAAAGCTGTCAGAATGACTGCGGCAGGTATTACCATTGCTCCGCCAAGCAACCAGAGCGCTCGGCGAATCAGATTCGGCGGGATGGAGGGAAGCGGCACGCGAACTTACTCCCAGCACAAAAAGGCTAGAGCTCTCGCCTATACTATACGTCGGTGGGGACTGCCGGCGCACCCTGCGGATTATGACACGCCCGCAGACGAAACCAAATGCCACAGCCCGACACAATCCTGGACACTGCGAAACAGGCGGACGGTGAGCCGGTCAATGTGCATTATGATACAAGGCTGCCGCCATTGCCCTGGACGCGGCGCATCCAGATTCCCTTCATTGCGGCCGCCGTGTACAGCGTCATTCGAACGCTTGGGCCAACACTGCGCTACGAAGTGCTCGGCTGGCAGAACGCCGAACGAGTACACGCTTCCGGCAAGCGCATCATCTGGGCGTTCTGGCACCGCATCATTCTTCCGATTGTTTGGTGGCACCGCAATCATGGCGTTGTGGTGATGAATACAACGGCATTCGATGGGCGGTGGACGCGCAAAGTCATCGAGTGGTTGGGATTCGGCACCGCACAGGGAAGCTCGTCGCGCGGCGGCTTGCGCGGATTGGCGGTGATGGCGAAGCGGCTCGAGGAAGGAGTGGATTGCGGATTCACCATCGATGGACCGCGCGGGCCGCGCTACGTCGCCAAGCCGGGTCCAGTGATGCTCGCCAGAAAAACCGGTTGCCCCATAATCGTGTTTCACATTGGCGTCGACCGCGGAAAAACGTTCACGAGGACTTGGGATCATTTTCTGCTGCCGATGCCTTTTGCTCGCGCGGTGATTCTGTTCGCGCCGCCGATTTACGTTCCTGCCGATGCAAATGCCGAAGTTATGGAAGCAAAGCACGCTGAAATGCAGCGCGAACTCGAACGCGTCCGCGATATTGCCGAAGGTTGGTTCCTGTTAAGTGCAGACACTCGCGAAAAACACCGCGCCGAATTCAACCGCTAGGAAGTATT
>DATDNK010000435.1:0-11975 GCA_036518275.1 Candidatus Acidiferrum sp.
GCCGCTGAATTCGCGTCATTCTCAGTGAACGCAGTCTCGTAGCTGCCCACCATTTCCAACTCTGTGGCGCCCACATGCACATAGAGCTGAGCTTCAGGCCCACCCTCGAGATGCTGGGCGGCGACCAGGCCGATGCCGGCAGCCAACAGCTCGTCGTTGAGATCGTGCATCGAGAAAGGCGCACGGGAATAAATGAATAGAATGCGGCCTGCGTCATCCTCGCCCAAGGCAGCTTCGCTCCACTTGCGTTCCTGTGGGCTCCATTGATTCAGCCCAGAGCGCTTAACCAGACGCAAATTCTGCAACACCGAGGAGTAATCCTTCAGGATGTCCTGGAAATGGATTCCCGGAGCGTCCAGATCAAAAATACGGAAGAGAGGAAGGGGCTGGGAATCGTGAGGATCGAAGGCTGCGACGGACTGATAGGCGTTCGGATGGCTGTTGTTGACATGGGTGCTTGAACGCATGTAGCCGAGGTGCGTTTTGTAGTCTGAGGCGAACATGCCTGCGTTAATGGCAGCGGAGAAATTATGCTTCTGCGACCACTCGCGAGCGGTGTGTCCGGAGGATTCGCCAGTTTGACTGATGCCCACGGCTTCCAACTGCCACAGGTTGGCGTCCATCCGCAGAACGGCAATGCGGGAGTCTCCTACGGAACTGGGTTTCTTTGCCGTCACATATTTGAGGTCCATCCCGGGTGCAAGTACCTTCCAATCCGAAGCGGGACGCGCAAGCAAAAACGACGAAAGACCGAAGGATAGGACTGCAATGAGTATGCTTCCTTTGCGGTGGAGATTTGAGGGCATGGCTCATGAGAGTGTAGCAAATTCGAAAAGAGGAATAGTAAATGCGTCTAAAGACCCGTCGCTATTCCTGTAGGAAGGTGGAGGCGGATTGGATGAACTCGGGCCAGCGGGCGCCAATGACGGGGCCGTGGCCAGCGTTGGGAACGATCCAGAGGCGGGAGTTGGGAATGGCTTTATACATTTCGACGGAGAGTTCCACGGGATAGAGAGGATCGCGGTCACCTTGAATGATGAAGGTGCGGGCTTTGATTGTGGAGAGAAGAGGAGGCGTAAAGTTCAGGTCGTCGTAGCTGGTGGCGAAAGACTTGGTGCTGGAGAGGATGGCTTTGATTTGTACATCGCCACCGGGATGGCGACGGCGCAGGACTTCCCACTGCTCTTCGGCCAGATTATCTCCGTACTGGCTCATGATGGCGCGCGCCTGTGCTGGAAAGTAAGGAGTGGCGCTGACCAGAACCATGGCGGTAATGCGTTCCGGCCGCTTAGTGGCCATGTGCAGGAGGACGTTGCCGCCAGCGCTGATGCCCACACCTTTGCAGGCGCGGATTCCGAGGTGATCGAGCAGAGCAAACATGTCTGTGACGGCGTCCTCGTGGCGGAAGGGCTTTGAGAGAATGCCGGAGTGGCCATGGCCGCGCAGGTCAGGCAGGATGAATTGGAATTGCGTTTCCCATTGCGCGAGAGAAGGAATCCAATCCTGGCTGGAACCGGAAAAGCCGTGCAGCAGCAGGAGCGGCTCACCGGTGCCGTGTACTTCGAAGTAGAGTTGTTGGCCGTTGAATGTTTCGATGCGACCGGGCGGACGTGTAGGCATTGTTTTGCCTCCTTTGAATTATTTTGTGGTGCAAAAAGAAAACCGCCCGCGCTTTCGCACGGGCGGTTCGACGTTGTTTTTAGTTTAGCATGAATACTCCAACGATCAACCGAAAATGGAAGGAGTAGTTAGTGCGTTAAGCGACATGAGAGGTTGGTCCCGCGCAGCCGACCATCCGTGAGTAACCTGCCACCAGAAAAGCTGCAGTTTGAAACAAAGTCAAAACTCAAATCGTTTCAAATCGCAAGCCATCGCCTTGTAAGTGTACAATGTCGATCAAATCGGACCAAGAACACTATAACAGCTCATAGGGGTTCGCTATGTGCGCTTCCAGGCTGTTGCACGTATCAGCTCTCTGCCGAATTCTGTTGAGCCTAATCTTGCTCGGCTGCGGATGCAGGGTCCTGATGGCCCAGACAGGCGACCAGCGGATTGTCGCCAATTCCAATCAAACGCCCGCGGGCCGTCTACACAACGGTCAGTTAACGGTTCGCCTGGAAGCTGCGATGGGAGAGTGGTCTCCCGAAGAGAACGACGGGCCTGCCTTGAGCGTGGCAGCTTTCCGCGAGGAAGGCGGCCGCCTTTCAACGCCGGGTCCTTTGCTACGCGTACCCGAGGGGACGGAGATCGAAGCCACGATCTCGAACCACCTGGAGCAGCCACTCACAATTCACGGGCTGCATAGCCGGCCCGGAGACGCGAGAGAAGTCTTGATTGTTGCGCCTGGGGAGAGCCGCGAAGTCAAATTCCTTGCCGGTACCCCGGGGACCTACCTGTATTGGGCCAGCCGGAACCAAGCGGAAACCACGTCGCTGCGTCGGGCCGAGGACGGGCAACTGAATGGAGCATTCGTCGTCGATGCCAGGAATGATGCTCGACAAGCTAACGCCGATCGCATCCTCATGATTACCGACTGGGCCGTGGTGGATGATGACACGGTGCAGCCGCCAGCGTACCGCGAAGTATTTGCGATCAACGGTCTTTCCTGGCCACATACGGAGCGGCTTACCTATCGCGCGGCTGAGACCGTTCAGTGGCGTGTCATTAACGCCAGCGATTCAAACCATCCGATGCACCTGCATGGCTTCTACTTTCGGGTGGACAGCGTAGGCGACACGGAGACCGACACGATTTACGACGACGATCAACGGCGCATGGCGGTCACGGAGCTGGTTCGTCCGGGTCACACGTTTACACTCACGTGGACTCCCGACCGGAGCGGTAATTGGGTCTTCCACTGCCACGTGTTGCGACATATCACTCCGGAGCTGCGCTATTGGAAGAGAGGGGCCCCTTTGTCGGCGCCTGCAATGGCTGACCATGCGCGCGAGGGTATGGCGGGGCTGGTCATCGGCATCACGATATTGCCAACCGGGTTGCCGGCGCACGCGGCGGCAAAACCACGATTGCCCACACAAAAAATAGAGCTAAGAGCGGCTGAACTACCCGGATTTTTCGGAAAAGACCCGGGGATGGCATTCGCGATTAAGAATCCGGGCTCTGCGATACGACCGACAATACCAGGTCCGCCGCTGATACTTACGCGGGGACAGCCAACTGAGATTCGAGTGGTGAACCAGCTTCTCGAGCCCCTTGCAGTTCATTGGCACGGTATTGAACTGGAGAGCTATTACGACGGGGTACCGTGGCTGAGCGGGTCAGACCAGCAACTTTTAAAGCCGATCGCACCTGGAGGATCTTTCGTTGTGCAGTTAACGGCTCCGCGGGCGGGGACATTCATCTATCACACCCACATCGACGATCTGAAACAGCTCAGTTCCGGCTTGTATGGTCCGCTTATCGTGCTGCCGCCGGGAGAGAATTTCGATCCGGAGATTGACCGCGTACTGGTGATCAGCAGGGCAGGGCCGGGCGAGACGCCGATATGGCTGAATGGCAGCCGTTCTCCCAAGATTGCGAGTTTCAAGGCCAGTCAAAAATACAGGCTGCGAATCATCAACATTGTGCCGGAGAATCCGCCGATCGACATCAGCTTGAAAGTCGCGGGAATTCCGGTGATATGGCTGCCGATTGCGAAGGATGGCGCGGATCTTCCAGCGGGACAGCGAGAACCCTGCCCGGCTCAACTCTCAATTGGCGTAGGAGAGACGTATGATTTTGAATTTCGTGCTGACCGAGCTGGCGAATTGGCGCTTGAGGTAGTACGTCCGTCGAATCGCTTTCCAGCCCAAATCACTCCCTCTCACAGAGTTGTGGAGCTGCGTCCAGAGAGCAGGGTTGCAGTAGACATTGCTGTGCGGGAGTGAGTCGAAAAGCACCATCCAAAGCTGCAGACTGCGGCGAGGGAGGCTAGCCCTTTAAAAGAGGCGAGCTTTTTCTTGGCGAAGGGGACGGCGTAGGCGGCGGGAGGATTGTGGGCAAGGGCCGCAGCGGCCTTGCGGTAAGACTCGATGGCTTTATCTCTCTCGCCAAGCTCCTCGTACGTCTGGCCGAGCAAGCATTGGATGAAGGGATCGTTCTGATTGGCCTTTAGCAATTCTTCGGCTGCAGTTTTGTAATCCTGTCCGTAAAGCGCGACATAGCCTTGCAGGTACGGGAAGAATTGCGCCTGCTCGGGATTTGTGCCTTTGTCGAGAATGGCTTTGGCGGCAGTGACGTGCTCTTGCGCTGCAGCGATGTCTCCGCGACGCGCGGCGAGGCGCGCCTGCGCATGCTCCCAGCGAAAGTTCCACAAATCCACGCGCGCGGGCTTGATGTCCGGCTCTTTTAATCCAGTGTCGTGGCCTACCTTGTACCAGTGGAGCGCGGTGTCCAGATCACCGTCGTCAATGCAAACGCGGGCGGCTTCGTCGGCGATTTCGCCTTGTTGGAAGAAATCCTTCATGGCGGCAAAGTAGTCGAGAACTTTCTGCTCGTACTCGACGGTCTTCTTGCAACTGCCTTCAAAAGCGTAGGACATGGCCATGGCGCGATTCGCCGAAGCTTTCTGTTCAGGCTTCTCGGCAATGTCGATGGCCTTTTGAAAATATTTGCGGGCGTCCTCGCCTTTTCCCATTAAGTCGAGCACGTTTCCTGCAGCGACGTTGGCCGCGAGAGACAGCGGCTGAGCTTGGAGCGTTTGACGATAGAGGGCAAGAGCTTCTTCTAACTTCCCTTCGCGCATCAACTGCTGGCCTTGCTTGATGAACTCCGGTTGCTGGCGCTGGGCGGGAGTTTGTGCAGATTGAGCAAACGTAGAAGCAGGAAAAAAGCAGAGGACAATCAAGCCGGAGAACGCGATTTGCGCAGTGAGTTTCATGCGGTCATTATCCCACGAATGCTAGGAACACACGGTAAGCACAGTATGGGAGGAGCAGGCCGCGATCGCGGGCAAACGGTTCCAATTTGAAACATGAGAAAAACGCGTGTAGCCGAATGAGTTTTTGCAAACATACGAAGCCGCTTCTGAGTTAGGATATAGCTCCGGCCCAGAAACAGGGGGCTACATGCACAGAAGGTTGCAGTTTCCTTCCCCGGCTCTTCTCCTCGCTCTATTCTGCATCTTGCTAGCGGTTCCGCGTTTATTCGCTCAAGAAAGTAAGGTGATGGGCGAGTTGAAGTTCAAGGGCGCCACCGGCGTGGAAAAAGATGCAGGTGTCTGGGTTGATGGCGTCTACGTGGGCTACGTCAAGGAGCTCAAAAGAGACAAGAAGGTGTTGTTATTGCCGGGCAAACATGAAATCACCGCGCGGCAGTCGGGTTACGGCGACTTCGTCCGCGAAGTGGTCGTGGAACCGGGACAAGTTCAAACGGTGCGCGTGGCGATGCAGGTGATCCCAGGAGCCCGCCCGCCTGCGATCACGGCTGAGCTGAAACTGACGGTGGAACCCGGGCGAGCAGCCGTTTTTCTCGACGACAACTATGCGGGCCATGCCAGCGAGTGTGGAGGCGCTCTCCATTCTTTGTTGGTCAGCCCGGGAAAACATCGCATCAAAGTAGCGCTGCCCGGTTACCGGACATTTGAAACCGAAGTCAGTCTTCTTGCGGGGCAGAAGTCAGAAGTGAAAACCGAACTGGTCAAAGGAAGCATCGAGCTGGCCAGCCGGGAAATCAAGAATCAGCAGTAGCAACTCTCCTTCGGACGGACGCGCGCGTACAAAAGCGGAGGTGTGGCTGGGTTTGCCTTAATTGACCGTGAGGTGGGCCGTGGCGGCGTGACTTACGTTCCCTGAGGTTCCCGTGACGACGATGGTAGAGGTCCCGGCGGGAGTTGGGTTTGGCGGAGGTGGTCCGGGCCCCATCGGCGAGCCACCTCCTCCGCAGGAAGCACAAAGGACGGCGAGGAGTATCGCCGCGCTGGCCGGCCAGAGAAGCCGGAATGAGAAGCGTTGCTTACGACGCATGCCGGTGAAGCCAAGCCAATAAAGAATGCAAATCGCGAGAAGCGCTGTGCCGCCCCACGGATTCACCTTGTGGTCAATTCGCAATTGCGGCCAGACCGGCAAAGTAGCGCCCTTAGTGGTAGTCACGACAACCTGAGCAGTGGAAGCATGGGTTCCATCCAAAGTGACCGAAGACGGCGCCACGCTGCAGGAGGCCCCGGCGGGCAGGCCTGAGCAACTGAACATCACCACATGATTGAACCCTCCGCTCGGCGTAGCGGAAACAGTGTACGTAGCCGACTCTCCAGGATTAATTGTGTTTCCGCTGGGGCTGACCGAGATAGCGAAATCGCTGGTATTCCCGGCCGGCTGAGATACGGACTGCAAGGTCTGCACCAAGTCCAGGCGCCCATTGCCCATGCCCGCGCCTACTGGAACGGCGTGGGCCATGGCAGCGGCGGCCTTGGACTCATTCGTGGCTGGATCGACATTCAGCAACAGTGCGCCCGCGCCGGAAACAAACGGCGCGCTGAAGGAAGTGCCCCATCCGGCAGCGTACGTGCTAAAAGGATAAGTGGTAATGATGGCTTCGCCAGGTGCAGCCACCCAGACAATGGCATCTCCGAAGTTGGAAAAAGACGAGCGCGTGTCCGTGTCGCTCGTAGAGGCGACGCCCATCACGTCATTCTGGTACGCGGCGGGATACACGATCTCCTGCATTCCATCGTTTCCTGCTGAGGCCGCACAGATCACACCGTTCTGGTTGGCGTAGGCCATGGCCTTGGAAAACTCGGGTGAATTCGACGTCGTGTCGAAGCTCATGTTGATGATGTTCGCGCCGCTCTGTACACCGTAGTAGGCGGCGTGCAAAATGTCGGATAAGTATCCAGTTCCATTAGAACTAAAAGCTTTCAAAGGCAGCAACTGTGCCGTGGGAGCCACCAAGTGGATGACGCCCATCACCATCGTGCCGTGGCCAAAGGCGGCGTATTGGGAAGTGTCCAGCACTGCAGCTGAAGACTGGTCAAGCACAGCAGCGCTCGACTGGTTCACGATAGCGACGTTGGTGGTACTCCCGGAGGGCGTCGGACCGGTGTAGTCGGTCATTTCGGAGCCGCCCGGCTGGTTGCGCGTAAAGTCGTAGCCAGGCAAAAGGACAGGTTTTAACGCGGGATGATTAGGATCCACGCCGGTATCGATGTCGGCTACGATTCCCGTCCCTGTCACATTAAAAGTGGTTTGTGCTTCAGATACGCGCACGATGCCTGCAGCGGGCTGGCTTGCATAACCGTTCCACACGGTCGAGCCGGAGTACTGTACCGGCGTTGAGTCAGTCAGACCCGCCGGTGGGGTCGTCACTTGATTCAGACCCCCGACCAAACTCAACAGTTGGTCGGCTTCCGCATCGACGATGCCCACAGTGCTGCCGAGCAGGGTCAAGAAAGTGTTTAAATCAACAGGGGTAGTGACCAGGAAGAGCTGATTGAGCGGGCCGTCGAGACCGCTAACTACTGTGCAGTCTTGCAGCGGGGGAAGGCTGTTACAAAAAGCCTGCAGACCCTGGAGACCAAGCGTGGTTCGGACAATGACGCGGTTATCCGCAGCGGCCCGACCGCTGCATAGGCAACAAAAAATCAATGGAGCCCACAGCCACCGCCATCTCATGCCGATTTTCCCCTCTTGCGTGGCAACTGGTTCGCCCCGTTCGCTTTGGTCGCGGAACTACCACCGATACTTGGTTCGTCTTTGGCCGGATCGTTCCCGCTGTCGAACCAATCCAACGGGGGCGAGAGGAGCAGGACCCAATCGTTAGGGGCGACTTCAATTTCTAGGGAGACGCTTCGTTCCTTTTGGAACTCGAAGGTGAACTCGCCAGCTTCGTTCGTTCTGATCAAACCCAGCGGCCCCTTCTGGCCCTTCAAGACAACCGGGACGCCTTTCAAAGGAACCTGTGGCATATTCGTTCTGAGGATTTGCCCAGTTAATGTGGTGCGAGGCGAGTCGGGAGAGCGTTCAAACGCGATATCGGCGGTTAGCCCTGAGGCTTCGTAGATGAGCTGACGTGTATCAGGCGTGAGGTATCGAATACCTGCAGGCAAAGGCTGCAAGAAAGTGTCCAAGATCAGGCGAGCTACCTTAGCGATGCGGCCGCTTTCGAGTTGAGGATAGACCATGGACTCCAAGCGGGGCCAGAGATCCACTGCCAGGCGATCGAATTGCACAGAGGGAATGGAGTACTTCGAAATGAGTTCGCTGACCATTGGCGAGGGAGATTCGTCCATCAGAACAATAATTCGCCCGGGAAAGCGCACTAGAAGTTCCCTTACCCCTTGGTCGAGCTTGTCAAAGTTGGAAGCCTTTCCAGGTAATTCGAGCAATGCCGCAGAAGTTCTCTCCCGGCCAAGCAAGGCCAAGGCTTCCTCGATACTCGAGGCCAGCACCCACTGACACCCCATCGTGCCGGCGAGTACACGAATCGTGTCGCGTTCCGCTGCACGCTCACAAATTATCAGTACTCTGGGCTGCATACGGACAGCCATCCCCAGCCGCTGCTCATGGAACAGGGGTGGGTCGTTCCTGTGCCCATGGCTTTTTGCGCTAACACCAGAGTCTGGGCAGCGCCACGGCTTAGAGCAATTGAGGCGATACCCGATTCCCCTCTCGGGTGAAGACCTGAATGATTCCACTCCCGATTGTGCTGAGTAGGACCTGAGGAATACGGGATAAGGGAATTTGAGATCGAAAGGGCTAAATCCAGCGAATTTGGGTTGCGTTTTTGCTGATAACAAAAACGCGCAGATTGTTCGACCGGGGATCCGCTGGCACGAGGAAAAACCCGACTTTCTGGGGATTGTAGGCGTCCGTGGTGCCTGTCAGCTTTTCGCCGTCGCGAAATGTGACTTCTGCTTTGCGGCCCTGATTCTGCCAGCTTAGCTCACGGGATTCGTTGTATCCGCTATTACCGACAAAATCTTTGGCGAAAAAAATCGCTTTCAAGTCTTTCATTTGCACGTCGGTGCCTTCACGCTGCGCAGTGTCCTGTTCCGGGAAAAGGCGGAAGCGCTCCTTCTGTGCCGAGAAATTGTAAATGTAGCCCTTTAGCCGCCGCCCGTCGAGGAACGCGACGATAGCTTTATTCCGGCTGTCGAGGGTGTTCGGTGTTGCCATTCGTCCAGACTATAACCTAGTTGCTCCGTCACGATTTTCGTGTCATTGGGCCATAGCCTGTGTCGTTAGCGTGCGAGCGATTTCTCTGCTTGCGCAGAACTAAGAACAGCGCGCCGTAGTGCGGCCCATGCATAAAATGTCCTCAAGTTAATGCTTTGCCTGTTTGGCAAGGTCCCAGCCTTCCATAACTACGGCTCGATAGTCCTGCTCGGTGCGGATGGCATCCTGCACGATTTCCATAAGCTTGCTTTTCATCTGCTGTGCCTGAGGATCCTTGGGATCCAACTTGGCTTGACTCGCTTGCCGCGATTGTATTTGCGCGACAATCTGCTTTAGCTCGACGATCAGTTCGCCTTCGCGCGACACATAGTGTTCTTTCGCAGCGTAGAGCTTGTCTTCCCAAGCACGCCGGCTGGGAAAATCCACATCGTTGTCCAGCAATACCGCCTTCGCGAGGGTCGCGCGGTCCAGCGATTCTAACTGCTTGAGCGCGGCTTCGGCCTCTGCGACTTTGGCAACCGCCTTGTCCATGGCGCTGCCGTCGCCTCCGGCTTGCGCGCTGCCGAGGTCACCTAGACCACCCAGGCCCTTGCTGGAAGGGAGCGTGTCTTCGGTAATTACGGTCTTCGGCTTGTTGGCGGCGTTCTTTTCCTTGTCCTTGCGCGCCTGGCGGGCGATGTCGCCCAGCGAGGGTTGGGTTTGAGATTGGGATTGATCCTGGGACTGGCCCTGCGCGGAGGCGGGCGTCCAGGAAAAACTCAGCCAAAGAAGCGCCGCCAGAAAACTCGTTGTTCGCAGCATGATGGCCTCCCTACGGTCCTCGGACTTGTCTGGAAACACGTACCCCTTCATTCATGTTCTCGTTCTGCCGGGTGAGAAGCCATAGGTCGAAAGTACTGAGGTATCGAAAACGGCATTATTCGATGGAGAGCCGAAAACCACATTGCCGGGCAGTGGAGGGCTCATTGGGCGCGAATGGAAATGGCTCGTTGAGGTCTCAGCCGTGGCCAAGATCAATTTACTGAGGAGCAGTAAGGTAGGACTTGCGGTGACGGACCTGGTAGTTGCCGGCAGTGACTTTGACTTCGATGGAACGATAGGTGTTAGGGAGTCCGCGGGGATTTGGGTAGTAGGCAAGGCGATATTGGGTTCGGAGCTCGCGGTCAATGCGATCAAAGATGGCGCCAAGTTCCTGCTCGTTGTCTGGATAAAACATGGCGCCACCGGTGGTGTCGGTCATGGTTTCAAGGGCGTGTTCGCCGGCTGTGTTGCGGCCGTTCTCGTTCTTCACTGGCCGGATGACGATAGTGTAAAGGAGCACGTTGGAGCTGACGGCTTCCCGGCGGGCTGAATCGAAGTCGGAACGGCTAGTAGTCTCCCCAGCGTCCGTAACCAAGACGATGACGCGGCGGCGGTCGTCTCCCCGGCGAGCAAGCGCGCGGGAGCCCAGAAGGACTGCGTCGTAGATCGAAGTACCCGCGCCATTGGGAATCTTGCGCACCGCCTCCTGAAGGGGGGCGACATTGTCGGAGAACGCTGCGCGCTGAGAGACATCTTCATCGAACGAAAAAACGGCTAAGCGATCACCTGGCCGAATCACTTGGCGGATAAAATGAGCGGCAGCTTCCTGTTCAAAAGAAATTTCCTTGTGTGCACTGAGACTGGCGTCAATCATCAGGGCCAAATCGAGCGGCTGGGAAGTTTCCGGCTCGAAGATGTCGATTTTTTGCTCGTTACCTTCGTCGAAGAGCTGAAAAGCCTCGCGTGGCAGATCTGGGGCGGGGCGATTGTGTGCATCGAGAACGCTGACCAGCACGGTAACCAAATTGACGTTGACGCGGATGCGGTTGCTTTGGGCGGAGGCGTCCTGAGACTCCTCTTTGGCCGGGGCGGGTGTGGGCTGAACGATTTTTCCAGGTTCGCCGACGGGAGCAGGAGTTGGAGCTGGTGGCGTCGCGCTGGAGTTCGTGCTTGCGGTGGACTTTGAATTCGTCTTGGACTTCTGGGCCCAAGGCGGGCGATTGGGATTCTCCTGCGTGAAGGCAATTCCGCTTGACAGAGAGATGGTCAGAGCCAAAAAGAGCAGGGGTTGGGTGCGATGGGGTGTCATTCGAGTTGAGAGTTAAGATGCAGGTTTCGCACGCGAGGTCGCCACAGGTGCAGGAGGCAGTTCGCCGTCGGCCCAGACTGCGCCGTCCTCGAAATACTCTTTTTTCCAGATGGGAACGGTGCGCTTCAGCGTGTCAATGGCGAAGCGGCAGGCGTCAAAAGCAGCGGCACGGTGGGGGGCGCTGACCGCAATGAACACGCTGGTTTCGCCGATTTCCAAGCGGCCCAGGCGGTGAACGATCGCGACTCGATGAATGCGGTACTTTTCGTGGACTTCGGCCGCGATTTCACGCATTTTGCCAAGCGCCATGGACTCGTATGCTTCATAGTCGAGGTAAAGCGTTGGGCGGTTGTGCGATTGATTGCGGACGAAGCCGTCGAAGGTGACGATCGCGCCGTCTTCGGGAGCGCGCACGTGGCGGATTAGCGCACGCGGGTCAATAGGCTCCCGCACGAGCTGGAAGATGTCGTCCTGATCGAGGGGGGCGGTCACGATTAAACCTAACCGCCACTGACCGGCGGAAGGAAAGCGACTTCGTCGCCAGGGTGAAGCAAGGTATCCCACGCGGCAAACTCTTGATTGCGCGACGCTACGACGGATGAGCGAAATTTGGCCAGCTCGGGGATTCGCTGCGAATAGAGAGCAAAGAGCTGCTCAATGGTGAATGCGTCGTTGAGGTCCAGAGATTCCTCGGACTGGCCGACAACATCTTTCAGGCGTCCGAAGAACAGCACCTTGACACGGACCGTTTGTGA
>DATDNK010000436.1:0-3586 GCA_036518275.1 Candidatus Acidiferrum sp.
GGTTGAGCGGCGCGTTAGGAGCGCTCAACGGCACCAGGGGCGGGAGTCAAACAAAGAATAGCTGCGACCAAGATAGGGGCGCGGGAGGCCAGAGACAAACCTTCAGAAGCAAAGGTGAAGAGGGTGGAGCATTCTTGTTAAGGCCATGCTGCCCAGAGACGGAAGGAGCACTTCCACCCCGTTAGTTCACATAAGTGATGTCATAGGAATGCGCCTCGTCACCAAGAAGGTGTCTCGTGCGACAGAGGAGCGAGCCCTAGACCGAAATGGGAAAGAGCCAGCGTTTAGTGCTTCTTTATGAAATCCTGCCAGCTTTCTTTTAGTCGTCGTCTCGAACCAGGGGAGCTAAAGAAGTCTACATAATCTCGATAGTCGCCATAGTTCTCTGGAATCTTGAACCGACCATCGGGGAACGGCCAGTCCTGCGGTTGATAGATGTCGTCTAACAGCACTAAGGCAACATCCCCAATCGCATATTGGAATCCATAAACCACTTTACTCGGAGAAGTGTCCGTGAGCTTCTCGACCAGGAAGGGAGCCGCATTCTTTCCCAACGCCACAATCGCGGCCGCGTACTTGTCAGTCTGCGGTTCACGAGACTTTGGCGGCAGACCTTCAATTAGTGTAATTCGGTCGACGACATGCTTAATCTGCTCCACCGTCGGTTCTGATCGACTGGTGACAGGGAGGGGCTGACGATGTGCGCACGCAACTAGAAATGAGACGAACCACAACCCAAATAAGAGAAAATCGGGTCGTGGGTGCAGTCGAGAAATCATGGTCCAAAACTCTTAAAGTGAGGTGTTCCGTCCGAGGGAACCATCCAAACATCTTTGCCAGCCAAGACGGCAGCTTTTAAGTCGGCTGCGGTAGCGCTTCTGAGGCCGTGCCCAAGTTTAGGATCGTTAGTAAAGATGGAGCCTCCGCTGTTGTCGAAACCGAACACTTGGCGCTTGAGATGTTTGGCGATTTGCTCAGCTGCGGAGTCTGTTCCAAACGACCCTCGACAGCTGAACAAGCGTACACTGGCGTCCGGCCTGAAAGCACCCGCTGGAAGAGTATTGGGTGAAGTGCAGGTCTGCAGCTCGCCGGGTGGGTCCTGGCCGGTGGTGAGGTTGGAATCCGCGGCGTGGTTCTCCCCAATGAATAAAGCGCCGACGGAGCCAGCTTCATTCCAACTGTGACCAAAATAGGCGAGGTAGATTACGTTGTTCACGTTGAGGGCCGCGATCAGGTCCGCGACCGTGCTGACATGCGTGACAGTGATGATATCGGCGGGTCCGAACGCGGGCACGCCGGGGGCCTTCTTCGCGCGAATTTCGCGTTCATGAGTGCGTGCGGCGAGTTCGGGAAGACGCCCAAGATTGTGGATGCCCTTACCTTTATCGCCAAAGACGATGACGAAGTGGCGCGCTATCACGGTGACAGTCACAGAGGCGGACGCACCGCTGAATGAGACGGTGACTACAGCGACCCCTGCTGATACGGGATCAATGTCGGCTATGTTGTCGTCGGGGGCAGGCCTCGGGGTAAGAGTCACGACGGCCGGGTTGCCATTGGCCCACGCAAATTTGCCGGCTGGGCAATTCGTCGCAAGAGCGCCAATGGACTGACCCGAACCGGCGAGAGTGATGGCGTTATCCGGGAGGACCACCTTGCAGGTCATAAAGGAAGGCCCTCGTTCGCGGTATCGCATCCCAGATTCAACGTTGGGGTAGAGGCACATACTGTGCGCAAGTGCGGTTGACGTCGTCTCGCCTGGGTTGTGGCCGTTAAGGCGCGTGTGCTGGAGTGGTCACTCATCGATGACCCTTTGGGAGTTCGGCGGAACATGAGACATGAGCGTGCACCACGGACACAGAATCGCGTCGCGCTCACACGGAGAGCCATTAGAGATGCGCTGAAAGAAGCGGCAGGCACAGGTATCATGAGTTGGTTCGAATTTCTTATCCGCTCCTGATAAGTGGGTGGAGCGGCGGGTGTCGCCATCGGAGAAGAATCGTTTTTTGCAGGCTGTGGACCCTTCCTTGAAGGTAGGACAAGGCCACTTTGCAGGAAGCACCTGGCTCCCCTTGGGGAAAATCAGGATCAGTAAACGGCGGTTTACGGCGTTTCTGCGGTCGCGTTCACCTCGCAGAATTGTTTCGTCATGATCTGCGAACGCTCGCTTGAAGCGGGCTTCGTCCTCACTGCTAAAGAGAAGCACAGGATTGAATCGGCTGCAGCCTTGCACATCGCCCTTGTGGTCTGGACCGGCGTTGCGAGCCAGGAAGTCTTTGGTCTTGTCGAGCTTCAGGTCACCGCACAAGGCATCCATGTACTTGAGGAATAGCTGCTGACGCTGGCCGCCGTTATTGGCGATGCTGCGCACTTTTGCATTTCTGGCAGAATCCGCAGCGCCGGGGTTGCCGTCAACGGGCGAGCCTTGCTCGCCGGGAGCCGGGGGATCTGTAAGATCCAACATGATGCGGATGGAATCCTCACCCCAAACATCGCCACCGAAGTGATTGCTGAAAAGATTGTTCCAAATGGCCGCATCGCGGGTCAGCAAAGCGTAAACAGCGATTGCACGGCGGCCGCTGAGAGTTTTGTTGTACTCGTCGCCGGAGTGAGCGGTGGGGGAGGCGGGCTCGAAGTTGCCCTGAAAGGACGGATCGGCGTGGCCGAAAATCGAGATGGGAGCGCCGTCGAAACTAGGATCACTCTTCCGGAAATCAGCGAACGCTCTCATCTCCACTTGGGCTCGAGGGAGGACGAAAGACGAATCAAACAAGAAGCTGGGGTTATCGAGCCGAACGCAAGCGATAGGAATTAACCGCAGGTGGGCAGTATTGAGCTCAGTGGAAGTAGTAGGGCCAACAGGAAACTGAAGCGGTTCAGGGTCGGGATGCTCTCCAACGACGCCCCCATCGGATACGTGGTGGAGCTTCCCTTTTTGAGCGTCAGCCATATGGTTTCAAGTCACCACAGTGCAGCTTGAGAAATGTCGCGACCCTTTTGAGCGAAGGCTAACATCCGTAGACCTCTTTGAGTTTGTCTTGGGTCTTGGGACCGCAGATGCCGTCCACTTTAAGAGAATGATCGCACTGGAATTCTTCGATGGCGGACTCGAAGGCCTCTGTATCGGAGCCGTCCAGGGGCCCGGCAAAGTATCCCAGATTGTTGAGGCGGGCGACTTGGCCGGAGATTTCGTCGAGGGGATCGAGATGGCCAATTTTGAGAGGAATGACGTCATTCGCAAAAGGCGTTTGGTCGCCACGGATGGTGAGAGTGGCTTCTTTGGCATCGAGTGGAATTTCCTGCTCGATTTTGCCCTTGCCATCGGTCGTCAATTGGAAAGTTTGCCCGTCCACCAGCAACGCGCATTGGGCGCCGGCGATGGGTTTTTCCAGAAAGTCCTCCAGGACGAGGACTAGCTTCAGCTTTTCCTTGTCGACGACGAAGCTGTGGCGCTTGTCGGTGGGGCCGGACTCTTCTTTTTCTTCTTTGTCGGGGATGAAGACCTGGTCGCCCGGGAAGAGAATATTGGGATTCTTGCGGAGTTTTTTCAAGTCGGCGTTTTCGGGATGATCCCAGACGATCTTAT
>DATDNK010000437.1:0-5055 GCA_036518275.1 Candidatus Acidiferrum sp.
AGCTCGCGGGGCGTCAATCCGCCACCGCGTTCGCCTTTGAGGGCGTCTTTGCGCGATACCTGCGGGTCGAGAACCGTCATGCCCGCCGCGATGCTCTTCACGGCGCTCACTAGGTCGAGGTCCATGGCGTTTTTCAACACATATCCGCGCGCTCCCGCCTGCAGCGCTTGATTCACCAACGTTTCTTCAGAGTGCATGCTCAGCATCAAAATTCCCACTTCTGGATACGTTTCCAAAATTTTTCGAGTCGCCTCGATGCCGCTTAATTCCGGCATGGCACAATCCATCACGATAACGCGGGGACGCAGTTCCGTCGCCAAGCGCACGGCTTCTTCGCCGTCGCTCGCTTCCGCGACGACGGAGATTCCCGGATCGTCTTCCAACATGCGGCGGAATCCGCGCCGAACCAGCGCGTGATCGTCGACCAGGAGGACCGTTATTTTATGCGGCATGACTCTCCACTTTCTCACGGGGAATTTGCAAACGCACCTGTGTGCCGCCCTGCGGCCTCGGAGCAATAGCCAGCGTGCCGCCAATCAACTCGGCGCGTTCGCGCATCGCCACCAGCCCGATTCCCCTCTGCATCTTCTCCGCAACAAATCCCGATCCGTGGTCCTCGACTTCGAGTTCCAGCGAGTCGCCTGAGTATTTCAGACGAACCCAGGCGTCACGCGCGCCGGAATGGCGGCTTACATTGTTGAGCGCTTCCTGCAACACGCGGTAGATGTGCACGCCGGCGCCCGGTTCAATGGGAAAAGGGTTGCCACTCTTTTCATAATGTAAGTCGATGCCGGCTTGCCTTCCCACGGTGGGAATATACCAGTCCAGCGTGCTTTCGAGGCCCGCTTCTTCCAACAAAACCGGATGCAATGCCTGCGAGAGCGTTCGAATGTTATTCAGCGTCGTTTGTGCAATTTCCTGCACTTCTTTCAAGTCTGCGTGCAAAGCAGAGCCGTCACCGGCCTGTTTGCCGGCGCGGCGCAGCATGGAACCAATGGCGGTCAGAACCTGGCCAAATTCGTCGTGGAGCTCGCGTGAAATGTGCCGCAGCGTTGATTCCTGTGTGGAAATCAGTTTTTGCGCCAGGTCGCTGCGCTGCTCGGAAAGATCGGCGAGGCGCGCGAACAACCGGCGGTTGCTGCGAATCAAATATAGACTAGTCAACACAATGGCAATGAGCGTGGCAACGAGAAAGAGATAGAGCTGGCGCTGCACGCCATCGTAGATTTTTGCAATGCTCGCGGCAGCCTGCTCTTCGCCCTCGTTGTTTTGCACGAGCAGGCGTGAAACTGCTGTGCTGAGCGCTTGCTCGCGGGCCTGAAGCGTCAACCGAATTTGCTCGCGGGCTTCTGCTTCTCTGCCGTTGTCCGCAAGTGCGAACATGCGGTCGACAGCGTCCCAAAACTGCGCGACCGATTGCGCAAGATACTTTCGCTGGTCTGGCGTGCGGCTGGCGACGGCCAAGCCCTCTTCGAGCTTTAGCGCTGTGTCCAGATCCTGGCGCATGCGTTCAAACTGCGCGGTCCAAGCGGTCAACGGATAACGCTCAGACGTGTCGAGCATGTCGCGCATAGCTAGGGCAACGGAATTGAGATCATTTTGAATGCGCAGGAGCTGAAGCGAGTCTTTGCGGTTGCGGTCTACCATTTCGCTCTGCAGCTTGCGCAGGCCGGCGAGCTGGACGGTGATATAAGAGGCGTAGGCCACCACTGCGGCCAGCGTGATGACCAGACCGAAGAGAAGCCGATTTGTGGGTGAACGGTGTGAAGAGGAGACCTTTTGCACGGGCTAAGGATACCTCAGGCGGTGGTTTGTTTTCGCAGGTGTGGACAAAAGGCATGAGCAGAACCGATTCAGCCACGAGTTCCCGGGCGAAGGATGCCGATTACGGTCAACATCGCAGCGCAGCCCGCCAGAGGTACCAGCAACCCGATGCGCAGGCTTTCGGCGTAGCGCGAAACCACGCCTACCAGCGGCGGCATAAGCGCGCTGCCGAGAGCGGCAAGTGCAAACATCACGCCACCCACTTTGCGCGCGCGCGTCCCGTACCATTTGGAAAGCCAGGCAATCAGGATGGGGAAGATGCTGGCGAGACCGAGTCCTGCAAGAAAGGCGCCGCCAAATAACGTCAGGGGAGAATGGCCCGCGAGAAAGATGGACTCACCCGTTGCGGCAAGCAAGAGTCCTCCTACAGCAACGGTTACCTCCTTCAAATGAAGAAGAATCGCCGCGGCTGCACCGCGCCCGCCGAGGAGTCCGGCAAAGAAAAACATCGGTGCGAGCGCCCAGTTGTTGCTGCTCCAGATCGTCGCCCGTTGCGCGTGGGCGGGAGCCCAATAGGACGTTCCGACTTCGGTTCCCACATAGACGAAAAACAAAACCCCAAGCAGGGTCGCGACGCCGGTTCCGGCAATCTTACTGTTCGCCGCTTGCGGGGCGGAATTCTCTTCATGCCGCGGCCTGCCGAAAGGCATGCGCAAAAGCACAAGTGCAAGGAGAACGCCAAGAACTCCGACGACATTGAGCAAGAGGCTGACGTGCGACGTGCGCATCGCCAACATAGCCAGAGGTGATGAAGAAATCGCTCCAGCACCCCAGGCCAGGTTCATGATGCTAAGGGCCGAAGCGCGGCGCGCTCCATAGGACTCGCCCACCCATAAATTCGTTCCCGGCGTCGCAAAACCGTAGCCCAGTCCGTAGAGGCCGCTGGCCGCCAGGGCAAGGGCAAATGTCGGGGCATTCAGGAGAGCAAAGCCCACGCTGAGCAACGTGATGCCCAGCGTGATTGCAGGCTTAAATCCTTTTGCGGAGATGAGAGCGCTTGAAGCGAGAACACCAATGAAGGAAGCCGAAAATTGCACGAGAGAGAACAGCCCGGCGCGGCTGTCGTTCAATCCCCACTTGGCCATGAACATCGGAAGAATGGGGCCGATGAGCGAGATCACAATCCCGTTGATAACAAAGCCCGCACAGAGCAGATAGAAAATTACGGTCTGCGAGGAAGGCGAAGCGATGGCCCAGGTTTGCGTTTTGGAAGACATCATGGCATTTTGCCGGAGCTAAACCATTCGCGCAACGCCACTTGTGGATTTGGCAGCGCAGTGAGGCACCAAAAATGATTGAAGTTGGGCTGGTGGGATATGGTCTCGCGGGAAGGGCTTTTCACGCACCAGTGATTGCCCGCGTGCCGGGAATGCATCTGGCTGCAATTTTGCAGCGGAGCGGAAACGTGGCGGCACAAAAGTATCCCGATGTGCGAATCGTCCGCAGCATGGACGAGATGCTGGCGATTAAAGCGATTCGCCTGGTGGTGATCGCCACGCCCAACGACACGCACTACGCTCTTGCGCGGCAGTGCCTGGAGTCGGGGCGCGACGTGGTCGTCGATAAACCGTTCACGGCTACTTTGGAGGAAGCGCAGCTGTTGGTGGAATTTGCGAAAAAAGCCGGACGGCTGATCACCGTTTACCAAAACCGGCGCTATGACGGGGATTTTCAGGCCATTCGAAAGCTGGTGGCGGAAGGAACGCTCGGGAGGATCGTACGACTCGAAACCAATTACGACCGGTATCGCCCGCAACTGAAGCCAGGTGCGTGGCGCGAGACAACGCGCGCAGGCAGCGGGATTCTCTTCGACATTGCGCCCCATCTGATCGACCACGCACTGGTTTTATTTGGATTACCGGAAGCAGTCACTGCAGACGTGCGCATCGAGCGAGAGAACGCGGTAGCCGACGATGCGTTCGACATCATGTTCCATTATCGCGGCGCCATGCGCGCAGTGCTGAGGTCGACCATTCTGGCCGCCGCGCCCCGGCCCAGGTTCGTTTTGCACGGTACCCTGGGCAGTTTCGTCAAACAAACTTTTGATCCTCAGGAAAACAACCTGCGGCACGGGAATATTCCTGCGAGCGGACCTTGGGGCGCCGAACCGGAAGATAATTGGGGGGTGCTGACGGTTCCCGAGGGGGATAAGTTTGGACAGAGGCGCATTCCTTCTGAGAATTGCGATTTTCGCGATTACTACGCGAACGTGCGCGACACGCTGCTGGGGAAAGCTGCGCCTGCTGTCACGACAGAATGGGCGTCGAATGTGATGCGGCTGCTTGAAATGGCGCGAGAGAGCAGCGAGCGAGGTTGCACGATTCCTTGGAAGAGATAACCGCCTTTAGTGGACGGACAGCGTGACGTCGAACTTTGCGTTGCAGTTTTCCGAGGGGTCATCGGTCACGGTCTTCTCCACCGTGCCACTCTTGATTGTGAATTCGAGCGGCCTCTTCGGCATGTTGGGCAAGCCGGTGACGCTGGCTTTGCCGTCGCTGTTGGTGCCGACTTCGAGTTCCGTCTTCCGTTTGTTGAGGAATCCATACTTGATGAGAACGTGAACCTTGGCGTTGTAGATCGGCTTGTCCGAGCCGTCTTTCACAGTGAAATCGGCGCGGCAGGAGCCGAGGCCGCCGTCCACGACTGGAATTTGCGGCGACTGGGCAGCGAGCAAACCTCCGCAGAGAAAAAGAAAAAACGCGGGCCCTAGAAAACGAATGGACCCCACCTGGCCGAACCGCATTTTGCTGTGCCTCCCTCACGAGAAACCATACGCCCGCCAAAGCAAGGTTGCAAATTCTGTTCGCAGGAAACTTTGCCTGTGTAGCGTTTGCGGTAATGCGCCCACGTTCGCGTATAATCGGCGTTGTCACGGGAAGAAAGGGCGGCGTTTATGACCATCGAATTGGCCCCGTCGATACTCTCCGCGAACTTCGCGCGCCTCGCCGACGACGCAAAAGCCGCGCTCGAAGGCGGCGGCACCGTGCTGCACCTTGACGTTATGGACGGCCACTTCGTGCCGAATATCACGATTGGGCCGCCGGTCGTGGCTTCCCTGCGAAAAGCGCTTCCCGACGCGGTTTTCGATTGCCACCTAATGATCGAAAATCCCGACAATTACATTCCCGCATTCGCAGAAGCTGGGGCGAACTGGATTTCAGTACATCAGGAGGCGTGCGTGCATCTCCACCGCACACTGCAACTGATTGAATCGCACGGCTGCGAGCCGGC
>DATDNK010000438.1:0-8033 GCA_036518275.1 Candidatus Acidiferrum sp.
AATTCGAGGGCGCCTTTGCCAAGCTGCAAGAAGGATTGCCGGGAAAGATTCTTTTATATCCCAACGGGATACCGCGTTGAGTATTTTCGCTTCCGCATAATTCAGCGTTTGCCCCGAAGCGCGCGCCTGGAGCACAATAGAGACTCCCCCCGGCCGATGCCTACCACCAGGAGCAACAACATGTCAGAAACCGCCACATTGGCGACAAAGCAAAACCCGTTGCAGTACGTCACGGATCAGTTGAGCGAGCTGCGCGCGAAGGGTGTAGCGCCAAAGCTGCGCATTCTTGAGGGCGAGCAGCGGCCCGTGTGCATTTTCGACGGCAAAGAGGTCATCAATCTGGCGTCAAACAACTACCTGGGCCTGACTACGCACAAGGCGCTGCGCAAGGCGGCGCTGGACGCGGTGAAGCGCTACGGCGTCGGCGCAGGAGCGGTTCGCACGATTGCCGGCACGATGAAGCCGCACATGGAACTCGAAGAGCAGATTGCTGCGTTCAAGAAAGTGGAAGCCTGCGTCGTGTTTCAGTCAGGATTTACGGCGAACGCGGGAACGGTTTCGGCGGTGCTTGGCAAAGAGGACTTGATCGTTTCGGATGAATTGAATCACGCGTCGATCATTGATGGCGCGCGGCTCTCGAAAGCCACCATCAAAGTTTTCAAGCACAAGGACGTGCAGGATTGCGAACGCATCTTGCAGGAACATGCGAGTTTTCCCGGGAAGAAGCTCATTATCACGGATGGCGTGTTTTCGATGGATGGCGACATCGCGCCGCTGCCGCAATTGTGTGACCTAGCCGAAAAGTACAACTGCATCATGATGGTGGATGACGCGCACGCTTCTGGCGTGCTGGGCAGCAACGGCCGCGGCAGCATCGACCATCACCAATGCCACGGGCGCGTGCACATTCAGGTGGGAACGTTGAGCAAAGCCATCGGCGCGATGGGCGGATACGTGTGCGGTTCGCGCGACCTGATTGATTTTCTTTATTTGCGCGCGCGGCCGTTTTTGTTCTCGACCTCACATCCGCCTGCCACGGTCGGAGCGTGCCAGGCTGCGTTTACCCTGTTGGCATCGCCGGAAGGCGAAAAGCTGGTGAAGAAACTCTGGGCCAACACGAAGTTCTTCAAGCGGGAGTTGAAGAAGCGTGGATTTCAGTTCAAGGGCAGCGAAACGCCGATCATTCCCATCCATGTGGGCGAGGCCGCGAAAGCTTTTGAATTCTCGAAGAAGCTTTTTGAGGCCGGCGTGTTCGCACCGGCCGTCGGCTACCCGATCGTCGCCGAGGGCAAGGCGCGGTTGCGCGCCATCGTCAGCGCCGCGCACAAGCGCGAGCAATTGCTGCGCGCCGCAGACATCCTGGCCGAAGTGGCCAAGCCACTCGGCATTGTGGCAAGTTAAACAATCTTCCGTTCACATCGGCAGTTTCAAAGGCAAATCCGCAGAATTCGGCGCCTTCACAATCAAAAGGCCAAGGAGTGCTTGGGGGCCTAACCGAGGTGTGTATTGAGCTTCACCGCGAATAGTGGCGGATGGAGAGGGCAATGGGCAAGCCGACGCCGAACCAGTGCTCAACAAACTCGGCCAGCTGATAAATCCAAGACATGTGCCCCCTCGGAACAGCAGACAGCGGTAGGACAACTAAATGCATGAACAGATAGACCAGAGCGCCGTAGAGGAGGCCGAAAAGGACCGCCCGGTCGACGAGGATCTTCAACTTGCGGCTACCAAGGTAGTACACGGTGGCGGCGCCAAGGGCAATGACAAAGTGAAGGAGGACTCCGAGAGCCGCCGTTTCTGCTCCGCCATTGTAGGATTTCATTCCAAGCAAGCCGCTGGCAATGGTTTGCGGAACGCGCATGGGCCTTTGCGGACTGTAAACCAGGATGGCATAAGCGAGATCGATTGCGCCGACAACGAGTCCGCCGACGAAAATGGCAGGAATCGGCCGCGGAGCCGCAGACAACGGGGCTGCGAGCGTGCCGCTGACAAAGTTGGACATGGAAGACCTCCCGAGAGTTATTGAAAGTCGAGCTAAGTGTCGATGGTCAAAAGTTAATAGCCCACACGCACCGGCGACTCTTCGCGATTCGCCTGCGCCACTTCCGCGCGCTCCACGCCAGGCAATACGTCCGCCAGGAGCAGTGCGGTGCCACTGAACGCTAGCGTATCGGCGAAGTAGTTCAAGCCGTTTGCGATGTCAGACACTTTGGCAGCCATGATGGGCAGATAGACGAGCAACACAATCACGAAAATGTAGATTCCCAGCGCGGTTGCCGCAAGACGGGGCTTCCAGTTGACGAGCAGGCTCAGGCCGGAAGCGATGAGAACGGCGCCGGTCATATAGACGATGAACAACTGCGCGGGAATCCAAAGCGGCATCGCTTGTCTCAATGGAACGACGGGCACAAGCTTAGGATGCAGAAACTGCTCTACACCGAAAACGGTGACGGGAACAGCGATTACGTAGCGCACCAGGATAGTGATCCAATTGGTGCTCTTTAGCCAGGCCTGCGGCGGAGCTTGAGCCAGGGCACATGCCAAGGCGCCGGCGCTGAAGGACGAGTCCCTCAGGACAATTGCGAATGCGACCCGATCGCCGGGGCTGGCAACGAAATTCGGCACGTGGATGAGCAGAACGAAGGAGAAAAGCATGGCGCTTAGCAGCGAGGCGGCCAGGACGGAATGTTTCCCGGTGACGATGCTCAGCGCAGCCGCAAAGAGAGCGGTCCCGACAAGGTAAACCCAGAAGAGGTGGCCGGGAATCCAGGCCGGCACCATGGCTGCGATGGCCTTGGAAGAAATGAAATGATCCCCTCCAAAGACGGCCATGGGAACAGCAAAAAATAAGGGGCCAAAGGCTACGGCCCTTTCCATTCCGCGCGCTTGCGGCAGTCCACGACTGGCCATCGCCACCAGTCCAACGAATAAGACTATGATTCCCGCGAAGTGGGGCCAAAACCACTTCGCCGGCAAAATAAGAGCCGCGAGTGGATGGGCAAGAAGAACCAGGAGTAATTTCATTTTCGTTCGTTACTTCAAATTTTCGCGCCAAGGAACGGCCGCAGCGCCGGAACCCTTGAGCCGATACCTATATCGACCCCTGAAAACCGCAGCCCTGCAAGAGCACTTCGCAGATTTGCTCAGCTCACTCTTGCAGGGCCACGGAGGTTAGGCTTTCCCGGGGTAAAGAAAACAGCTGAACGGTGGACAGCTACACCGGGGTTTCACTGCTGGAACGAATGTGGGCGGAAAAGTGGTTGGACGCAATGACCACTTGCAGGCATATCGATATAGCCACTATAGTTTGAGAATGCGAAAGGCACCGAGCGGATTTTCACCTGTCATTGCGCTCGAGCGGAGCAGGAACAGGCCCCTGCACAAGCAGGTGTACGAAGCGTTTTGCGCGGCGATTGTGAGACGCAACCTGCGCGCGGGGCAGAGGGTACCATCCAGCCGAGCGCTCGCTGCCGAGTTGCGAATCTCGCGCATTCCGGTGCTCAACGCGTATGCGCAGCTTCTTGCCGAGGGCTATTTTGAGGCTCGTACCGGCTCGGGAACATTCGTGTCGAACTCGCTGCCCGATCAATGGATGTCGCCCGAGCAAGGCCCGCCGGTTTCGAGTAAAGCTAGTTCCGGGCGGCCGCTGGTTTCCACGAGGGCGACGCTTCTCCCTTCCTACAAGACGGCGCCGTGGGCCGACAAGTGGGGAGCGTTCATTGTCGGGCAACTCGCGTTTGAAAGTTTTCCTTTCCAGATCTGGTCGAGCCTCTTGAACCGCCACGTTCGGAACGTTCGCGTCAAATCTCTTCATTACGGCGATCCGATGGGCCTGGACGGCTTTCGCAGCACCATCGCCGGGTACCTCAGAACGGCGCGCGCAGTGAATTGCGACGCCAGTCAGATCATGGTGGTGAGCGGTTCGCAGCAGGCTCTTGATCTGTGTGCGCGCGTGCTGCTCAATCCAGGCGACAAAGTGTGGTTCGAAGAGCCGGGTTACTGGCTGGCGCGTCATGTTTTCACGCTGGCGGGGTGCGATCTTGTGCCCGTTCCTGTGGATGAGGAGGGGTTGGACGTTTCTGCGGGGAGACGGCGTTCGCGAAAAGCGCGGGCCGCGTTTGTCACGCCGTCGCATCAGTTTCCCCTGGGCGTCACAATGAGTGCGTCGCGGCGTTTGCAGGTGCTGGACTGGGCGCATGGCTCAGGATCATGGATCATCGAGGATGACTATGACAATGAGTACCGCTACGAGAGCATGCCCATTGCATCCTTGCAGGGGTTGGACCGGCATGCGCGAGTGATTTACATCGGAACCTTCAGCAAGACGTTGTTCCCGTCGCTGCGCCTGGGTTACATCGTGATTCCGCCAGACCTCGTCGACCGGTTCGTCGCGGTGCGGAATGCGATGGACGTTTGCCCACCGCACCTGTATCAGGCGGTGCTTCAGGACTTTATCGGCGAAGGACATTTTGCGCGCCACATTCGGAGAACACGGCTGCTTTACAGCGAACGCAGGGACGTACTTGTGAAGTCGATCAAGACCGAGTTCGGCTCGGAGGTAGAAATCCTGGGGGCGGAGGCCGGCATGCACCTTGTCATGACGCTTCCGAAAGGGTTGCGGGACCGGTCTGTGTCACAGCAGGCAGCCAAACAGGGCCTTTGGCTGTGGCCGCTGTCGGGTTGCTACTTGGACAAGGCTCGGCAAGGGTTCATCTTGGGATTTGGCAGCACAACGCCGAAGGAGATTCTGAAAGCGGTTGGACACCTGCGGACAGTCATGGAATCCTCCTAGCAAAATAAAGAAAGATGGTGCGCCGCCAGGTAGGTGTCTTTGCCCCTGTAAATCCTGCACGCCGCTGGGTCATTTCTCAATAGTCATGACATAACGAACCGTTCATAAACCATAGCAAAGTAAAGGCTTACGTGTAGGCACGAGCTTTGCCTCTATCAACTGGCTTTTCAAATACCCTTTTGTCTAGAGGGTAGTGGGTTTCGACTTCAGTCTTAAGAAGAAGGTTTGAGGAGGTCTATACGATCATGTATCGCAAAGGAATGACAATTGTCGTGGGGGCGGTACTTGTGGCGGGCACCGCAGGTGTGTTTGCTTTAGTGCCCAAGGCGCAGGCCCAAACGGGTGCACAGGCCGGAGCGCAAACGAGCGGGCAAGCATCCGTCCAAGCGGGGAGGACGCAGGCACAGGCAAGCGCTTCGAGCTCAACCTCGGCAACAGCTACAGCGCAAAATGGACAGGCCAATGCAGGGCTGGCTAATGGAACGGCGTTCAATGCGGCGCTAAGTTCGCCCGTCGACTCGAAAAAGTGCAGGCCCGGCGACACAGTGAACGCGCGCACGACCGAAACAATCAAGTCCGAAGGGAAGACGGTCATTCCCAAAGGCTCGAAGCTAGTGGGGCACGTGACGCAGGCTTCGGCGAGAGCCAAAGGGGAGGCGGAATCCACGCTGGGCATCGTGTTCGACAAAGCCATCCTGAAGAATGGGCAGGAAATTCCTTTGAGCGTCGCGATTCAAGCGTTGGCTTCGGCGGAAGGCAGCGCTTCAGCGGCCGGGGCGGACCTGGACGCGATGGGCAGCATGGGCGGCTCGGCTGCCAGCTCCGGCATGGCCGGTGGACGCGGCGGACTCGGCGGCGTGACTTCGGCCGCTGGCGGCGCCGTGGGGACCGTGACGAACACCGCGGCAAACGTCGGTGGGACTGCAGGTAGAGCGGTGAATTCGACGACGAATGCTGCCGGGAGCGTCGCCGGCGCCTCAAGCGGAGCCATCGGCGGGCTGAATGCTGCAGGTCAGCTCACATCGAATAGCCAGGGCGTATTCGGACTAAACGGGTTGAATCTGAACGCAGCGGCTTCCAATGCAACGCAAGGAAGCGTGATCACTTCAGGAGGCAAGAACGTGCATCTCGACAGTGGGACGCGCATGCTGTTGGTGACGCAGGCGCAAGCAGGCTCCGCGGGCGAGTCAAAGCACACTCCTGAGAGCAAGCCGAGTCCTAAGTCCGAGCGGAAGCCGGAATCAGACAAGCCCGAAAAACCGTAGTGACCGTCTTACTATTCAAAGAGTCGCGCCGGGACTAAAACCCGGCGCGGCTTTTACTTTTGCGAGAGCCGGAGCTTTAGAGTTTCGGTGTGGCCGAGAACAAAGCCTCTAATGATTTTGAATAGTAGCGGCGAACTAGAGGTCCGCAGTCAGGCATAAATAAGCTGTTCTTGGCGCGCAGATTGATCTACAAAGGCGCCGGCTGCAACCTCCAAGTTTATGCCTTCCACGTGTCCGAGCGATTTATATGCAAGGCTCGCAGTCGATCGCTCGTGCTTTGCTATACTCGCGCGGATGGGTTCAGCGCAGAAAAAACTCTTTCTTGTAGACGCAATGGCGCACGTCTATCGCGCGTTTTACGCGCCGATGGTGCGGATGAATGCGCCTTCGGGCCTGCCAACGAAGGTCCCTTTTCTTTTCGCGAATATCCTGCGGCGCTTGTTGAAGGATTATCAGCCGGACTATCTGGGAATTGTCTTCGATCCGCCAGGGGCGACGTTTCGCGACAAGCTGTTCGAAAAATACAAAGCGCAGCGTCCGCCGATGCCGGACGAAATGCGCGTGCAACTGCCCTATGTCCGGAAACTTTGCGAGGCGATGCGGCTGCCGATCCTGGAAGTGAAAGGCTATGAAGCCGACGATGTGATCGGAGCGATGGCTACGCAGGCGGCGAAGAAAAACCTCGACGTTCTGATCGTGACCAATGACAAGGACATGATGCAGCTCGTCAATCACGGCGTCCGTGTGCTGCGGACAGGCTCGGGCGGGGCGAAAGCAGACACCATCGTGGATGCAGACAGAGTGAAGGAAATCCTAGGAGTGCCGCCGGAGAAAGTGATCGACGTGATGGCGCTGATGGGAGACACGGTGGACAACATTCCCGGCGCGAAAGGAATTGGGGAGAAGGGTGCAACGGGACTGATTCAGAAATTCGGGAGCGTGGAAAAAGCACTGGAGCACGCAGACGAGGTTTCGAACAAAAGGTACCGCGAAGCGCTGCAGCAGCAGCGCGAGCAGGTGCTGATGTCCAAACAACTGGCAACGATTGCCACGGATGTTCCGTTGGAGCTCGATTTGCACGCGCTGGAGCGGCGCGAACCTGATGCGACGGCGCTTTCGGCACTTTATAGAGAACTGGGCTTCAACTCGCTGTTGAAGGAGCTGGGTGCCAGCGCGGCGGTGTCCACGCCTTCTGATGTGAAGGCGGGCGAAAAAGCAGATTACGCGCAGTTGGCGAATGCCGCGGAATTTCGCGAGTACCTTGCCAAGCTCCCAGCGAAACAACTTGTTGCCGTGTGGTTGAATCTGGATCCCGGCCAGCGCGAGTCGGAAGGATTCGGTACGCGCATTACGGGGGTTGAAGTTTCTCCGAAAGCAGGCGAGGGACGTTCCGTTTGGATGGATGAAAGAGGAGAAGCGTTGCGGGTGCTTGAGCCACTTCTCGAAGATGCCCAGCGGCCGAAAATCGTCCACGATCCCAAAGTCTTTCCTCTACTCGCGGGCGAGACAAATAACATTCAGCATGCCACGCAGCTTTATTCCTTCCTGCTGCGGCCCACGACGGCGAATCACAATTTCGCGGACGTGGTGATGCGCCAGTTCAACACCATGCTGGCAGGGGGCCCGGGAGAGCGGGCGGATTATCTGCAGCGGCTTGCGCCCGTGTTGCTCGAGCAAGTGAAAGAGCAGCAACTCGAAGAAGTGTACGAAAAGATTGACCTGCCGCTCGCGCCGGTCCTTGCGCGCATGGAAAAGGCCGGCGTTCGCGTGGATCCGGACGCCCTCGACAAAATGTCGCAAGCAATGGACAAGGAAGTGCGGCGCCTGGAAGCGGAAATCTGGAAACTGGCGGGAATGGAGTTTAACGTCAATTCGCCACCGCAACTCGCGGAAATTCTTTTTGACAAGCTGAATTTGCAGCCCAATGCACGGAGAGGAAGGGCCAAAGCGCGGTCGACGGCCGCGGAAATCCTGGA
>DATDNK010000439.1:0-4804 GCA_036518275.1 Candidatus Acidiferrum sp.
ACCTGCAAGCTCCGCAAGGGGAAGCCTCTTCTGGTTCAATGGCAGCTCAGGAAGACAGTTATCTCTTGAGAGTGCAGAAACAAAGATTGTTGCCGTCTGGATCAGTCACAGCAAACTCGCGTAATCCCCACGTCTGATCAACTGGAGCCGTATGAATTGGAGACTCAGGACGCTGTGTCGTATTCAGCCCCCGGGCACGAAAGGTCGCGTACCGCTCATCAACGTCGTCCACAAACACGCGGTTGACGGAACCGAAGACACCGTCTCCCGAATGACGTGAAAGTTGTAGTTCAGCCCCGTCCCGAACCAGGTCAATGACTCCGTTGGCCATCTCGCGGTCTTCGTGCCCAGGCCACTTGCGATGGAAATCGAGAACTTCGGTGTAGAAATGGAGTGATCGTTGCAAGTCGCTGGACTTGATCACAGGCACGATCCTCATGAAATTCACCGTAGAATAGGCCGGTAGAATACTCCCGCGCGACATCATCGAGCAATCCGCATGCTGGCCTTCCAACTCAACGGGCTCAGCATCGCCGACTCGCCTCCTCGCTCTCCCACGGCCAAAAAGGCCGGCGCTGCGCTCGTGGGCTAGGGGTTACCTGTAGCATTTTGTTGGGCCGGTCTTTTGGAAATAAGTTGTCGAACCAGATGGCCTTTCCACATCCAGAGCCCTGTAAAGATCATTATAGGAACGAAGACAAACCGAGTAGGGCGGACATAGTTTGGAATTTTATCAAACGGGCTATAAATGTAGCCGATGATCGGAATGCTAAAGACAATGTGAATCCAGCGAAAAATCGTACGTTGGGTGGCATTCGTGATCATCGAATCCTTCTCCTTTGAGAATTTGCTGCGTACATGGGCCGAACAAACGCGTTCCCTCACCGCGTCCAATGATTCAAAGTGCAGCTTTAGACCCTTAGCCAGCCGCGGAACCCCCTGGCGGCGTAGTAAGATTCCGCACCGTTGTGATACACGAAAACAGTGTTGAAGCGTCGATCACAAAAGAGGGCCCCGCCGAGTTTTCTGATATCAGAAGGTGTTTTCACCCAGCTCGACGTTTTCGTGTCGAAATTTCCAAGCTTTTGCAGCCCTCGATATTGTTCTTCCGTTAAAAGCTCAATGCCCATCGCAGCCGCCATATCTGTGGCGCTATCTTTTGGTTTAGCTTCTTTCCTTGAGTCCAGCGCTTCCCGGTCGTAGCAAAGACTTCTGCGGCCTTTAGGACTTTCCGCCGAACAGTCATAAAAAATGTATTCGCCCACCTTTTTATCCTGACCAACAACATCCGGTTCACCGCCAGTTCTTTCCATTTCATGGAGGGACGACAGTTTTTCTGCATTTGCTTCCAGCTTTGCTTCCACTTCCGCCCATTCAAGATCTTTATGCCGGTTCCTATTTTTCTCAAAACGGGCTTTCAAGGCCTTCAGCAGTTCTTTGCGTTGTTCGGATGACAATTCCTTTTTCTTGCTTTTAGCTGGTTGGGCCATGGTCTTGCGATCCACCTCGATTCACGAATTTCAGAATGCGTCTCTACGCGTCAACCGCGCCAGCGGTGCCATGCATCTCGGTTGCGCTCTTGGCCGGTTCGAAGTCTTGTCGGTGACTGAATTGATTCACCGAAATAATTTTTCTCTCCGCCGGTCTGAAATACCACGAGAGTACCGTCATGACCAGAAGCAACACTGCGGGAAATAACTCCTTCATCGAATCACCGACCGCAACATGAGAATATGCCGCTCCCGTCACCACAAAGAAAAAGCCCGCATAAGCCCATTCCTTCAGCAAAGGAAATTTGGGCATCAAAATTGCCGCAACTCCCAAAATTTTCCAAATGCCCAGTATCGTCAGAAAATACACAGGATACCCCAAATGCGTGATGCCAAATACTCCCGGCGGCGACAAAGCTCCGTCCATTTTCGCTTGGAACAATTGCAATACCCCGCTTGACAGCATTCCTGATACCAGCCAGAGGGTAGAAACCCAATAGATAATTTTATTTCTCTTCGTCATAAATCCTCCTCGATTCAAGAATTCTGACCCGCCTGAGGCGGCCAGTTAAGGGGTTCGATACCAAACAGCTTGGCGTACTCCAAGTGCAGCCGCTGCCAGCCGCCGAACTTCATCGCATCGGGGCCGACCATGCGGCCGATGGGCGTTCCGCCGAGATGGCGATCCAGAACATCGAAACAAATGTGCCATCCCGCAGCACCCATGGCGATGTACCGGTGCCCGATGTTGGTCCACAGCGTGAGGCGCGTGCCGCCGGCAAGGGCTTCGAGTTTCCACCGCATATCGAAGCCGCCCCATTTGTACTCGAGCGCCTTGGGAGCATCGGCTCGCGTCACTGTTGTTTCGGTAACGCGCGGCGCGGGCGCTCCCACCGTGGTGAGGTTCACGGTGGCCCCCACCGTACCGAGGCTTCCATCGGCGTCGAAGGGCGCCCACTCCCGCAGATGTTCCGGCTCTGTGAGCGCCTCCCAGACTTTCTCCGGCGGGTGACGCAGCTCTTTGACGAGAACGAGCGTCCACTTCTCGTCCTCTTTTTGTATCTGCGCCACGCCCGCCGGACCTGGTTCGTACTGCTCGCGCTCCATCATCTTTCTTCTCCTTGCATTTCTCCGAACATCAGCCTGGGTTATGAACATCAGCCGCGCCTGGTTCCCCGAACACGCCATCAACCTGGATCCGTCCTACCACTTCATCAGTTGCGTGAGCTGAAGGAGGTTGCCGCAGGTGTCCTTCAGCATCGCAATGGTCGAGCCGGTCACCCCGGTGGGCGGCATCGTGAACTCGGCGCCGCGGGCCTTGATCCGCTCGTAGTCGCCCTTGACGTCGTCGGTGAAGAACATGGCCGCGGGCTGGCCTTGCTGGAACAGAGCTTCCTGGTAACCCTTGGCCGCCGGCTTGTCGTTGAGTGCCAACTGCAGCTCCGTGCCGTTCAGCTCCTCGGAGGAGGCCACCGTCAGCCAGCGATAGGGGCCATTACTGAAATCGGCCTTCTTCACGAAGCCGAGCACTTCGGTATAGAAGCGCAGCGCCTTCTCCTGATCGTCCACGTACACGCTCGTCAGTTTGATTTTCATTTCCTTTCTCCTTTGTCAGTTTCGCGGTTTGCGCCGCGCGGTCTCTTTCTGGTCTTCCTTTTTATTGGTGTTTCCCGATACATGGCCCGACCCGCAGGCGGCTCCATGCGGTCGAGGTAGCGTTCGAGAGCATCCACGTGAGCCGTCCAGGTCCGGCGGAACTGCTCGAGCCAGCCATCCAACTCCTGAAAGGGTTTAGGTTTCAGTCGATAGAGACGTCGCTGCGCGTCCACGGTGGCCTCCACGAAACCGGCGTCGCGCAGCACTCGCAGGTGCTTTGACACGCTCGGCTGCGGCATCCGCAGTTGACGTTCGATCTCTCCCACCGACTGTTGGGACGAGACAAGCAGGCTCAAGATCGCGCGGCGGTTCGGCTCCGCAATGATTTCGAACACAGATTCCATAGCCCTAGTATGCCCCATAGCGCATATACGTGTCAAGACATATAAAAGCCGCGGCCCACCCAAAGTAGCCGAAGTGGGTTTCGATAGCCCGGATCAAATTCGCGCAGTCTGAAACGGCCCCGCAGGGTTCGCAATCGCAACGTTTCCGCATTCTTGTCCACGGCCGTGGTTATTCTCGTGATCGTGTTGTTCGTGGGTTTCCTCGGACGCGCTGTCGCTTCCGGACTGCGCGACATCTATCAATCGCTCGCCGCCCCCGGCGAGGGCCGCGAACGCCTAAGCGGTTATCTTCTCTATCTCTTTGAGAGAGCAATCGAGTTTTTGGGCCGCTATCTTCCGATTTCTGTCTCGGACCTGCGAGATGCCGCACTCAATCAAACGGAGAAATGGGTCGCTGTCCTCTTGAATATTACGGCCGGCGCTCTCGGAAGCCTTACCTCCTCGGTCGCAAATGCATTCTTTGCCTTTTTTGTTTTGTTCTTCTTTTTCCGGGATGGCAGAGGAATGTTACGCCGCGCAGCTGTTGTACTGCCTCTAAAACGGGAGCATGCACGAAGGCTGTTAATTAGGGTTCGAGATACTCTTCATGCCATTGTCTTGCGACGCTCGCCATGGCGGCATTGCAAGGCGCTCTTGCAGGTGTTGCTTTCTGGATGCTCGGCGTCAGCTCGCCTGTCCTTTGGGCCATAGTTACCGCCCTGTGCGCTCTGTTGCCGGTGATTGGGACTGCCATTGTTTTGCTTCCGGCGATCTCTATGCTCGTCTTCAGCGGTCACTGGATCAAGGGTTTCATCCCACTTTTATGGGGCCTCGCCGTGGTACATCCCGTGGATAACGTCTTGAGGCCGTACCTCATTGGAGGCCGAGTCAAGCTTTCAACGCTATATGTGTTTTTCGCAGTGATCGGTGGACTCAAAGCATTCGGTGCACTCGGACTTTTCATGGGGCCATTGATCCTGGCCGTGACTGTGGCTCTATTCACCTTTCTAAGAGAAGAAAAACGTGCCGGAAGTTGGGATTTGCAACTGCATTCTAGACCGGAGGATGAAGTTCGGCGCTCAATGGAATCCCCGATCGGATACTATGGAAGTGACATCACTCATTGACTACGTTTTGTTTTCCAATCTCATCGACGCAAGGGGAAGAACGTGTTGTTGGAGGGTGCATTCCAGGATTCGTTCAAGGGAATGCGTGGCGGACGGGGTGGCGGCTTATTGGACGGAAGGAACCCAGGTTTTTTCTGGGTTCTTCTCTAAGTGACTGAAACTATGGCGGGGACGACGGGACTCGAACCCGCGGCCTCTGCCGTGACAG
>DATDNK010000440.1:0-9583 GCA_036518275.1 Candidatus Acidiferrum sp.
CTCACGGATTCCGGCGGGTACCAGGTTTTTAGTCTTTCTGAACTGCGCAAGGTCACGGACGAAGGCGTCCGCTTCCGCTCGCATCTCGACGGCTCGGAACATCTTCTTACACCCGAAAAAGCCGCCGAGATTCAACTTGCGCTAGGCTCTGACATCGCGATGGTCCTCGATGAATGCATCGAAACTCCTGCGCCTCGCCATATCGCTGAAGCCGCCCTGCAACGCACGACTACCTGGGCTCGCCGCGCTCGCAACTATTTTCAGGAATGCGCGCGCCGCAACGGCAATCTTCCTGCCCAATGGCAATTCGGCATCGTGCAGGGCGCGACTTTTCCCGACTTGCGCCGCGATAGCACCCGCCAGCTTCTCGAACTCGATTTTCCTGGGTATGCCGTCGGCGGCTTGGCTGTCGGCGAGCCCCACGAAGTTACCTGCGTGATGGCCGCCGAAGTGACCGCGCTGCTTTCCAAAGATCGCCCGCGCTATCTCATGGGCGTCGGCCGCCCCGAACAAATTGCCGACTACGTCGCGCTCGGCATTGACATGATGGATTGCGTCCTTCCCACGCGCGCCGCGCGCCATGCCTGCCTCTACACCAGCGAAGGCCGCGTGCTCATCAAGAACTCGCGCTATGCTGAAGACCAGCGCCCCATCGATGCGAATTGTTCTTGTGCGGTCTGCGGCCGCTACACGCGCGCGTATCTCCGTCATCTTTTTGCAGCCGGGGAGATGACTGCGGCCATCCTGGCCAGCCACCATAACATCCACTTTTACCTTGACATCATGCGGCAAATCCGAGAGGCTATCGAGTTTGGGAACCTAGCGAATTTCTCATCTGAGATGCACGCGCGTTACGCAGCGGACCCAGCCTGAGAGTCGGTTGCTCAGGAGAACCGCAGGGTTTAGCCTGGGTCTTGAAGGGCGTTCAGGGCAGAGGGTTTGGTTTAGGGCAACGCGCGCCATGCGCGGGGGATCACGTCAACGCCGACCAGGTCGGGGTTGCCCACAAAGATGAAGTGGAAGTCAGTAGAGCAGGGAAGCGAGCGGTTCGCCCGCGCGGCGCGCTGCTATCTCCTCGAGGTTGTGGAAAAGGACGCGGGGCTTTTGACTGAGAACCGAATACGGAAGATTGAGAACTGAGAACTGAGAACTGATGATGGCAGCGGCAATTCTTCTTCAAGCACCTAGCGGCGGCGGCTTGGGTAGCATTTTGTTTCTGATCCTGCCGATGATTCTTATTATGTATTTCATGGTTTTCAGGCCGCAGCAACAGCAGCGGAAAAGGGCTCAGGAAATGCAGTCGGCACTGAAGACCGGGGACAAGGTCATCACCAGCAGCGGCATTTACGGCACCATTAGCGGCCTCGATGGAGATTCCGTGATCATGAAGATTTCTTCGGAGCCGCAAGTTAGAATCCGAGTCGCGCGTGCGGCCATAGCGCAGGTGGAGGCGCAGGAAGATGCAAAATAGGCCACCTCTTCGCCCGCTGCCGCGTCTCATCTTTTAACTATGAATCCCAATCTCAAGTGGAAAGCGCTGTTCATTCTTGTAGTTATCGTTTTCTGTCTCTATTTCCTTTTCGGCTATCCCACGTTCCCTACGTCTTTTGCGCAGGTGAAGGACAATTTCAAAAGTCAGATCAAGCTGGGCCTCGACCTCCAGGGCGGGAGTCACATGGTGCTTCAGGTCCAGGTGCAGGAAGCTGTCGCTCAGGAAACGGACACCACCGTCGACCGCCTCACTAATGCCTTGCGCGAGAAGAATGTTCACTACGACGAAGTCCGTCGCGCCGACGATACCCACATTCTGGTCCGCAACATTGACCCCGCGCAGTATTCAATCTTGAGCGACTTTGTGGGCACGCAATACAACAATGTTTGGGATATCGCTCCGGCCGCCGGCGAAACCAGCAGTTACACTTTGACTCTCCGCCCGGGCGCCGTAGCTGCGATTCAGGATCAGACAGTCACGCAGGCGAAAGAAACCATCGAGCAGCGCATCAACCAACTCGGACTTACCGAACCCACGGTTCAGCCGCGCGGGGGCCGCAACGCCAATGAAATCCTGGTGCAGCTGCCTGGCGTTGCTGACACGGCCGAAGCCCGGCGAGTCATCCAAGCTGGCGGCCAGCTGGAGCTAAAACTCGTCGAGGATCCGCAGACCTATCCATCCGTTGCCGCTTATATGGCGCAGCACACTGTGCTTCCAGCGGGTGACGAACTCGTGCCTGCTTGCGCGGACAATCGGGTGGCCGGGGCAAACGGCGGTGACACCTATTACTTGCTGACTCGCGCGCCCATTGTTACGGGGCGCGACCTGCGCAGTGCCGCGGAAACTCGCAACGCCACCAATCCCGGCACTTGGCAGGTGAACTTTACGCTTTCGCCTGAAGCGGCTCGGCGTTTCGGACCGTTTACCCAACAAAACATCGGCCGCAACATGGCTATCGTCCTCGACCATTGCGTCAAATCCGATCCTGTCATTAATGGCCGCATCGAAGATTCCGGGATGATTGAAGGGAGCTTCAGCCAGCAAAGCGCTCACGAGCTGGCGTTGGTTCTCCGCGCTGGCGCTCTTCCCGCATCGATTAAGTACCTCGAAGAGCGCACGGTTGGGCCTTCTCTTGGAGCGGATTCGATTCGTCACGGCGTGCAGGCCTCGGTCCTGAGCCTCCTCGTCGTGATGTTCTTCATGCTGGTTTACTACCGGCTTTCCGGTGGTAACGCCGTGCTCGCCTTGATCCTCAACCTGATCATTCTTCTGGCATTCCTGGCCATGTCGGGCGCGGTTCTCACGCTTCCCGGTATTGCCGGCGTAATCCTTACCATCGGCATGGGCGTGGACTCCAACGTTCTGGTATTCGAGCGCATTCGCGAAGAAATACGCAATGGCAAGTCCTCTTCCGCTGCCGTGGACGCCGGTTTCGACAACGCCTTCCGGACCATTATCGACACGCACGTGACCACCGTAGTTTCCGCGGCATTTTTGGGCTTCTTCGGAACCGGCCCGATCCGCGGCTTTGCCATCACTTTGGTCGTCGGCTTGGTAGCCAATATCTTCACTGCGGTCTACGTGTCCAAGACGATTTTCCAGTATCACCTGACAAAGATGGACCGTCAGGCGGAACTGAGCATTTAAATGCGTACTAGAACTGCTAAAGCGCGCTACCTAGCTGCCCGTAAACCAACGGGCGGTAGGTTCATCGGCTTGGCTCCTCTACCCTAGATAGCTCTGCCCCTAGGGTGAAAGTAGAGGCTCCCGGGCCGGGAACATTCTGCGACCGGCGGTGTCTAAGGAAGGGAAGTAAGGAAGGCATGCTCGAGCTCTTCAAGCAGCCCAATCTCAATTGGATGGGCAAGGCGAAGTACTTCTACGCCTTGAGCGGTATTCTTCTTCTCGCCGGATGGGTTTCGATTTTCTACGGACGCGGCATTAAATACGGAATCGATTTTAGCGGTGGCACTAACGTGGACGTTCGTTTTGCTAAAACACCGGATCTTGACAAGCTCCGCAGCGGCCTTGCGGCTCAGGGGCTTGGCAACACAGAAATGCAGGGTATCCGCGACATCTCCAACCCCAACAACAACGAGGTTCTCATATTTGTTGAAGGTAAGGGGCAGGATGAAGAAGTCATACAGGCCAGTAGGGGCAAGGTTCTCGACGCTTTGAACGTCACATACGGTGTGGCTTCTGCCGGTAAGCCTGATTTCAATTCTACAACGCCGACCTCTCTTGCCAAGGTGCTTAACGAGAGAGATCCTTTATTCCTCTCCGTTAACGCCGGAGACCGCTACCAGCAGCTTGGCAAAAAGATCCTAGATTACCGCGACTCGGACGCCAACGGCATCCTCACCAATTTCGATGATCTTTCCAAAGTATCTGGCGTGACCCCTGCCGTTCTTAACGTCATCAAGTCGAATTTTTCTCTTGGTCCCTTCGCCATCCGCAACATCGAAATCGTCGGCCCCAAAGTCGGCGCCGAACTCCGTCTGCAGGCAGTTCAAGTTACGCTCTATGCTTTAGGGGGGATGCTGTTATATATTGCCCTGCGGTTCCAGGGCGGAGCATCTGCAGGGCAGCTCTTCTTTGCCCAGAGCGGATTTTCCGGTTTCATTCTCAGGTTGTTTGACAAGATGATTTACGGGTTGGCAGCGGTGATCGCCGTGTTTCACGATGTGCTGATTACATTGGGATTCTTCTCGTTGCTGCGTTTCGAGATTTCCCTCACGGTTATCGCCGCGCTCCTCACGCTGGTCGGTTATTCCATGAACGACACCATTGTCATCTTTGATCGCATTCGTGAGAACAACCGTTTGCTGCGCCGGGAAGGGTTCGCGGACGTGGTCAACAAGTCCATCAACCAAACTCTTTCGCGAACCATCTTGACTAGTGGCTTGACTTTCCTTACCGTGCTCGTCTTGTTCCTGATGGGCGGCCAGGTGCTTCGTGCTTTCTCCTTTGCTCTGGTGGTAGGGATTGTGGTAGGAACATATTCCAGCTTTGGTATTGCCGCTCCCATTGTCGTCGCCTGGAATCGCTGGCGCGGCCGTGGAGTGGTGGCAGGCACCGGAACCGCAGCCGGCAACAAGAACCGTGGAAGTGAAAACGTCACCGCGCGTCTCGCTCCCGCCGGTAGGAGGTAAAGGACCTTATGTTTGACGAGATGGTGATTTCTAGTCCAAACCCCAAGAAGACCAACAAGTGGTGGACCGTGTTGGTCTCCAGCGCGTTTCAAATCGCGTTCTTGGGGATCCTGATCTTGATTCCGCTGATTTACACCGAAGCCCTGCCCAAGACCATGATGGCTACCATGCTCACTGCGCCCCCGCCTCCCCCGCCACCGCCGCCGCCTCCCGCAGCCGTTCAAGTGGTGAAAGTGCGGCCGCAAGTTCACTTGATGGATGCCGGAAAGCTCATGGCGCCTAAAGTGATCCCGAAGGACATCAAGATTATTAAGGAAGAAGCCGAACCCGACATGGGCTCCGTAGGCGCCGTGGGTGGCGTTCCCGGCGGCGTTGCCGGTGGTTCCATGGGCGGTGTTCTGGGTGGCGTGCTTGGCGGCGTGGGCACTGTGGCCCCGCCGAAGCCCAAGCCGACTGGTCCGATCCGCGTCGGCGGCAATGTGCAAGCCGCGCGCATCGTCAACCGCGTGCAACCTATTTATCCGCCGCTGGCCCGCCAGACTCGTATTTCGGGCACGGTGCGCTTGCACGCCATCATCAGCAAGGATGGCACGATACAGCAACTGGAAGTGATTTCTGGCCACCCGCTCTTGCAGCAGGCGGCGCTGGACGCCGTTCGTCAGTGGCGGTATCAACCGACTCTTCTCAACGGCGAGCCGGTTGAAGTCGACACGACGATTGATGTGATTTTCTCTCTTAACCAGTAGTACGGTCTGGCGTGCCAGTCGTGGGGAAGGCGCGCCAGTCCGCGCAGTAAACTCAGCAAACACTCTCGCGGATCCTCCAGCCACCGCTGGATGGTCGCTTGAAACTTAAGGAGCAAACGAATGGTAGCCACTTTGAATCTCTTCTCAGCCCTGCTCCTGCAGGGCGGTAACTGGGACCTCCGCGGTATGATCCACAACATGGGTAATTTGGCGCTGACCGTGGTCGTTATCCTGTTTCTTCTTTCCGTTTATTCTTTCGGTGTCATGATTGACCGCGCCCTGATGTACAGCGCAGCGCGCAAACAGTCGCGCATCTTTGTGCAGCAGGTGGCCGGCGCGCTCAAGGATGGCAAGCTCGATGAAGCCATTGCCATTGCCGAGCGCAACAAGAAGAGCCACATCGCCAAGGTCGTAGCCACCGGCCTCTCGGAATTCCAGTCGGCTTCGCAGCAGGTTTCGGACTCCGACGTAATCGACGCTGCCAAGCGCGGTCTCGAGCGCTCTGTCGCCATCGTCCATGCCGAAATGAAGCGCGGCCTTTCCGCTCTTGCCACCATCGGTTCCACCGCGCCGTTCGTCGGCCTGTTTGGCACCGTGGTCGGCATCCTGAACGCGTTTAAGGGCATCGAGACGCAGAAGGCAACCGGTCTGTCGGCAGTCGCGGGCGGTATCGCGGAAGCCCTCGTTACCACCGCTTTCGGTCTTCTCGTTGCCGTCCCCGCCGTGTGGGCTTACAACTATTTCACCAACAAGGTGGAAGCCTTCGACGTCGAGATGGACAACTCCTCGATGGAGCTGATCAACTACTTCATCCTGCGGCGCGGCGCCAGAAAGTAACTGGAGTAAACCATGGCTTACAAGCCTGTAGCTGGCGCGCAGATGGCGTCCCCCAATGTCATCCCAATGGCGGACATCATGCTCGTCTTGCTCATCATCTTTATGGTGGTCACTCCTTTGTTGACCAAGGATATTCCCGTCGACTTGGCCACCGCTGCTAATTCTCGCGATATGCAGGATGCGGACAAGGACGATGCCATTGTCGTGGCCGTGACTCGCGATGGCCGGATTTACCTTCGCAGCACGAAGGTGGAGAAGGATCAACTCACCGGCGCAATTAAGGACATGATCGCCAATCGTCTGGACAAAACGGTTTATGTCAGGAGTGATTCTCGGGCCAAATATGGCGATGTCGTGGCCGTAGTGGACGAGATACGTTCTGCTGGTGTTGACCAACTGGGGCTGCTCACCCAGAGGATGGAGAAAGCTACGACGACAGCTCGTCCGCCCGCGGATTGAGGACGTCGTGTCGGCGGCTTTCGGGTCGCCGGAATTATTTGGTGTTTGCCATTCGTTTGCTGATGATTTGAAGCCGCGCCGGAACCCACCCGGCGCGGTCTCGCGGCTCGCGGAGATGCTCTTCCCCGGGCCCACAGGAGACTCGCTATGGGAATGGAAGTTGGAGAAGGCCACGGCGCGTTGTCTACGCCGAACGTGGTGCCGCTCATCGACATTTTGCTGGTGCTGATTATCATTTTCATGGTCATCACCCCGCGCACACCCAACGGCTTGGATGCGATTGTTCCTCAGCCTTCGCCCAACCAGCAGCAGAGCCAGGAACTTGAAAACAAAACGGTCGTCGTCCAGATCGCCAATAACGGCAAGCTCAAGATCAATCAGGAAGACACCACTTGGGATGGCCTGGGGCCTCGCATGGAGACCATTTTTAAGGAACGCGCCGAGAAGATTGCATTCGTCAAAGGGGACAACGACGTGCTCTTCATGGACGTCGCCCGCGCCATTGACATCATGCGCGGCGCCGGGATTGACAAGATCGGCTTGATTACCGCCAAGCTCGAAGCGGGCCAGTAGCATCTTTCGCAGGTTGTGAGAGTTCTCCTCGCAGAAGATCTGCTCTTCGACGAGGTGACTCATGGGAATTGCGGTAGGCGGTAAACGTGGCGTTGTTTCCGACCCGAACATTGTTCCATTAATTGATGTCCTGCTGGTGCTTCTGGTGATTTTTATGCTGATGCCCCACTCAGTGGGGCTTCGGGCGCAAATTCCCCAGCCGTGCGCGACCCAGGGGCCTGAAGATTGCTCGGGGGGGAGACAAAACCACATAGTTGTGATACAAGTTCTCGCGGACGGTTCCCTGCGCGTCAACCAGGAACCCGTGCAGTGGGAAAACCTGGATTCTCGGCTGCGGCAAATCTTCAAGACGCGTGCCGACCGCACTGCGTTTGTATGGGGCGAAGCTTCGGTCGAATTTGCCGTGGTGGCCCGGGTCATTGACGTCATGCACACGGCGGGAATTGCCCCGATCGGCTTGTTGACGCAACAACTGGGAAACGATTTCTGAGTACTTGCTTTTGCCCTTCGCAGGGCGGACGTGAATATTCCGGGCGCCGGGCCGGCCTCTCAGGCCTCGCGCTTAGCAGGGATGGATGCCTCGATGACTCACGCTTCATCGGTGACACTGCACAGACCACTTCGCTCCCAATCGGCCCGCGTCTCGCTCCGCGCTTTGGCCTGCGCGGTTCTATTTGTTCTCGTCGTTGGAGTTTCAGGTTGTAACAAATTGAAGGCCCGCGATCTCCTCAACAAGGGCGTCGGCGCCTTCAAGAACGGCCAGTACGACGCCGCCATCGAGTTCTTCAAGGAGGCCAGGGACCTCGATCCCTCGTTGATGAACGCGCGCCTCTATCTGGCCACTGCGTATGCCAGCCAGTACATTCCCGGCGCCCCGTCTGATGCGAACACGCGTCTTGGCAATCAGGCCGTCGCGGAATTCAAAGACGTGCTCAGTATCGATCCCAACAATCTGAGCGCCGTCGACGGCGTCGGCTCCATCATCTTTCAGATGGCCGGCCAGCCCTACGACCCGAAGAAATTCGAGGAGTCCAAGACCTACCACCAGAGGCACATTGAACTAAAGCCCAACGATCCGGAGCCCTACTATTGGATCGGCGTCATCGATTGGACCTTGTCGTTTCGCGCCAACAACGAAATGCGCGCCGAATTCAACAAGAACAACATCAAGAAGCAGGTCAAGGACACCGATCCGCTTCCTGCTGCAGTGCGCAGCGACTACACTGCAAAGTACGCCTCTATGGTAGATGAAGGCATCGCCGATCTTCAGAAGGCCATTCAGCTCCGTCCCGATTACGACGACGCCATGGCCTATCTGAACCTGCTCTATCGCCGCAAAGCCGACATGGTGGAATCCGCCGAGGAGCGAGATGCTCTCTTGAAGCAGGCCGACGACTTGGTCGACAAAGTCAAGGAAATTAAGCAGAAGCGCGCCGAGCAGCCTCAGCCCGCCAGCTGAGTCGCACAGCCGCGCTCATCACCTTCGCATACGCCGGGGTTTCAGGCCAGTCGTCCACCGACTGGCGCCTCCAGGTACCATCGCGGGCTTCGATAGTCTCCGCTCAAGCGGCTTTCTGATCCACAATCTCGAAGACCGGATGGCTCTGTGCTGCAGCGATGAACTCTTCCAGCGGTGCCTCTGGCGCGATGGAAAAAGTCCGCCGAAGCACGACTCCGCCCACCGGGGAAGCCAGGCGCGGCCCTAAGACTTCCTTCAGTACCCTCCCAGCCGCTTCCGGCGCTAGTTCCACCACCTTAATCGCCCGTCGGCTCCACCCGCGCGTTAACGTGCCCGCGCCAGCCTCTCGCAGATTCTTGACCCAATTGGAGCTTTCCTGTCGGTGCGTGGAAACCAGGTAACTGTGCTCGCCGCGTCGGAACAAATCCACGGGCGTCGTGCGCAGCTTTGCGGACTTGCGGCCTCGAACTGTGAGCAGAATCATCGGGCCCATGGGTATGCCCAGCCGCAGCAGTCCCTTCAGGATCCACGTGGCTGTCAAAAACAACGTGTGGGGGATGCTGCGTTTCTGTTGGGGAGGCGTTCTTTGCGGTACTTGACGAGGGGCGGCCATCTTGATTGTCCTCGTAGGCCCGATTTACCGGCAAAATACGCTTGCAGGAAGCTCGTGTCAACCTGCGGAAACCAGCTTGGCGCGCGGGAATTCGTTAAGCCAGCTGCTGAAACTCTGCTCTCGCGAACACGGACGCGGAAATCCTCCTTCGCCCCGCATCCTCGATCGCCAATTCACCGGCAGTGATCCTTGGCCGAAATTCTCTGAGCATCTCTTTCAAGTAGCGCCGCAATCTTTCTGAATCTTTCTCAG
>DATDNK010000441.1:0-6894 GCA_036518275.1 Candidatus Acidiferrum sp.
TGCGGCGTATTACCGGTATGTGAAGGAGAGACTTGCCGTTGCCGTCCGAAAAGGTTTGCCTCCCGCTCAGGCAGATAAGCCGAAGACAGCTCCTGCATCAGCGGGCGGCCGGCAATATGAGTTGGAGTTCACAACGGATAAAGATAGGGCGAATGCGGCGACTTATCCGGAGCCGGTGGAGCACTGCAACATCTGCAAGTGGTTTCACGAATGCGATGCCCGCAGGCGCGCGGACGATCATTTGTCTTTGGTAGCGGACATCCGGCGGCAGCAGCGGGATCAGTTTGATGCGTGGAACGCCGGGACCATGGCGAAGCTGGCGGTGCTGCCGATACCTCTGAAGGAACGGCCGAGGCATGGGTCGAAAGAAGCATACGTGCGTATGCGCGAGCAAGCACGCGTGCAGGTTGAAGGCCGCACCGAGCAGAGGTTGAAGCATGAGCTTTTGCCGGTGGCAGAAGGAATGGGATTCTGCCGCCTGCCGGAGCCTTCGGCGGGCGATGTTTTCATGGATTTTGAGGGCGATCCCTTTGTGGGGGAGCAAGGACTGCAATATTTGTTTGGGTTCGCGGCGCGGGACGCGGACGGCGCATTGAATTATGAAAAGCGATGGGCTTTGAATCGCGAAGATGAAAAAAAAGGCTTTGAGTGGCTGGTGGACGAAATCATGCGGAGACGCGAGGCCGATCCTAAGATGCACGTGTATCACTTCGGGGCGTACGAGCCGGGCACGATGAGGCGATTGATGGGCATGCATGCGACGCGCGAAGACGAAATCGACCGCATGCTGCGCGCGGGGATGCTGGTGGATTTGCATCAGGCGTTTAAGCAAGGCGTACGGGCAAGCGTGGAAGAGTATTCGTTGAAGAAGATAGAGGCGTTCTACGGATTCAAGCGCGAGACTCCGCTTGAGAAGTCCCGGGCGGCGATGCGGTACGTGGAACACCGGCTGGAGCTGGACTGGGGAGACGAGGAGTTGCCTGAGTCTGTGCGCGAAGTGATGGAGGGCTACAACCGCGAGGACTGCGTTTCGACGGCGAAGCTGCGTGATTGGCTGGAGGAGGAGCGGCGGAAGTTGGCGGACAGCGGGACGCAAGTGCCGCGATTTGTTGACCGCGAAGAGGGGCCATCTGAAGAGCTTGACGAAAGGCAGAAGCGCGTTGCGGCGCTGGTGGGAAAACTGGCGGAAGGAATACCGGTGGACCCGGAGGCACGCACGAACGAGCAGCAAGCACAGTGGCTGCTGGCGCAATTGCAGGACTGGCACCGGCGGGAGGACAAGGCAACGTATTGGGAGGGCTACCGGCTCGCGGAGCTGGACGAGCCGGACCTGCTGGAAGAAAGAGCAGGATTGGCGGGACTGAAGCTTTTGAAGCGTTTGTCGGTGGAACGAAACATTCCCGTGGATCGCTATGCGTTCGAGAAGCAGGAGACGGAAGCGCGCGCCGAGAAGGAAATGTACTGCAAAGGCGAAAAATTCGGGACGGTGCTGGAAATTGATCCAGTCCGGCGCACGATCGACGTCAAGAAAACGAAAAAAACCGCAGATTTTCATCCGACCGCCGCGTACGTGTGGGAGCGGCCCTTTAATGTGAAAGAGCATGCGGAAGCGCTTTTCCGGATCGGAGAGTGGGTGGCGGCGAATGGTATCGACGCGGCGCAAAAATATCGCGCGGGACGAGACTTGCTGTTGCGGAAGCAGCCAAGACTCAGGAGAGGGGAAACGCTGGAACCGCGAGCGGGGGAGAGTCCCAAGGGAACAGCGTGCCGGATCGTGTCGGCACTGAAAGACTCCCTGTTTGCGATCCAGGGGCCACCGGGTGCGGGAAAAACGTTCACGGGCGCCCGCATGATTTGCGAGTTGGTGAAAGAGGGGAAAAAGATCGGAGTCACGGCACTGAGCCACAAAGTGATTCGGAAGCTGCTTGAGGAAGTGGTGGATGCGGCGAGCGAAGCGGACCAGGAAGGTGTGAGGTGCATGCAGCGGTCCGACGACGAAGAAGGGACCGAAGACATCGCGATCGCCAAGAAAAACGAGGAAGCGTGGGAAGCGCTGGAGTCGCGGAGGGCCAACGTTGTGGGCGGGACGTCGTGGCTTTGGACACCGGAAGCGGCGTTTGAAGCGGTGGATGTACTCTTCATTGACGAAGCAGGACAAATGGGATTGGCAGACGTGCTAGCCGTGTCGCAGGCCGCGAAGAGCCTGGTGCTGATCGGCGATCCGCAACAACTGGAGCGGCCGCTGAAGGGCAGCCATCCGAACGGCGCGGAAAAGTCTGCGCTGGAGCACCTGCTGGGTGACCATAAAACGATTCCACCTGATATGGGATTTCTGCTGCCGAGAACTTGGAGGCTACATCCGAAGATCTGCGATTTCACTTGCGAACTTTTCTACGAAGGAAGATTGCAGGCCGAGGTATTGACCCACAGCCGCGTGCTGGAAGGACATCCATGGTTGAGCGGCGCGGGGCTATGGTTTGTTCCCGTGGAGCATGAGGGGAACCGCAACGCAAGCGCCGAAGAAGTGGAAATAGTGGCGCGGATTGTGAAGGGGTTGCTCAAGCCGGGAGTGAAATGGTTCTACGGTGCGGGAAACAGCAGGAGATTGAAGGAAGACGACATTTTGATTGTTGCGCCGTATAACGCGCAGGTAGCGGACCTGTCGGCGCGGCTTCCCAAGATGAAGATTGGAACCGTGGATAAATTTCAAGGCCAGGAGGCGCCGGTGGTGATTTATTCGCTGACGACGTCGACACCGGAAGATGCGCCGCGCGGGATGGAGTTTTTGTACAGCTTGAACCGGCTGAACGTGGCGACGTCGCGGGCCATGACCGCGGTAATTGTGGTAGGGAATCCGCGGCTGTTTGAGCCGGAATGCCGGAGCCCGCGGCAGATGCAACTCGCCAATGCGTTGTGCCGGTACAGAGAATTGGCGGCAGTGGTGAATCCGGCTCTCATTTAAGCGCGAGAGCTTACTTGCCGGATTTGGTTGCGGGTGATGGCTGCGGCTCGCGAATCAGTATTGGGAACCGCGGGAAGGCAAAGTTACCCGCGACATCGTCAATGACATTCACCTGGCAGAGGTAGAGGCCGGGCTTCAGCGATTGCAGGGGCACATCCATCTGAAGGACTACCGCTTTGCGGTCGGGAGCGGCCACTTCGTTGGTAACCACGGGCTTGGATTCGTAGACTTTCACGCCGGCTTGCAGGAACTCGATGCTGGTTAGCACGCGAACGCTGTTCTTTGGTTTTGGCGCTGGCAAAGACTGGCGGGGTAAACCCGCCGCTACGGGCCCGGGACTTGGGGCGGACTCGCCTTTTGCGGCGTTTGGCTGGCTGTTGGTTGCTGGCGGAGTTGTCCCAGGCGATGGCGCGGGATTTTTGCCCTTTGCGGCGTCATACACCTCGTATTGCAGATAGAGGTGCTGGTCGGCGGTGAAGACGTGGGTGATGTTGGGAACCGTCTCCATCTGGTCGCGCACGAGGGGATTGGGGGCGCTCTTTTTATTGGTCGCGGGGGTGCGCAGGCTGCTGAGAACCACGGAGCTCATCTTTAAGGGTGTTTTGCGAAGATCGGGGACCTGGACGTCCATTTCGAAGGCGCCCATGCGGCCGGTTTGGTTCTCGCGCACCACGAATTTCAAGTGATAGCTGCCCGGAGCGAGCACAAAGCCGGTGTTGTACTGCACGTTCTTGCGGCGGACTTGCTGCGTGCTGTCCACGGCGAGTTTCACGGTGTCGCGCAAGTGGCCTACGGGGAATTTGTTGCTCTCGAGCACCTGGCCAAGGATGTCGATGGTGGCGTTGTCTTTGTCCTTTTCGGTGACGAAGGGAATCTGCGAGCCCGGGATCACAAGAGAAACGGCAAGATAATAGTGCGAATCATCCTGGCGGAAATAAGCGGCGCCGGCGTACAGGGGGACGTCCACCTGCGAGAGTTGCGCGGCCAACTCGTCTTCGAGTTGCTGCTCGCGGTCGGCCTTGTTCAGGTGCACGAAATCGCGTTCGGCGTAATATCCCGAGCGATAATCCAGCTTCGCATCACCCCGGTTCACCTGGACTTTCAGGTGGCGGTATCGCCCATCTTTGTCGGGATTGTTGCTGAGAAAGCCCAGGACGTAGTACGCCGAAGTGTCCTTCTGCACCTGGGAAAACACGCCGCTGAAGTCGTTGGAGTCGAAGAAGGACTTGCCGCCCGTGTCGGAGGAAAGAGTCGCCAGCGTCTCCTGCGAACTCAAGTTGTTATTTAAATCGTTCAGCACGGACGCGCCGGAATAGGCGGATTGACCGTGCAGGCTGGCCGCCTGGGCTTCGCCGCCCGGCGGAAAGGCCTGCAGCCCGCGGAGATCCATCGAGTAGATGGACACGTTGGCCTTCACGGCGGCGGCCGTCGCCGCGCGCAGGGCCGATTGATTGTCCATGCCCGACTGGCTGATTCCGTTGCTGAAGTAGATGAGGCTTTTCTTTTGCGAGAGTTTCCCTAGGGACTGCATCAAGGACTGAAGAGCCAGCAGCTTGCGGTCGGCGCTAAACGTGTTGTAGTCCGTGTCGTCCGCCGTAAAAGAGCCACCGGTCTCGGCCGCACCTTCTGCGCCCCCAGTGCCTCCATTGTCGAAACCCTGCCCCTCGCCGGAGGTGTATGCCGAGAGAGCCGCCAGCAGCTTGTCCTTGTCGTCTGTGAAGTCCAAATCCACGTGCATATTCGTCGCTAAAGAAATCAAGGCGACCAAATCCGCAGGCTGCATTTTGGTGGAAACAAAATTCTTTGCCGCATCTACGGCGCGATCAATCTGCTCCGGATCCATGGCGGAAAAATCGAAGAAGAACACCATCAATCTCCGGTCGCGCGCGTCCAGTAACGGAGCAGCTTTTTTCCCGGCGCGCAGGACGGTTGCGGCGCCTGCCGTGCCGGAAACGGTGGCCTCCGCGGCTCCTGCGGTCAAGGGTTGATCCACATTTTCGAAATCAAACGTGGAGATTTCTTGCTTTTTGCCGTCTTCGAGCAACGTGAAGTCTTCCTTCTTCAAATCGCGGAGGAGGTTTCCCTTTTTGTCGTGAGCAACGACGTTTACCAAAACCAGTTCAGTGGTAACGCGGATGCGGCCTGGAGCAGACGCGGGCGTTTGATCCGGCTGTTGCGCGGCAAAGGGAGCGGGCGCCTCCAGAAGCAGAACAGCCATGAGGAAAGCCGCAAAGTTTTTCTTCGTATGCCGCATGGTCATTGTCCTTCAGAAGCGAAATCGCGCGGTCATGGTCACGCGCCGCATGCTGCCGGTGCCCGTCACTTCGCCAAAAGCGAGCGAATTCACCACCGTGTTGATCGAGGTGAAATGGACGTTGTTGAAGACGTTGTTGGCAGAAAGCCGCAGGTCTAAGGCCCGCGATTCCCTGATGGCAATGGTTTTGTTCAGCGCCATGTCCAGCGTGACTTGTCCGGGCCCTTCAATGATGTTGCGTCCCGCATCTCCGAAGGCCGAGCCATTCAGATTGATGCAGGTGGCACTGGGAGCGCAAAACGCGGCGGTATTAAACCACTCGCGCGTTGTGGGGTCGCTCAGGGCGATGGCTTGTCCCGAAACAGTGTTGGCGCGCAGCGAGCCGCTCACGCCGCGGCCAATGTCCAGCGCGCCGCCGAGCACGCGCGGTGTGAAGTAGAGTCCCGAACCTACGGTGAAGTCGCCGCTCCACTGCCACGCGCCGAAGATATGGCCCAGGGCGCCTTTCGGAGAAAAGTGGCGGTTCTCTCCGATTGGCAAATCGTAAATCCAGTTCCCGGTGAATTTATGCCGCTGGTCGAAACTGGAAAGTCCGCGGTCGGCGGAAATGTCAAAGGGATTTTGCGCCACGACGCCTCCCCCGCCGCCAATCGAAGAAGCGTCATCAATCGATTTGGAATACACATACTGCGCGCTCATGCCGATCCCTTTTGCCATGCGCTTGCGAATGCGGACGGTACCGGCATGCAGGATCGAATTGCCCTCGGAGGATTCGTAGATGAAAGGCTGCGTTTGTGCTGGAACCACGAGTGCGCGCTCGGTATCCAAACGCGTGCCTTTTGCTCCGTTGTATCCCGTGCTTAGGATCCATCCGCCCGGCAGTTCCCGCTGAATGTCCAGGTTCCAAATTTGGGCGTAGCCAAGCCGATAGTTGGGATTGACAGCGAAATTGTTGGTCACGGTAGTGGAAGGGGTCGATGGGAACCCACTGGCGAGCGTCAGCGGGTTTCCAGCGATGAGCCCTGCAACATCTGTAGTATTGGTGGCGGTATTGGCAAACGGCGGCTGAAAGGCAAAATTCTGAATCATCGTGCCGTACTGGGCGAGGTTGTAGTTGATGCCGTAGCCCGCGCGCACTACGGTCTTTTTTTGCGGCTTCCAGGCGATGCCTACGCGCGGCGCAAAATTATTGCGGTCCGGCTGAATCAGCGACGTCGGGAAAGTGCCGTTGTACGGGCCTGTTCCACCCGGCAGAACGGGCGAAGCGGCGGTGAAGCCGGGTGCCACGTCCAAGTTCGCAATGCGGTTGTTTGCTTCTGTGTAAGGGCCGTTGTATTCGTAGCGCAAACCCAGGTTGAAAGACAAACTCGGCCGGAACCGCCAGTCGTCCTGGACGAAGAAATCGTAGGAGTTTGCGCGAAAGTTATAGGCAGTGGTCCCAAATTGCAGCGACGTTTGCTGCGGAAAGCCCAACAGAAAATCCGCAAAGTCGTATCCCGTATCGACTACAGGGATGGCGCTCCCTGAAGCGTACTGCGCCGTCCCAAAGCCCGTGAAGACGAAGCTGCCTTCCGCATTTCGCGCCGAATGAAAGCTTTGCAGGATGCGGCGATAGTCGCCACCGAGGCGCCAGTTGTGCTTTCCATGGTTCCAGACAACCGTGTCGGAGAACGTGTAA